>JBCDIS010000160.1:0-15806 GCA_038748685.1 Acidobacteriota bacterium | reverse complement strand
GGTCGACCTTGCGGCAGACTCGCCCAAACGTGACCATCGCGCCGACCCTGAGGCGCCACAGGCGAGTTTTGCAGGCCGCGCGCAGAACCGCGAGACGACCTCCACCGAACTGCTCCCCAGCCCAGGAGCACGGTCGCCCGAGTCTCGCGGCTTCGAGCACGGCCGAAACCTGTCCGAGCGGTATCTGAGGTCGACTTTGCGGCAGACTCGCCCAAACGTGACCATCGCGCCGACCCTGAGGCGCCACAGGCGAGTTTTGCAGGCCGCGCGCAGAACCGCGAGACGACCTTCACCGAACTGCTCCCAACGGCGTCTAGAATAGCGGCGCGGATCCCGCACCCCCGATCCTCACCAACCCACGTTCGATCCCCTGAATTTCGAGGCGAACCATGGCCGACGACAGCCCGCCCGTGACCACCCCTCCGTCCCGACCCCGCATCGCCGTCATTCTGGCGGCCGGCAAGGGGAGCCGCATGAAGTCGGGCCGCCCCAAGCCCCTGCACGGGGTGGCGGGCCGGCCGATGCTCGCCTGGATCCTCGACACCGCCCGGCAGGCCGGCTGTACCCGTCTCCTGGTGGTGGTGGGCCACGGCGCCGACGCGGTGCGGCGGGAATTCGACGCCGACGACGTGGAGTGGGTACTCCAGGAGGAGCTCCTCGGCACCGGCCACGCCGTCGCCCAGGCGGAGCCCCACGTCACCGAGGAGGCCACGGTCCTGGTGATCAACGGCGACACCCCCCTGGTGACCGCCGCCACCCTCGCCGGCATGGCGGAGGCCGCCGAGGCCGGCTGGGGGGCCATCGCCACCACGGAGATGGAGCCCACCAACCGCCTCGGCCGGATCCTCGCCGAGGGGGGACGGCTGCAGCGCATCGTTGAGGCCGCGGACGCGACCCCCGAAGAGCTGGCGGTGCGCTGGGTCAACGTCGGCTTCTACGCCTTCCCCGCGCCGGATCTCTTCGACCACCTGCGGCGCCTCAGCCCCGACAATGCCCAGGGGGAGTACTACCTCACCGACGTCGCCGGGCAGGCCGTGGCGGAGGGGCGGCCCGTCGATCTGGTGACCCTGGAGGACCCCGCCGAGGGCCTGGGGGTCAACGACCGCGGCGACCTCGCAATAGCTCACCGCGCCATGCTGGACCGCCACCACGAACGGCTGATGGCCGAAGGGGTGACGATCCTCGACCCGGCGTCCACCGCCATCGAGCCCACCGTCCGTGTCGGCCGAGATACGGTGATCCACCCGAGCGTGTCTCTTTTTGGACACACCCGCATCGGGGAAGACTGCGTGCTCCACCAGGGATGCTGGGTCCGGGATTCCACCGTCGGGGACGGCGTCGAAGTGCAGCCCTACAGCCTTTTGGACGACTGCGAGGTCGCCGCGGATTGCCACGTCGGTCCGTTCGCCCGGCTGCGGCCGGCATCGGTCTTGCTTCAGGGCGCCCGGGTCGGCAACTTCGTCGAGCTCAAGAAGACGCGGCTCGGGGAAGGGGCCAAAGCCAACCATCTGACCTACCTCGGGGACGCCGAGGTGGGCCCCGGGGCCAACATCGGCGCCGGCGTCGTGACCTGCAACTATGACGGCCAGAACAAACACCGGACCGAGATCGGCGAAGGGGCCTTCGTCGGCAGCGACTCCATGCTGGTGGCCCCCGTGCGGGTCGGCGACCGAGCCACCACCGGCGCGGGGTCCGTGGTCACCCACGACGTCCCGGACGACGCCCTCGCGGTGGGCCGGGCTCGCCAGCGGACCATTCCGGAGTGGACGCGTCGTCAACGCGGGAAGACAGCCGAACCCGGGGACCCCAAAAGCTAGACCGCTGACCGGTAGAAGGTGAGGATCACATGTGCGGGATTGTCGGATATGTGGGGCACCGAGACGTGGTGCCCCTGCTCATGGACGGACTGAAGCGCCTCGAATACCGCGGCTACGACTCCGCCGGGCTGGTGGTGGTGGAGGGGGGCGGCCTCGACACCCGCAAGGCGGAGGGCAAGCTCGATCGCCTCCGCCAGCGGCTCGAAGCCGAGCCCATGGCCGGCTCCTTCGGCCTCGGGCACACCCGCTGGGCCACCCACGGCGCCCCCTCGGAGCGCAACGCCCACCCCATGGTGGACTCCCGGGGACGGGTGGCGCTGATCCACAACGGCATCATCGAGAACTTCCTCGACCTCAAGAAACGCCTCGCCGCCGAAGGCTGGACCTTCGACTCGGACACCGACACCGAGGTGATCGCCAACCTGGTGTCTTCCTACCTCGACACCGAAGGCAGCCTGGTGGCCGCCGTGCGCCGAGCGAGGGGCGAGCTAGAGGGTATGTACGCCTTCGCCGCCGTCGCCACCACCTCCCCCGAGCACGAGGCGGTGGTGGCCCGGCAGGGACCGCCCCTGCTCCTCGGCCTCGGTGAAGACGAGCATTTCCTGGCCTCGGATCCGGCGGCCCTCCTCGCCTACACCCGCCGCGTCGTGTTTCTCGAGAACGGCGACGTCGCCCGTCTCACCGCCGACGGCTACCGGATCTGGGGCTCAGACGGCGAGCCGGTGGAGCGGGAGGTGGTGACCCTGCATTGGGATCCGATGCAGATCGAGAAGGGCGGCTACAAGCACTTCATGGCCAAGGAGATCCACGAGCAGCCCCAGGCCCTACAGGACACCTTAGCGGGGCGGGTGGACTTCGAAACCGGCGAGATCGGCTTCGACTCCTTCGACCTCTCCGCCGACACCCTGCGGGGCATCGAGCGCATCCACCTCCTGGCCTGCGGCACCTCGTGGCACGCCGCCCTGGTGGGCAAGTTCCTGCTCGAAGAGCTGGTGCGCATCCCCACCGCCGTGGACTACGGCTCCGAGTACCGCTACCGGGACCCCATCGTCGACGGACGGGTCCTCGCCGTGGGGATCTCCCAGAGCGGGGAGACCGCCGACACCCTGGCGGCCATGGAGGCGGCCCGGGAGCGGGGGGGGCGCCTCGCCGCGGTGTGCAACGTGGTGGGCTCCCAGGCCACCCGCATCAGCGACGGCGTCATCTACACCCACGCCGGACCGGAGATCGGCGTCGCCTCCACCAAGGCGTTCACCACCCAGCTCGAAGCCCTCTTCCTCCTCGCCCTCTATCTGCGGCAGGTGCGGGGCCTCGGCGTCGACCGCCAGCACCTCGAAGAGCTGGCCCACCTGCCCCAGGCGGTGGCGGACGCTTTGGAGACCGAAGCCCAGATCGAAGAGATCGCCCGCCGCTACCACCGGGCCCGGGACTTCCTCTACCTGGGACGCGGCATCAACTACCCCATCGCCCTCGAAGGGGCCCTGAAGCTCAAGGAGATCTCCTACATCCACGCCGAGGGTTACCCCGCCGGCGAGATGAAGCACGGCCCCATCGCCCTGATCGACGAGGACCTGCCCACCGTCGCCCTCGCCACCGGCGAGCGGGTGGTGGAGAAGGTGCAGAGCAACATCCAGCAGGTCAAGGCCCGGGACGGCCAGGTGATCGCCATCGTCGACGCCGACCGGGGGGACGACTTCGCCGACGACGTCATCCGCGTGCCCCGCATCTCCCGCCTGCTGCAGCCGGTGGTGAACGTCATCCCACTCCAGCTCCTGGCGTACCACATCGGCGTACGCCTGGGCTGCGACGTGGACCAGCCCCGCAACCTGGCCAAAAGCGTGACGGTCGAATAATGGCCCTGGACTTCGCCGCCGAGCTCAACGAAGAGCAGCTCGTCGCCGTGAACCACGGCGACGGGCCCCAGCTGGTGATCGCCGGCGCCGGTTCCGGCAAGACCCGGGTGATCACCTTCCGCATCGCCTGGCTGGTCCAGGAGCGGGGGATCGACCCGTCCCAGATCGCCGCCGTCACCTTCACCAACAAGGCGGCGGCGGAGATGCGGGAGCGGATCGAGGAGCTCCTCGGGCTGCACCCGCTGCCGGCCTTCGTCGGCACCTTCCACCGCTTCGCGCTGCGGCTCCTGCGCATGTACGGCCAGAAGGTGGACCTGCCGCGGGACTTCTCGATCCTCGACAGCTCCGACCAGCAGACCCTGGTGAAGCGGGCGATGAAGGACGCCGGGGTCCCCGACGACGCCTTCCGTCCGCCGGCGGTGCTCGGCGCCATCAGCGCGGCGAAGAACCAGCTCATCGGACCCGCCCGCTACGAGCAGACCGCCGACGACTTCTTCAGCCGAAAGGTGTCGGCGGTCTACCGCCACTACCAATCCCTCCTGCGGGAGGCCGGCGGCGTCGACTTCGACGACATGATCCGCCTGTCGGTGAAGCTCCTCGCGCAGAACGACGGCATCCGCCGCCGGGTCCAGGCCCGCCACCGCTACCTCCTGGTGGACGAGTTCCAAGACACCAACCACGCCCAGCTGCGGCTGATCGAAGAGGTCTGCGGCCCCGAGACGCGCCTCACCGCCGTCGGCGACGAGGACCAGTCCATCTACCGCTGGCGCGGCGCCGAGATCGAGAACATCCTCGAATTCGAGCGCACCTTCTCCGGGGCGGCGGTGCGCAAGCTGGAGCGCAACTACCGCTCCACCCAGACCATCCTCGACGCCTCCGGCGGCCTCGTCTCTCACAACGAGAAGCGCCGCGGCAAGACCCTGTGGACCGACTCCGGGGACGGCGAGAAGGTACTGCTCTTCCGCGGCCGCGACGAGCAGGACGAGGCCAAGTGGGTGTCGAACACCTTCAGCTCCCTCCACGCCAAGATGCCGTGGGGGCAGATGGCGGTCCTGGTGCGCACCAACGCCCAGAGCCGGGCCCTCGAAGACGCCTTCCTGCGGCGGGGGGTGCCCTACACCCTGGTGGCCGGCGTGCGCTTCTACGAACGGGCGGAGATCAAGGACCTTGTGGCCTACCTCCGTCTGCTGCGCAACCCCCGGGACACCCTGTCCTTCGACCGCGTGCTCAACCGGCCGACCCGCGGCATCGGCAAGACCACCCAGAACCAGCTGCGGAGGCTCGCCGCCGAGCGCTCCACCCACCCGTGGGACGTGCTCCAAAATGACGAGCTCCTCTCCGCCTCCTTCGCCGCCCGCGCTTCCCGCGCCCTGCGGGGCTTCCGCGACCTGGTGGACAATCTGCGGGCGGAGGGGGAGGACCTGCCCCTTCCGGCCCTCCTGGAGCGCATCCTCTCCGCCACCGGATTCCTCAAGCAGTACGACGAGGACAACGCCGACGACCGGGCGCGGATCGAGAACGTGCGGGAAATGCTCTCGGCGGCCCAGGAGTTCGTCGAGCAGAACGCCTACCAGGGGCAGTCGGAGGACCTGCTCTCGTCGTTCCTCGACCACGTCTCCCTCACCAGCGACACCGACTCCCTGGGGGGCGACGGGGTCTCCCTGATGACCCTCCACAGCGCCAAGGGTCTGGAATTCGACGCCGTGGTGGTGGCGGGCCTGGAGGAGGGCCTCTTGCCCCACTTCAACAGCCAGGCCCACGGCGACGACCTGGAGGAAGAGCGGCGGCTGCTCTACGTGGGCATGACCCGCGCCCGCCGCCGCCTCTTCCTCACCGCCTGCCGTCGGCGCCGGGTGGCCGGCACCTACCAGGACCAGGACGAATCCCGCTTCCTCGGCGAGATCCCGGAACGCACCCTCGAAGTGGAGAACAGCCCGGAACTGTTTTCGAGCCCCGGCGGCTACGGCGGCGGCTATTCCCAGTCCAGGCGGGGGGGCGGCTCCGGCGGCCGCGGCTCCGCCTGGGGCCGGGACTCGGGGCGGGGACCCCGCGACAAGGCGGCCAGCGACGTCCTCTCGTTCTTCGGCCAGAAGGCGCCGGAGGACGAATCCCAGGAGCCCTTCGAGGCCCGGGGGGGGCCGGCGCCGAATCTACGCCTGCCCTTCGCCCAGGATCCCGATCGCTCGGGGGGCCGGCTGAAGAAGGGCGCCCGGGTTAGGCACGCCAAACTGGGGACGGGCAAGGTCCTGCAGATCGAGGGCAAGGGGGACAGCGCCAAGCTGATCGTCTACTTCGACGGCGTCGGCCGCCGCAAGCTGATCGCCAAATACGCCAACCTCGACGTCCTCTAGGCCGGGGTCGCCCCCCGTTCAGTGCCGGGGCGTCAAGCAGCGGCGGGTGCTACGCGGCGGCGGACCGGGACGGCGCGACCCCGAGCCACGCCATGTAGGCGTAGCCCTGGAGGAAGAGCCACAGGAAGGGGATGGAGAACCACATCTCCAGGTGGATGGCGAGGCCGAAGCAGAGCACGAAGTAGGCCGCCAGCACCAGCTCGATCCAGAAAGTGGCCCCCTTGCGCAGGCGGTAGGCCGCCTTGTCCGCCCAGCCGCCCTTGGACCCTTCGATGCGGAACTTGGGGGTGCGGTGGAAGACCCCGCCGTCGTGCAGCAGCCCCGAAGCGACGGCCCGCGCGTTGTTGACCGCCAGGCCGATACCCACCGCCATCAGCGCCGCCATGCGGGCCAGGAGCCGCCCCCGGGGCACGTCGTTGCGCCGCTGGCTGACGGCGAAGAAGACCAGCACCGACACCGTCGCCGCGGTGAACAGGGGCAGGTCGAAGGCGAGGAGCTTCCAGGCTTCGTCCCCCCGCCGCAGGTACATGGCGGGGAAGACCAGGGCCGAAAGCGCCAGCATCAGCAGGTAGGTGGAATTGGCCGTCAGGTGGACGAACGCCTCGAGCTTGGCGTGCCAGCCGATGGGGGCCCGCAGGACCGTCCCCAGCAGTTTGCGGCAGGTCTGGATCGACCCCTTCGCCCACCGGTGCTGCTGGCTCTTGTAGGCGTTGATCTCCGCCGGCAGCTCCGCCGGCACCACCAGGTCCGCCAGGTAGTGGAAACGCCAACCCGCCAGCTGGGCGCGGTAGGAGAGGTCGAGGTCCTCGGTGAGGGTGTCGTGGGCCCAGCCCCCGGCCTCCTCGATGGCGGCCCGTCGCCAGATGCCGGCGGTGCCGTTGAAATTGAACAGGCAGCCGCTGCGGTGGCGGGCGGCGTGCTCCACCACGAAGTGGCCATCCAGCAGCAGGGCCTGGACCCGGGTGAGCAGGGAGTACTCGCGGTTCAGGTGCCCCCAGCGGGCCTGCACCATGCCGAGCTTCGGGTCGACGAAGTGGGGGACGGTGCGGCGCAGGAACTCGGCGTTGGGCACGAAGTCGGCGTCGAACACCGCCAGGAGATCCCCCTTCGCCACCCCCAGGCCCGCCGCCAGGGCGCCGGCCTTGAAGCCCCGACGATCCGTCCGGTGGACGTGCTGGATGTCGACCCCCTCGGCCCGCAGCTGCGCCACCTTGGCGGCGACGAGATCCTTGGTGTCGTCGGTGGAATCGTCGAGCACCTGGATCTCCAGCCGGTCCGCTGGGTAGTCTAGGGCGCAGACGGCGTCGATCAGGCGCTCCGCGACGTAGCGTTCGTTGAAGATCGGCAGCTGCACCGTCACCTGCGGCCAGTCCTCCGGGGCAGGCGGCTCCGGCCCGAGGGTCCCCCGGGTCCTCCAGTAGCTCCACACCAGGAGCATCCGGTGGACACCGTAGACCGCCAAGATCCCGAGGATCAGGTAATAGAGTGTCAGGATCGCGATCTCCAACCACTCACTCATCGGTGCTGCAACTCCTGTCCGATGGCCGGGGCGGCGACGTGCTCGCGCCGGCTCTGCCTGTCGTCTTCTGCCATGCCGCCCTGCTGGTGCTCTTCGACCTGGGGCGATGGCCCTGGGCGACCATCGGGCTCCTGGCCGTCGCCTTCGCCGCGTGGGGGGCGGCGGCGCGGCGGCTCGAGAACCGTCCGGTCCCTGTGGTGGCCATCTTGATCGTCACTGCGGTCCTTCGTCTGCTGCTCCTGCCGGTGCCGCCGACCCTTTCGGACGACGTGCTGCGCTACGTTTGGGACGGTCGGGTGGTGACCGCCGGCTTCAATCCTTACCTTTTGGCCCCGGAAGCGGAAGAGCTCGGCGAGTTGCGCGACGAACGCTGGCGCCGGATGCCCCACAAAGAGGTGCCGACGGTCTATCCGCCGCTGGCGCTCGCCGGGTTCACCGTGGCGAGCTGGACGCCGAGCCCGATCTTGGGTTGGAAGATTCTACTCCTTTTCGCCGATCTAGCCGGCTGCGGGTTGTTGGTGATCCTGGCGCGGCGCCTGGGCCAGCCCTCGGGACGGGCGATTTGGTACGCCTGGTGCCCCCTCGTGAGCCTGGAAACCGCCGCCATGGGACACGTCGACGCGCTGATGGTGACGTTCATGCTGGTGACCGCCTGGGCCCTGATGCCGTCGATCCGCAGGTCCGCCCTGGCGGGGGCGGCGGCGGCCTGCGGCGTCCTGGCCAAACTGGTGCCGCTGGTGGCGCTGCCCCTGTGGACCCGCGCCAGCCCGCAGCGGGTGCTCTTCGCGGCGACGGCGGCGGCGGTGCTCGTGGCGGCGGTGGGGCCGGCTGCGGTCGCCACCGGCGTGCCCCCGGGTCTCGTCACCTACGGCGTCTCGTGGGAGTTCAACGGCCCCCTCTACGAGCCCCTGTGGCGCGCCCTCGACGCTCCGTTCGTGGTCGACGGCGTGAAGTCCGGCATCGACGCCCTGAAGGGCGCCGTCGGTCACCACGAAGCGCTCAATCGCCTGTATCCCTTCGTCTACCCCCAATTCCTCGCCAAGCTGATCCTGGCGGGCCTGTTCGCCCTCCTGTTCCTGCGCATCCTGGTCCGCGGCGGCCCGCCGGTGACCACCACCGGCCGGCTCTTGGGGGCGGTGGTCCTGTGCGCCGCCACCGTCTACCCCTGGTACCTGCTGTGGGTCCTGCCGTGGGCGGCGCTGGCGCGGCAACCCGCCTGGCTGACCCTCGCCGCCCTCGCGCCCCTGTCGTACCTCCCCCAGCACGCCGACGGAGTGGCGCTGTTCCCCTGGGTGTGGGGGCTGATCTGGATACCGTTCGGCCTGCTCTTGATCCGTCATCCGACATGGTCCACCGACTGATCGTCTCCTACGACGGCCGCCCCTTCGCGGGGTGGCAGCGGCAGCCGGCGGCTCCGACGGTCCAGGGCGCCGTCGAAGCGGCGCTTTCGGACCTTCTGGACGAAGACACCGTGGTGTACGGCGCCGGCCGAACCGACGCCGGGGTCCACGCCTTCGGCCAGGCGGCCCACCTTTTCCTGCGGCGACCGTTCCCGGCCAAGGGGCTGGTCCACGGCGCGAACCATCGACTGTGTCCGGAGATACGGCTGCTGGCGGCCCACCGGATGCCCGAAGGATTCCACGCCCGAAAATGCGCCCTCGGCAAGCGGTACGTCTACCGGATCCACCGCGGGCACGTGGTGCCGCCGACGTCGACTCCTTTCGTCCACGGCGTCGGCCAGCCCCTCGATCTGGGGGCCATGGAGAGGGCCCTTAGGCACCTCCCCGGTGAGCACGACTTCTCGGCCTTCGCCCTGGCGGGGGGCAGCCACGGGCAGCCCCGGCGCCGTCTCTTCTCCGCCCGGCTCTCCGAGCACGGCCGGGAGGTGCGGCTGACCTTCTACGGCCAGGGTTTCCTGCGGGGCATGGTGCGGGCCCTGGCGGGCACCCTGATCGAGGTGGGCCGCGGCTCCCGCCCGGCGGACGACCTGCGCCGGCTGCTGCAACCCGGCCACGAACGGTGCGACGCCGGCGTCACCGCGCCGGCCCAGGGCCTGTGCCTGGAGGCGGTCTTCTATCCGCCGGCGTGGCGTCCCCTGGAGGGCTACGCCGGCTGAGCGTTCGGACGTCACGGGTCGCGGCGGGCGACGGGGGACCCGAACGCCCTGTGGTAACTTACCGGCCATGGACACCCTGGGGCCCGCGCCCGATTTTGCTGGCTTGGCGAAGCCGGGCTCACCCGAGGAGGGGCTCCTCCGGCGCATCGACACAAGCCGGATTCCCCGCCACGTCGCCGTCATCATGGACGGCAACGGACGCTGGGCCCAGGAGCGCCAGAAACCCCGGGTTTACGGCCACCGGGCCGGGGTCGACGCGGTGCGGGAGACGGTCGAAACCGGCGCCCGCCTGGGGCTCGAAGCGCTGACCCTCTACGCCTTCTCCGTCGAGAATTGGCGGCGGCCCCGGCACGAGGTGTGGTCGCTGATGAACCTGCTGCGGGAGTACCTGCGGCGGGAGCTGCCGCGGCTGCGGGAGAACGGCATCCGCCTCCAGATCCTGGGGCGCCGGGATCCCCTCGACCCGGCGATCCTCCAGCAGCTGGACCGGGCCGTGGAGGCCACCTCGGACGGCCGGCGCATGACCCTCAACGTGGCCCTCAACTACTCCGGCCGCTGCGAGATCGTCGACGCCTGTCGGCGCATCGTCCAGGATTGGGCCGGCGGCCAGCAGGTGGACATCGACGAGGAGACCCTCGGCCGGTATCTCTACACCGCCGGCCAGCCCGACCCGGACCTCCTCATCCGGACCTCCGGCGAGATGCGCATCAGCAACTTCCTCCTCTGGCAGCTGGCCTACACGGAGATCTGGGTCACCCCCAAGCGCTGGCCGGATTTTCGCCGACCCGACTTCCTGCAGGCAGTCCTCGACTTTCAGACCCGGGAACGGCGCTTCGGCGACGTCGGCGAGGCGGCGGAGGCGCGGGCCTCGGAGCCCCAGACTTCGAAGTTCGTCGCGGGCTCCGGCGGACGATCTTGAGCGAGCGCCCCGCCCCGAGCTCGGGCATCTCGAGCCGCGTCGTCACCGGACTGGTGGGGGCCGCCGCCGCGATCTTCCTCATCTTCGGCCTGCCGGCCCACCTGGCGTTCCCCATCTGGCTGGGGGCCGGGCTATGGGCCGCGGTGGAATTCACCCGCATCGCCGCCCACTTCGCCCCGTCGGCGACCCTCTGGCCGCTATGGCTCTTCATCCCGATCACCTGCGCCCTCGGCCTGGCCTCCATGCACGGATGGGGGGGCGACGGTGGCCCCTTCCCCCCGGAGCTGTCGTTCGGCTGGCTGGTGCTGCCCGGGATCCTCGCCGTCGCCAACGGCCTGGCGGGTCGGGGGGAGAGCCGTGACGCGGCGGTGGGCATCGCCCTGGTAGCCTTCGCCATCCCCTACTTCAGCGCGCCACTCCTCGCCATCTACTGGCTCCAGGGCAGCGACCCCTGGCTCCTCTTCCTGCTGCTGGCGATCGTCAGCATCGGGGACTCGGCGGCCTTCTTCGTCGGCCGCGCCGTCGGCCGCCACAGGATGGCCCCCAGGATCAGCCCCGGCAAGACCTGGGAGGGGGCCGCGGGGAGCTTCGTCTTCGCCATCGCCGTCGCCGCCGGCTGGTGCTGGTGGCGCCTCGGGTCGGTGCCGCTGAGCGTCCTCCTGCTGGCCGCCGTCACCTCCGTCGTCGCCCAGATGGGGGATCTCGCCGAATCCGCCTTCAAGCGCGGTGCCGGGGTCAAGGATTCGTCCCACGTGCTCCCGGGGCACGGCGGCTTCTACGACCGCCTCGACGCGCTGCTCCTCGCCGCCCCGGTCTTCGCCCTCGGCATCGCCTGGCTCGGCCCCCTGCCCCCGACCTGAGGCGCCCCGGACCTGAGGTGGCGCAGACCGGGCCGTCCCCGGCAGTTCTCACCCCGGGCACGCTTCGCCCCCATGATCTAGAATGCAGCCACGCCGGCCCCTGTTCTGGAGCCGCCACCTTCCCAGAGTCATCCCACCATGATCGATACGCTGTCCAATCTCGCCGTCAACACCGGGGCCTTCCTCTTCGCCCTCGGGGTGATCGTCTTCGTCCACGAGCTCGGCCACCACCTGGTGGCGAAGCTGTTCGGGGTCCGGGTCCACGTCTTCTCCCTCGGCTTCGGCAAACGCATCTGGGGGTTCCGGCGGGGGGACACCGATTACCGGGTCTCGGCCCTGCCCCTGGGGGGATACGTCCGCCTCGGCGGCGAGCTTCCCGAAGAGGCCACCGGGGATCCTTCGGAATTCCTCAGCAAGCCCCGCTGGCAGCGCATCCTCGTCTACGCCGCCGGTCCGGCCATGAACCTGGTGCTGTCGGTCACCCTCATCGCGCTGCTGTTCATGCAGGGGATCCGGGTCCAGGGCCTGCAGAATGTCCCCCCGGTGGTCGGCTACATCGAAGCCGGCTCCGCCGGCGAGCTGGCGGGCCTCCAGCTGGACGACGAGATCGTCGCCGTGAACGGCGAGCCGGTGGAGGAGTGGAAGGACGTCGACTTCATGCTCTCCCTGGCGCCGGAGCGGGCAGTCCAGCTCGACATCCGCCGCGCCGACCAGGCCATGAAGCTCGAGGTGACGCCGAAGAAGGCGCCGAAGTACGAGTACGGTGACGCCGGCATCCATCCGAAGCTGGAGCTGCGGCTGTCGGTGATCTACGAAGACCGGCCGGCCCACCTCGCCGGCTTCCTCTCCGGAGACATCGTCCGCAAGGTGGACGGAAAGCCGATCACCACCGCCCAGGAGTTCATTGACCAGATCGAGCCCCGGGCCGGCCAGACGATCACCGTGGAGGTGCTCCGCGGCGAGGAGCTCCTGGCCCTTGAGGTGACCCCCGTGGACATCGAGGGCAAGGGCCGGATCGGCGTCGGCCTCGACATCTACCGCCAGCTGCCCTTCGGCGAAGCGGTGGTGGAGAGCGTGCGGTGGAACTTCGAGATCATCGAGATGAGCGCCACGGTCCTCGGCAAGCTCTTCACCCGGGAGGTGGCCGCCAAGAGCGCCCTGTCCGGACCGGTGGAGATCGCCGCCTGGGCGGGGGAGGCGGTGCGCCAGAGCTTCAAGCAGCTGATCTTTCTCATGGGCTTCCTGTCGATCAGTATCGGCTTCCTCAATCTGCTGCCGATCCCGGTGCTGGACGGCGGCCACATCCTGATCCTCCTCATCGAGAGCGTGCTCCGCCGGGACCTTTCGGTGGTGGTGAAGGAGCGCCTGATCCAGGTCGGTTTCATGATCCTGATGTCCCTGATGGTGGTGGTGATCTTCTTCGACCTGTCGAAGAATCTGCCGGGGCTCCTGGGGGGGTCGTAAACCGCCCCAGGGGCTCACCTCTGGTATGCTCCGACTATGTGGCGCAAGCTCGTCCGCGGCCTCGGGTGCCTCGGCTACCTGGGCATTCTGGGGGTCGTCTTCGGCCTCGTCGCCTACGTCTCCTTCAGCCTTTTCGTCCGCGGCGGTGTGACCATGACCCCCGAGGTCATCGGTATGGCCGAGGCCGAAGCGGTGGCCCTGCTGGCGGACCAGGGGCTCGACACGGTCTGGGCGGACGACGAACGCTACGACGAGAAGGTCGCCAAGGGTCGCGTGATGCAGCAGGATCCCCAGTCGGGGGTCTACGTCAAGCGGAACACCCAGGTGGTGCTCACCCTCTCCCGGGGCCCCAGGCGCATCGAAGTGCCGGACGTCGCCGGTCAGGCGGTCCAGGCGGCGCAGGTTTCCCTCGCCGCGGCGGGCCTCACCCTCGGGCGGACCTTCGACGTCTACAGTGAGGGTACCCGCGGCGGCGCCGTGGTGTCCCAGCACCCCGCCGCCGGCGAGCAGGTCGAGCAGGACGCCCCCATCGACCTCTTCGTCGCCCGGGACGACCTCGCCCAGGTTTACCTCATGCCGGACCTGATTCGGCGCAACTACGATTCCGTCCGCGCCTTCTTCGAGTCCCGCGGGTTCCGTTTCGGCCGGGTCAGCTATCAGCCCTATGAAGGGGCGAGCCCGGGGACGGTCCTCCAGCAGTACCCCGAACCCGGCCACCCCCTGCGCCGCGGTGACGCCATCGCCCTCACCCTGGTGGCGCCGGAGCGGGGGGCCGCCGACGGCCTGGTGGCAGGGGCCGAGACCGACCCCGCAACCCGAACCCCGCAGCCCTCAGGCGGCGGTCGCCCCAACCCCGTGGAGTCCAATCGATGAAGCTCGCCCCGTCCATCCTCGCGGCCGACCTCGCGAACCTCGCCGACGCCGTCGAGCTGTGCGAGCGGGGGGGCGCCGACCTCGTCCATTTCGACGTCATGGACGGCCACTTCGTCCCCAACCTGACCTTCGGCATTCCGGTCCTCGAAGCCCTGGCGAAGCGGACCCGCCTGCCCATCGACGTCCACCTCATGGTCGAAGACCCCGGCCGACTCTTGGACGGCTACCTCGCCGCCGGCGCCGCGTGGATCTCGGTCCACTGGGAAGCCGCGAACCACCTCGACCGCCTCCTCGGCCGGATCCGCGAAGGGGGAGCCCGGGCCGGCGTCGCCCTCAACCCGTCGACCCCGGTGGAATGCCTGGTGGATTGCCTGGGGAGGCTCGATTTCGTCCTCCTCATGTCGGTCAACCCGGGGTTCGCCGGCCAGCCCTTTCTGCCCCACGTGCTGACCAAGGCACGGCGTTTGCGTAAGCTTGCGCAGGAGGCCGGCGTCGACATCGACATCGAAATGGACGGCGGCCTCGGAATGGAGACCATCCGATCCGCCGTCGAAGCCGGCGTCGACACCTGCGTCACCGGCTCCGCAGCCTTCGGCCAAGACGATCCGGCAGCGGCCATGCAGCGGCTCCGGCAACGAGCTACCCAGGACCCCCAATGATCCAAAAATCCATACGCTGTCTGCCCGTTCTATGGACACTGGTGCTGGTCGTCAGCCTCTGCACCGTCGGATGCAGCAAGCGCGACGACCCGATCCTCCGCCTGTCCGCCGACGAGGCCCTGGACCTCGGCAAGCAGTTCCTCGCCGACGAGAAGTACTACAAGGCCCGGCGTCACCTCATCCACGCCTTCGAGGTGGAGCCCAACTCCCGCAGCGGGCGCGAAGCCCTGCTGCTGGCGGCGGACGCCCTCTTCCTCCAGGGGGGGACCGAGAACTTCATCAAGTGCGAGGCCAAGTACCGGGACTTTCTGAACCGCTTCCCCACCAGCGACCGCGCCGACTACGCCCAGTTCAAGGTCGCCGCATGCCTCGCCGCCCGGTCGGAGCGGCCGGACCGCGACCAGAAGGTCACCCGCCAGGCGATCGAGTCCTACGGCGAGCTGCTCCGCCTCTACCCCACCAGCACCTACGTGGCCGACACCCGCCAGCGGATCCTCGAGCTCACCGACCAGCTGGCGGCCCACGAAATGGTGATCGGCCGCTTCTACAACCGCTACGCCGGCCGCGGCATCTGCACCGCCTCCATCAACCGCTTCGAGTACCTGCAGGAGAACTTCCCGGAGTACTCCGGCATGGACGAAGTCCTCTACCAGCTGAGCATCGCCTACCACCGATGCCTGCGGTCTGCGGACGCCCTGGAGTCCCTGGCGGACCTGCGCCGGCGCTACCCCGATAGCGAGTGGCTCGACGAGGCGGCGGAGATGGAGCAGGAAGTGGCCGAGGCGGCGGTGAAGCAGAAGCAGGCCAGGGAAGCCGCGGCCCAGGCCAAGGCCGCCGCCGAAGCCGAGGCGGAGACGGAGACCGCGGAGGAGTCATGAAAATCGGCGAGCAGCGGTCCGCGGCCCTCCGGAATGGTCTGGCGGCTTTGTGCCTCGGGGCCCTCGTTTTGAGCGGCTGCGGCGGCCTCGGCGTCGGCAAGGACCGTTCCGCCGAGGCGGAGCTCGCCAAACTTCGGGAACGCAACCTGGAGCTGCGCCGAGAGGCGGCGATGCGGGACGTCGAAGCCGAGCGCCTGCGCCAGCGGGTCGCGTCGCTGGAGCAGCAACTAGGCTCCGGCCGCGGGACCGCGCCACCGCCCCCGCGGCGAGCGCAGGGGGCTCCTCCGCGGCCGACATCCGTGGCCAGCGTCGGAGAGCCGGATACGGCCCCCATCGCCGAGCCCGCGGCCACCGGCATCGATCTCCTGGGGGAGATCGAAGAGACGGACCTCGAAGACCCGGAACCTCCGATGGTGGTGGCCACCGCGCCGCCGCCGGCCGAAGCCCCGGCCCCACCGCGGCCGACGGTGGAGCAGCCCCCGACGCCGCCCCCGGTG
>JBCDIS010000159.1:0-15926 GCA_038748685.1 Acidobacteriota bacterium | reverse complement strand
GCGGTGGAGGGGGCCCTGGCTCACCGGAAGCGGCGGGTAGCCGGCAAAGGGGGGGAGTCCGGGGACGACGTGCTGCGGGTGGAATCGAGCCGCAGTCGCCTTGAGATCGAAAGCGAGATCGCTCCGCCGCCGACCCTGCCGCTGGTGAAGACCGGCCGCAAGCACCAGAAGACCATCAAGCGCAGCACCGTCATCTACGGTCTGGGCCTGCATTCCGGCACCCGTACCGGCATGGTGCTGCAGCCCCTGCCTCCGAACAGCGGCATCCACTTCCTGACCCTGCCGGCCGAGAAGGTGCTGCCGGCACACGTCGATACCGTGGCGGAGACGGACTACGCAACGACACTCTCCCGCGGTGGCGAGAACATCAAGACGGTGGAGCACCTCCTCTCCGCCCTCCACGCCCTCGGCATCACCAACCTGCTGATCAAGGTCCACGGTGAGATCCCGGTGCTCGACGGCTCGGCCCTGGAGTTTCTCAAGGCCATCGGCGAGGCCGGGGTCGAAAGCCAGCGGGTGGCCCGCAAGGAATTGGTGATCGATCGTCCGTACCAGGTGGGGACGGGGGACAAGCGACTCGTCATCGAGCCCTACGACGGATTCCGCGTTTCGTACCAGCTACGCTACCCGGCCCCCATCGGTGAGCAGTTTTACGATTTCGATTTGACGTCGCCGGAGGTCTATCGGTCTGAGATCGCCCCGGCACGAACCTTCGGCTTCATGCGGGACCTGGCGATGATGGCGGAGCTCGGCCTCGGGTCCGGGGGGCGGCTGGACAACTTCATCCTGGTGGGTGAGGACAACGTCATCAACACCGAGCTGCGGTTCGCCGACGAATTCGTGCGCCACAAGATCCTCGACATCGTCGGCGACCTCTACATGCTCGGCTTCCCGATCCGGGGACGGGTCACGGCGAGCCTCACCGGCCACCGGGACAACATCGCCATCCTCCGCGAGATCCAGCGTCATCATCGGCCCGCGGCCTGACCGAGGGTGGTGGCGCAGCCGGGGGGCGGTTCCCGGTGCCGGATTGGGGTTCGAGGGGTGCCCGTTCCATGGGCAATCTTGCCCATGGACCGGGAACTCGTCCCCGGCCACCTGCCGCTCGGCACGTGGGAGACTTAGGGTTAAACCTGTCGTGGCGCTGGTCGTATAGTGCGGGAACATGAGGAAAACCACAGGCCACCGCACCCCGAAAGGCCATGATCCAGACCCCACACCGACCGTCGTCACCCCGTCGCTGGACACCACGGCGGTCGGAGGGCCCCTAGGTGGCCGTCGCTCCGAGGGAGCCCCGCCCGCCGCAGGGGCGTTCGGTCGGGGGGAGACCCTGGGGCGCTACGTGGTGATCGATCGTCTCGGCGCCGGCGGTATGGGGGTCGTTTACGCGGCCTACGACCCGAGCCTGGAGCGGAAGGTCGCGCTGAAGCTCCTCCATCCGAGGACCCGATCGAGGGCCCTGGAGGTGCGCCAGAGGCTCCTGCGGGAGGCCCAGGCCCTGGCCCGTCTCAGCCACCCCAACGTGGTGACGATCTACGACGTGGGGACGGTGGGGGAGCAGATCTTCCTCGCCATGGAGCATGTCGCCGGGCTCGACCTCGCCGCCTGGCTGCGGCAGCACGGCCCGCAGTGGCGGGAGATCCTGGAGCTTTTCCTCCAGGCGGGGCGGGGCCTGGCGGCCGCCCATGAGGCCGGGCTCGTGCACCGCGATTTCAAGACGTCCAACGTCATGGTCCGTGGGGCGGACCGCTGCGCCCTGGTGTTGGATTTTGGCCTCGCCCGCGCCGGCGAAGGGACCCGCGTCGATGGAAACGGGGGTGACGGCAGCGGGGTCGTACGGCTGGAGGACCTGGCAAGCTCCAGCGGCGCCGACGCCCTGGGTTCCGGGGGGCTCACCCGGGAAGGCTCCCGCCTCGGGACCCCCGCCTTCATGGCGCCGGAGCAGTGGCGGGGGCAACCCGCCGGCCCGGAGGCGGACCAGTTCAGCTTTTGCGTGGCGCTGTTCCGGGCGCTCTACGGGGAGCCCCCCTTTGCACCGGGGCCGGGCGGCCAGGGCCCGCCGGACTGGTCCGAGGTGACGAGCCCCGAAGGGCGAGGGATTCCGGCGCCGCTGCGCAGAATCCTGCTTCGGGGGCTGTCCCTGCATCCTGAGGATCGCTACCCGTCCATGGAGGACCTCCTGGCCCGTCTCGAAGGGGTCCCCCGGCGACGGCGTCGGCTAGCCCTCGCGGCCGCGGCGGTGCCCATCGCCCTGGTATCGGCCCTGGTGCTGCGGGGGCCCGGGGCCGAGCCGCCCTGCCGTTCGGCCCCGGGGCAGCTGGCGGAGGTGTGGAACGAAGAGCGGCGAGCCGCGGTGGTCGCGGGATTCAGCGCCATCCCCCGGCCCTACGCGCCGCTGGTGGCGGTGGCGGTGGGGGAGGCCCTGGACGCCTACGGACGGGGCTGGGTCTCCCAGCACGTCGACGCCTGCGAGGCGACCCACGTCCGCGGTGAGCAGTCCGCCGCCCTTCTGGACCTGCGGATGGCCTGCCTCGATCAGCGACAACGCGAGCTCGACGCCCTGGTGGGCCTATTCCAAGAGGATCCGGCGGCGACGGTGGAAACAGCCTTCCAAGCCGTGGGGGAACTCGCGAACCCCGACGCCTGCGCCGACACCCGCGCGCTGCTGGCCCCGATGTCGGAACCGGTGGACGCCGAGTCCAGGCGGCGGGTGGCCGAAGTTCGAGATGAGCTGGCCTCGGTGGCGGCGCTCCAGGCCACCGGACGCTACTCCGAAGGGGCGGAGCTGGCGGCCGATCTGGTGGAGCGGACCAAAACGATCCGCTACCTGCCCCTGGCGGCGGAGGCCCTGCTCAGGCTGGGGCGGCTACAGGAAGGTGCCGGCGAGCCGGCGCAGGCGACCGACAGTCTCCAGCACGCCCTGTGGACCGCCCAAGCGGGTGGCCACGAGCGGGTGGCGGCGGAGGCCTTCATACGCCTCGTTCGGGTGGTGGGGTTCCAGCAGGCGGACTTCGAGCGGGGGCGCTTCTACGCCGAGATGGCCGACGCTTTGGTGGAGCGGCTGGGGGAAACGGGGCGTCTCCGGTCCACCCTCGCGGATCACCTGGGTCTGCTGGCCTTTCAGGAGGGGCAGTACGCCGCCGCCGCCGAGCACCACCGCCAAGCGGTGGAGGAGCGCCAGCGGCTAGGGGCCGGCGCCGACGCCGTGACGGAGACAGGCGTCGCACAATCGCTGGTCCGGCTAGGGACAGCCCTCCTGGAGCAGGGTGCTCTGGAGGAAGCCGAGGCGGAGCTGCAGAAGGCCCTGGAGATCTATCTACCCCGGCTCGGCTCCGAGCATCCGGATGTCGCCGCCACCTTCGATAGGCTCGGTACCGTCGCCTACCGGGGGGGCGATCTGGAAACCGCCGAAGGCCTCTACCGAAGGTCGCTGGAGGCCTTTTCCCAGGGGCTCGGCGCCGGGCATCCGAAAGTCGCCGCGGGCTGCATGCACCTCGGCAACGTTCTGACGGCCCGGGGAGACGCCGCCTCGGCCCTGGAGCTCTACGACCGTGCGCTCCAGATCTATAGCTCCAGCCTCGGGGAGAACCATCCCCACGTCGCCATCGCGTGGACCAACGTCGGTGCGACCCGGGTGGAGCTGGGGGAACACCAGAGCGCCGTCGAGGCCTTCGGGCGGGCGTTGGAGATCCAGCGGGGGGTCTACGGTGACGACCATCCCTGGGTGGCGACCACGGTCTTCAACCTCGGGGAGACCCTCAACGAGCTGGGGAATTTCGGGGCCGCGGAACGCCAGCATCGCAGCGCCCTGGAGGTCTTCCGGCGGTCCTACGGCGATACCCATCCGATGGTGGCCCATGGCCTCCACGGACTCGGCCGGGCCCTCCACGGCCAAGGGCGCAACGACCCCGCCCTCCCCCTGCTGGAGGAGGCCCTGGAAGTATGGAACGGGGCGGGGCAGGACCCCAGGCATGCCGCGGAGACCCGCTGGCTGATGGCTCGGCTGCTGGTGGCGGAGGACCGGCCCCGGGCCATTGAGCTGGCCCGGGAGGCGGTGGCTGGCTTCCGGGCGTCGGAGGGGGATCACCGGGCGCAGCAGGAAGCGGCCCTCGGCTGGCTGTCGGACCAGGGGGCCGAAGGGCGGAGCTGACGTCGCCGTGGTCAGGGCGAACCTGGCATACGTCTTGCTCATTCACGGTTCCGTGCCCGGCGGAAAGCGGCGGAGCTCACTCCGGCGAAGGAACCCCGGGGCACCCGCAACCTGACCTTCTTTCCCATGAGGAGATCGATATGACTCACCTACGAATTCTGATGGCCTCCGCCCTTCTGCTCGCCGCCGCCGCGGCGGACCGCGCCGAAGCCCGCGGCGCCGATGACGTGGTCCTGGTGACCGACGGCCAGCGTACCCTGAGCGTCTCGGACCTGCTCGCCAACGACGAGAGGCTCCTGGACGCCACGGTGGAGCTCGTCGGGGATGCCGATGGGGCCACGGTGGAGCTGTCCCCCGATGGTCGGTTCGTCACCGTCATCCTCAAGCCCGACGTCGACCTGGCGACGTTCCAGTATCGGCCCTGGGGATTCGGCACGAACTCGCCGGCCTCCGAAGTGCTCCTGGTCCGCGCCGACGACTGGTGGCCGATCGTCGGCCGCTGGCCGACGGCGGAATGCCCGACTCCCTACAGCTGCGGTTCCCCCTACGGCTGCGACGTCGGCGCCGGATCGGAGATCGGCTGGTTCCACATTCCGACGGGCCGTTTCCGGCTTTGCGACTTCACCGGCGAGGCCGTCACAAGCTGCGTCGACGTTTTTCCGCCGGTGGACGGCCGCCCCTGGCTGCCGGTGGTGGCGGATCTCGACGGCGACGGTTGGGACGAGATCGGCGTCTCGGACCCCACCAGCGGCGAGGTGAAGCTCTTTACCGTGGACCATGACCGCTGCGTCACCAAACCCATGGAGTGCGTGGCCGCGGCCCACCAGGCCCAGGTTCTGCCGGGGAGTCTGGTGGCTGCGGGGGACTGGGACTCCGACGGCGACGAGACCTTGGCTCTCTATCACCAGAGGTTCGGCTACTCCCTTGCGGATCCCGACAGTCTCTACATGGCCTCGCCGGCGGTCGCGGACGCCCCCGGCTTTCCCCTGGCGACGTCCTACAGCGGCGTCGAGGCGATGGCCGTCTGGCAGCCCTCCAAGGCCCATTTCCTGATCTTCCCGAACCATCCGGGAGTCGGGTACCGCACCGTCTCGATGGAGAGGGCCTGGGGTGAGGAGGAGCCGGGGCCGGTGCGGGGAGTCCCGTTTGCGATGCCGGCGGCGGCGTGCTCCGAAGAGCAGCTTCTGGGTCTCTACCACGCAGAGGGCAACCGGCTCGTCCTGCGCAGCAGTCACGGCTCTGAGCCCGTCGTCCACGTGTGCGTTCCGGTGGACCCCGACGGGCCGGGTTGACCCCCCAGGAGGGGGTACCCGCCTCGGCCATCGACCCAAGACCTTCGACAGCTCTCCCTTACATTTTCCGAAAGGACACTGAAATGCCCACGATGAAGAACGCCCTTCGCTTCGGCTGCGGCCTCGCCGCCGGCCTTTTCCTGATGACCCCCGCCCACGGACGCAGTCTCGACGACGTCGTGCTGGTGGTGGGGGGGGAGCACCGCACCCTGCCGGTGGCCGAGCTGTTGGCCAACGACTTTGCTCCGACGACCGGGGGAATCGAGATCACCTCGCCCCCCCTGGGTGCGTCGGTCCAACTGTCGGCGGACGGTTCGGATCTCGTCATCCAGCTGGATCCGGGCACGGACCTCACCTCGTTCCACTATCGAAACCTCGGTGCGGACATGGCCCAGGAGACAGAGGTGCTCCTCGTGTCGGTCCCCAAGTGGCAGCCCGTCGCCGGGCGGTGGCCCACCTACTCCTGTCCGGAGACGGATTCGTGCAAAGAGCTGCTGGAGTGCCCCATTGGGGCCGGCTCGGAGATCGGCTGGTTCCACATCCCCGAGCGCAAGTTTGGTTTGTGTGATTTCGATGGGACCAAATTGATGGACTGCGTCGACATCCCCCTGCCGGTGGACTCCCGCCCGTGGCTGCCCCTGGTAGCGGACCTAGACGGCAACGGCTGGGATGAGATCGGGGTCAGCGACCCCGCCACCGGCAAGGTCTTCATGTACTCCTATGACCTCGCCCAGTGCGAAGCCGGGTCCAGCGGCTGCCTGACCCCGGTGCTCGACACCCAGTTTCCCTCCGGCGCCTTGGTGGCTGGAGGGGATTGGAACGGCGACGGGGTCGGAGAGCTGCGGGCCTACCACCAACGACTGGGCTTCTCCCCCAGCAGCATCCACAGCCCCTACGCCAACCGCAAACCCATCGTCGGGAGCGCCCTCGGGCTGCCGGTGGTCACGGGCTGGGGGGGATCGATGAAGGCGGGCCTGTGGCTACCGTCCTTGGAACAGTTCGAGCTCTACCACGAACCCGGCACCGGGATCTCCACCGTCAACCTCTTCGGCGCCTGGCCGTACCCCGGCCTGAAGGTCCGGGGTACCCCGCTGACCTTCCCCGCAGCCGCCTGTTCCGACGACTGGGTCATCGGTCTCTTCGACGAGCCCGGAGGCCAGATCGTCCTCTCCGCAGAGGTCTCCGGGGATCCCGTGGTCCACATGTGCGTCCCGGTGGACCCCGACGGCTACCCCGGCGCCGGCCCTGTGGATCCCGAAGGCGACTGAGCCCGCTCCTTCGATTTTCCCATCCGCAGCCCCGCAGCGGCCTCAGCCTGGGGCGCGGGCCCCAGGCGACCCGCAGCCCAAGACCGAGTCAAACCACGAAATCCGCCGCCTGGATGCCGAGGCGCTTGAGCCGGTTGGCCAGGCCGTTCCTGGAGATGCCGAGGAGGCGGGCGGCCCGGCTCTGGTTGCCGGCGGTGCGTTCGAGGGCATGGGAGAGCAGCCGCCGTTCGAGGCCTTCGAGCTGCACCTCCAATCCTCCCCCCTCGAGGTCCACCACCCGATCCTCCGGGTCGTCGATCTCGATCTCCGGCCGCAGGACATGGGGGGAGAGCATTTCGGAATCGATGGCCTGCCCCGCGGGGCAGAGGTAGACCAGCCGCCTGACCTCGTGCTCCAGCTCCCTCACGTTTCCGGGCCAGGGGTAGGTCGCCAGCCTGCGCAGGGCCTTCACCGTCACCCCCCGGACCACCTTGCCGGTTTCGCGGCAGAAGGTCCTGAGAAAATGGCCCACCAGGAGAGGGACATCGTCGGAGCGGCGGCGTAGGGGGGGAGCTTCCAGCACGTAGCCCGCCAGCCGGTAGTAGAGGTCACGGCGGAAGTGCCCGTCGTCCATGCGCTGCTGAAGATCGGTGTTGGTGGCGGACACCACCCGCACGTCCACCGGCTCGGCGGCCCGCCCGAGGGGATGGATGGTCTTCTCCTGCAGGGCCCGCAGCAGTTTGGCCTGGAGCTCCGCCGGCATGTCTCCGATTTCGTCGAGGAACAGCGTTCCGCCGTCCGCCTCGGCGAACTTTCCCCGCCGCGGTTGGACCCCGGTGGCGACGCCCTTGCCGATACCGAACATCTCCGCCTCGAGGAGTTCACCGGGGATGGCGGCGCAGTTGACGGCCACGTAGGGGCCCTCCGAGCGGGCCGAAGAGGCGTGGAGGGTCCGTGCGAGGTGCTCCTTGCCGACGCCGGTCTCGCCGAGAATCAGCACCGGAACGTCGCCCTGGCGCAGCAGCTTGATCTGTTGGTAGAGGGCGGACATCGAGGGCGCCCGGCCCCGCACGATTCCCGCCGGTAGGGGAAGCTCCTCGGTCAGGTCCGTGGGCGGGCCCAGGTCGGTGGCGAGGGTCCTGGGACGCAGGTGGCACCAAAGGCGGAGGACCGGCATCAGGAGATCGACGGCGCCGGGGGGCGGCGCGACGTCGAACCAGGCGACCACTCCGTAGCCCTCCGTCGCGGCGTCGTCGGTGAGGGCCACGGCCACCCGTGCGGGGGGACCGGCATCGGTGAGCTGAAGGGTCAGTCCCGAGGTGGATCGCCTTCCCCGCGCCCTGCGGAGTTGCCGCAGGGCCGGAACGGCCGCCACGGTGCCGGCGGCCCCCGCCACGACGCCGTCGGACTCGGTCCAGTCGATCACCGCCACCCCGAGGGCCCCGAGGCCGGCCGCCAGGAGGGCGAGGGCGCTGTCGACGTCGGGCTCAGGCGAGCTCACCAGCCGGTCGACGGCGGCGTCCAACAGGCCGGGGGGGGCTCCCCGCCTCTCCTCACCTGCGTCCGTCAGCCAGGTGGAGGCATCGAGCTGGGAGGGTTCCTCCGCGGGTCCGTAGATCGAGGACGTGTCGAGGGCCAGGCCGACCTGGCCGTCGTCGGGATCCACGGTTTCGACCCGCAGTCGTACGGGGCCGAAACGAATCTCCGAGCCCGCCTGGGCGGTCCTGGGGGTCTCCGGGTCCCCGTCGACGTAGGTTCCGTTCTTGCTGCCGAGATCCTCCACGCGGATCCCGTCCGGTCCGGCGGTCAGGCGGGCGTGACGTCGCGAAACCCCCCGCACCGTCAGGGCCACGCCGCAGTCGGGGCCGTTGCCCACCACCTGGGGGCCGGGGTCCACCGCGAAGGTCCGCGGCTCGCCGTCGATCTCACCCCGCAGGCGCCAGAACAGTGTCGATGAAAAGGTTCCGCTCATCTCTCCTCACCCCATGATAACTCGGCGTGGGCCACGGTGTCGGAGCGCGTCCCCTGTGCCCGCTCCCTGGGCAGGGCTGCCAAGGGCCTGGGCACCGGGGTCGGCCCTCGACCCGCGGGGTAGGGCCGAAGGCCTTGATTTATAGGCGTTTTCTGCTTCTCCTCAACCTGGTATCGGCCTTGCTCTCTCTATGGACAGGCGCGATGGACGCGCCGCTAGACCGCAACCCTGAAGGAGAGACACCACGATGTCACGCCCCATGCGCAACGCTCTGTTGCTTTGTATGTCCTTTGCTCTCGCGGCGACCGTCGCCGTGGCGCCGGCCGCAGCCCAGGACGCCATCTCCGAGAAATCCGGAATGTACATCTGGACCAATCCCGGCAACGGCCTCACCGTCTACACCGGACAAAGTGGAAACTACGACATCCAGGTCCGCAATATCCCGATCACCTGCAATACCCCCAACGTCACCCTCTCGTACGAGACCCTGACCCCCAACCTCCAGGCGAACCCCCTCGTCGGCTTCGTCCAGGACGTGCAGATCATCGTCCGCACCGGCGCTTATCAGGAATCCAAGTGGAAGGTCACAGCGTCGGTGAAGGAGTCGTTCTTCCCGAATCGGAGCTGCGGTTCTGTGAGCAAGACCGTCACCATGAACGTGCCGAACGGCGTCGACCCGAAGCCCGACCTGGTCACCGAATCGATCTCTACCCCCAGCGGAACCCTGTACGAAGGGGAGACCTACTCTTTCTTTGCCCGCATTCGAAACAACGGTGTCACCGCGACGTCCAGATCCTTCAGCAACCGACTGCGGGTCGACGGCTCCTCCAAGGGCACCCAGTCCTGCAACAGCCTGAACGTCGGATCGTCCTGCAACCCGCGCTGGCGCTTCTCGATGTCGCCGGGCAACCACAACATCGAAGTGTGCGCTGACTACAACGATCGGATCGATGAGCAGAACGAGGGCAACAACTGTCGCTCCGTCAACGTCAATGTTCAAGCCCGGCCGGACCTCCGGATCTCTTCCGTGACCGCCGCTCCTTCGCAGCCGGAGGTGGGTGAAGACGTCCAGGTGACGGTGGTGGCTCGCAACCACGGCCAGGCGAACTCCGGCTCCTTCCAGCTCGCCCTCGACGTTCCCGGCAGCGACCCGCCCAATCAAACCTGCCAGAACCTCGGCTACAACGGCACCTGCACGAAGGTTTTCAACTGGACCCCGTCCAGCGCGGGTAGCGCGACCCTCCGGGCCACCGCCGACCCGTCCAACAACGTGGCGGAATCCGACGAGGGGAACAACAACCGCAGCCGCACCGTCACGGTCACCGAAGCGGTGCCCCTGCCGGAGCTGTACTTCGCGGTCAGCGACATCTCCGTGTCCCCGTCGAACCCGCAGGTCGGTGACATGCTCACGTTCACCTTCCGCATGCACAACAGCGGGGCCAGCCTCCCCGGTAACCCCGCTCCCCAGATGTCGGTCAACGGTAGCGGTCTCTCCCAGACCTTCGACTGCACCGAGGGCATTCCGAACGCCGGAGGCTGCGTCCGCACCGTGACGGTGCCCGCGCCTTCGACGGCCGGGACCCACCAGGTCACCGCCACCGCGGACCCCTCCAGCCAGATCGCGGAGGAGATCGAAACCAACAACACCCGGACCCTCTACTACCAGGTGGCGGATCCGACGACCAACATCACGTGCCAGGGCACGTGGTTCCTGAGCGGCTCGAACAGCCAGGGGCAGCCCCACAGCACGTCGAGCCAGGGCAGCGTGGTCGGCGACTGCAACGTCTACTTTGCCCAGAACCAGCCCGACGGCTGCATGGCCACCACCGGCACCGGCGGCTTGACGGCGGTCTGGCACCGCAGCGGGCCCAACACCTGCCCCCACGGGGTGACGGTCACCGAGCCGGGCCCCGGCGGCGAGGTGTGGAACTACACCGTGACGATCCAGTGATCCGACCGTGAACCCCGGAGCGCGGCCCCGCCGCGCCCGGATTGGGGCCACGTCTCCTCCGAGGGGCGTGGCCCTTGCCTTGTCTGCCCGTGGGGCTCGGTTGAGGGGTCCCTGGGTCGGCAGGACCCCACCTGCCCCCACACAGTGCAATGCCGCCCAGGGACTGTGCAGCGGAGGTGGCGGATGGGCGCGGCGACGGGCCGAGAGCTTGAGTATCTAGGCTTTTCCAAGCCCGGGGAGGTTGGTATCAGCCTTGCTCTCCCGTGTCCTCAGGCGCGATGGACGCGTCGCCGGAGCGAAATCTAAGGAGAGAGATCACGATGCTAGGCCTCAAGCGCAGCGTCTTGCTGCTTTTTACGTCCCTTGCCCTCCCGATAGCCGCCACCCCGTCGCCCGCGGAGCCCCCGCCGGGCGATGGGGAGAATGTTCAGGTTCCCGTTCAGCCAGGGAACTTCGTGGGGATCAAGTCGCGGCCCGACCTGGTCACCGAGTCGATCAGCGTCCCCGGGGCCCCTCTGTACGCGGGGGAGACGTACCCGTTCTTCGCGCACGTTGGGAACCTCGGCGCCGGTCGGGCTTCTGGGACGTTCCAGCAGCGGCTACGGATCGACGGCGCGTCCGAGGTTCCGAAGTCCTGTAGCGATCTGGACCCCGGTTCCACCTGTACCCTACGGTGGGACATCTCCATGACGTCGGGTAACCACACCATCGAGGTGTGCGCCGACGACGGCGGCCAGGTCGCCGAGCAGAGCGAGGGCAACAACTGCCGGGTCGTCGACGTCAGCGTTCAGGACCGCCCGGATCTCCGAGTCTCATCGTTCAGCCTCGCCCCCTCAGGGCCAGAGGTGGGTGAAGACATTCAAGTCATGGTGACGGTCCGAAACTCCGACCAGGGGGCCTCCGGGGGTTTCGAAGTCGCCTTGGACGTGCCCGGGGATGATCCACCCCGGCAGACCTGCCCCAGTCTCGGCCACCAACAAACCTGCACGAGGACCTTTGCCTGGATCCCGGTCGCCGCGGGCCGGATCACCCTGCTGGCCATCGCCGATCCGGCCAACGCCGTCGTGGAAACCAATGAGGGGAATAACAGACAGCCCTGGCAAATCGAGGTCACCGAGCCGGCCCGCGGGGAGCTGTACTTTCCGGTGGACGGTATCTCCATCTATCCGCCGGACCCGCAGGTCGGTGACATCCTCACCTTCACCTTCCGGATGCGCAATAGCGGCGCCGACCTGTTCGGCAGCCCGGCTCCCCAGATGTCGGTCAACGGCAGCGGCGTCGACTGGGTGTTCGCCTGCACGGAGGGAATTCCGAATGCCGGAGACTGCGTCCGCACCGTGACGGTGCCCGCGCCGTCGACGCCTGGAACCCACGCCGTCACCGCCACCGCGGATCCCTTCAGCCAGATCCCCGAGGGGGACGAGGCCAACAACACCCGCACCCTCTACTACGTGGTGGCGGATCCGTCCCTCAACGTGACGTGTCAGGGCACTTGGTACTTGGACGGGTTGAGCAGCTCCGGGCAAACCCACAGCGCTTCGAGCCAGGGTAGCGTCGTGGATGACTGTTCTGTCTTCTTCGCCCAGAACCAACCCATGGGCTGCATGGCCACCTTCGGGACAGGAGGCCTGACGGCCGTCTGGCATCGCAACGGCCCCGACACCTGCCCACATCGCGTAACTTTCACCGAGCCGGGCCCCGGCGGCGAGGTCTGGAACTACACCGTGACGATCTACTGATCCAATCGTGGGAACACGGCCCCGCCGCGCCCGGCTTGGGGCCACGTCTCCACTAGGGGGCGTGGCCCTGGCGGTAAAGAAAAAAGCCCCCACCCGGGACGACGGGTAGGGGTGGAAAGGGGATCACGGTGCCGCCGTGACCTCCCGATCGCTGGGCTCTTGATGCTTTGGGGCGCCGTCCCCGGTTCGATCAGCGGCAGACGGCGAGGTGGTCGAAGTCGGCGCCGAAGGGGGTCCCCGGCACGTAGGACACGGCGTTGAGGCCCACCAGGGGATCGGTGCCTAGGTTCAGGATCACGCCGCCCCCCATACCGCCCCTGGGGATCTGCCAGGGGCCGCCGTCGAGGGAGTAGTAGGCGGTGTAGGTGTGGCTCTGGCGGCCGATGGCGAGTCGCAGGGGGGCCGCCGGGTCGATGGGCAGGTTGCCGGCCCAGGTGCCGTCCCCGGCGGCCCCGTCGTAGGCCCGGTAGCGGAATTGCAGCACCCGCTCGCCGGTGCCGCCGAAGTCCGGCACCACCTGCACGATCAGCCGGGCCGCGTCGTCGGCGTTGGAGGCGCGGACCATGACGCCGGCCTTGGCGTAGGCTCCGCCGTCGCCGGAGAACCCGAGCACCTCGACCTCGGCGAAGAAGTCCCCCGGCACCCGGCGGTTGAGGAACACGCCGTCGTCGGGGCCGGCGTAAAGGGAGCTCCCGTCGCCGGTGAGGCGAAGCACGCCGCCGGGGGTTTCGGCGCCGCCGAGGAAGGCATCCCCCAGGAAGGTGGTGCGCCAGGCGCCGTCGAGGTCTCCGTCCTCGAAGTCGTCCTCCAGGCAGCCGCCGGCGGGGATGCCGCCGTCGTCCGCGGGGGCGAAGCCGAAGCCCACTTCGGCGGCCCGCCAGGGGGCCACGTCGACGGCGGGGTTGCCGCGGGTGACGGCGCCGGCGTAGGCCGGCAGGCTCGCCGCCGCGACCCGGACCGCGGCGGGGCCGGGCTCGACGCCGACGAAGCCGAAGCTTCCGTCCCCGGCGCTGATGGCGGTGAAGGTCTCCGGGCCGACGTCCAAGTGGACCGTGACCCCGGCGATACCGGGCTCGCCGCCATCGTCCCTCCCGTCGCCGTCCTCGTCGAGCCACACCCGACCTTCGACGGCGCCTGGGCCGGGTTGGCCGCAGGTGATCGACGTCAACAGCTCGGGGGCGCGGTCCACCAAGGCGCCGTGGGTCGCGGCGGAGACGACGTCCCCTTGGGCGATGTGGGCGGCGTAGTCCATCAAATCGCCGTGGAAGGCGGGGGCCTCGGCCCCGTCCCCGCGCGGAACCAGGCCGAAGATCCGGACGTCCGAAAGGGAGCTCCGCAGGGTTTCGATCGCCGCCATGGTGTCCGCCAGGACCTGGCCGCCGAAGACCCCGGCGGCGGTGTCGAAGTCGCCGATCCAGGAGACCCGATCCGCGGACAGGAAGGCGCCTTCGGAATCCACAAGGCGGATCGCCGCGACGGCGTCCTCGGGGTAGGCCGCGGGGCCGATCCCCAGGGCGTCCACGTTGGGCATGCCGTCGGTGGCCCAGATCACCACCGCCGGCCGCTCGGGGGAGCCCTGCTCCGCCAGCAGGTCCAGGACCTTGGCCAGGCCGATGGCCGCGGGGGTGGTGGTGTTGGGCCGGTAGGGGTCGAGGACCGGCAAACGCAGGGATCGCAGGCTCGCCCCCACCGCGTCCGCCCCCGCCAGGAGATCTGCCTCGACGGAGGCGCCGAAGTCGAGGTTGTCTTCGGGATCCCGGCTGCCGGTGAAGGTCACTAAGGCCGTGCGCACGTCGGTGCCCCGGAGGGCCAGGCCGTCGTGGATCGCCAACAGGGCGTCGCGGGCTGCGTCGAGCTTGCTGACTCGCGGAGCGCCTTGTGTGTTGGCGCCGTGGGGACGGGCCATGGAGTCGGAATGGTCCACCAAGTAGACGACGTCGAGGGCGGCGTCGGGGGAGCAGGGGAGGCGGGTCAGGGTGGGCGCCCGGTCGGCGGGCTGGCAGAGGGTCAGGTCGTCGAAGGCGACGGTCATCGGCCGCTCGGGGTCGTAGGACGCTACGGCGACGCCGGTGAGGGCGTCCGGGCCCATGGTGATCTCGACGCTCCCGCCGGCGCCCCCGCGGGGCTGCACCCAGGGGGAGCCGGCGGCGGAGTAGAAGACCGAGAAGCGGTCCCCGAGGCGCTGGATGGCGACCCGCACCGGCGGCTGGACGTTGGGGACGGTGGAGGCCAGGGCGAAGGCGTTGCCGTCGGCGTCACGGGCGTCGAACATCAGGGCGGGGACCTCGCCGAGCCGGGGGTCGGGGAAGTGGGGGACCCAGGTCACCATCACCCGTGGGGCTTCGGGGTCCTGCGAGGCTCGGGTCATCAGGGCTCCCTTGCGGTAGGGGCCCCCGTCGTCCACCGGCGCGCCGAGAACCGCGACGCTGGCCCGGAAGTCTCCTTCCATGGGCTGGAAGAGGAAGGCGCCGTGGTCGCTGCCCTGGTAGAGGGACGAGCCGGTGCCGGTGAGGTGGAGCCGGCCGTCGACCTCGGCGGCCAAGCCGGCGGCGGCGTCGCCGAGGTCGGTCAAGGTCCAGGGGCCGAGGGCGCCGTCGTCGAAACGGTCGACGCCGGGGGCGCAGCCGGGGACGGCGTCGGCGGTGGCCGCGGCGGCGGGTATCGCCGCGAGCATCAGGCCCAGGAGGATCATCGGGCCCAGGAAGATCACAAGGCCTAGGGAAAACGGGAACGCCGGTAGGGGCGTGGTGGGTCGGGTCGAGCCGTGGGGCAGGGTCAGCATGGAAAGCTCCTCTCCGGTCGCGTCTGGCGGTGCGTCGAGGTTGAAGATTCAAGGTGCCAGCGATGTGGGAGAAGCGTAGGCAAACGCCGCGATAGGACGGTAACGGCTGTGTGCCGAAACCTGGCGGCTGCGTCCCGGGGACGTTTTCGACGGCCGGGGGACGAATCCGACAGTCCAGCCCGAGCGTCCAGAACCAGCTCGCACCAGGCGCCCAAGGGGCGATGGGCCCAGGTGGGAAGGCCAAGGCCGCGGCCGGTTCTGGGCCGGGGGGACGGGCTGTAAGCCCGAAGGCCCGGTACCGCTGGAGCGGACCGGGCCTATGGAAGGGCGGAGCGCGATGTACCCCCCTATTAGGGGCCGCTGCGCTCCGAGGTGTGGATGCTGACCCTATTGGACCAGGGTCGTCCACCAGTTCTCGAGTCGGCTGCCTCCGGGGCCGTGGTTGTTCGAGGGACCGGGGGCCTCGGACATCCACCAGTTCAGGAAGCCTTCCTCGTTGCAGCCCCAGGCGTTGCAGTTGATCCAAGGGTAGGAGCCGCCCCCGTCCGAACGCCAGGTGGGGCAGTTGGAGCGGATCCAATCGCCGCTGTCGTACTCGTAGTGGGCATCCGCGTTCGGCGGGAAGTGGATGTTCCCGCAGTGGTTGTCGTTGATCTGGATCGGGGGTTGGGTGGTGACGCCGTATCGATGGTATTGACCGTCAAAGGCGTTCCAATAGGTGCCCCAGAAGTGGCGGAAGTTGTTCTCCAGGCGATGGCCCATGCTGTGGAGGGCTTCCGGCAGGTTCCGTTCG
>JBCDIS010000158.1:0-15949 GCA_038748685.1 Acidobacteriota bacterium | reverse complement strand
TCGAGGCCGACCTGGAGATCCTGGTGGATCACCTCCGCAGGTTCCGGCGGGAGGTCGACCGGGCCGAGGATGCCGGTTCCAACGGCGTGCTCCGCAAGTACCTCGCGGTCCTCCAGCTGGCGGAGTCGGGGCTGGCCCACGTTGCCGGCCCCAACGCCGATCTCCCCCCACTGCCCGGTGACGCCCCCTCCGACGGCCACCTGCAGCCCGGCGACACCTGCGCCGGGGCGAGGGCCCTCCCCGACGGGACCTGGGACCTCGCCCCCCGCTCCGCCGAGGGCCCCCTGTGGCTGCGGGCGACGGCGGGACAGGACGGCTGGATCCGCCTCCACACCCGCGGCTCCCGCGGCGACACCGCCCTCGCCGTCTACCGGACCTGCGCCGCCGAGGGATCGGCCGAAACCTTGGCCGCGGACGACGACGGTGCGGGTCTTCGCTCCGCCGTGAGCTGGCGAGCGAGCGAGGGGGACACCTTCTGGATCCGCCTCGAAAGCTCCAACCGCGACGGCCTGCGGATCCACCGGGGCGCGGGAACCGGCGCCATCGCCGGCACGGTGTCGACGGCGGCGGAAGGCCCGCTCGCCTCCGTCCTCGTCGAGGTCTACACCCTCGGCGGCGCCTACCGGGGCTCCTTCTACACCGGCCAGGACGGCACTTGGATCGTCGGCGGCCTCGATGCGGTGGACCACGTCGTCCGCACCTACTACGCGGGCAACCTCGGATACGTCGACCAGCTGTGGGAGGGCCACCATTGCTTCCCCGGGGTCTGCGGCTCGCTCACGGGGAACGCCATCGCCGTGGTCGACGGCGCCACCACCGGCGGCATCGACTTCGTCCTGGTCGAAGGGGCCGCCGTCGAGGGACGGCTGCGGGCGGCTTCCGGGGGGCAGGCCCTCGACGGCGTCTACATGCAGGCCCGTGACCTCGAAGCAAACTTCCTCGGCGCCGGCTATACCGATGTAGCGGGACGCTACCGAATCTCGCGGCTACCCACCGGGCCGACCCTGGTGGAGACCCGTTCCGCTCTCCACCTCGATGAGGTCTGGGACGATGTCCCATGCCCCGGCGGCTGCGACTACGGAGCTGCTACCCCAATCGAAGTCACCATAGACGAGACGGTGGGCGGCATCGACTTCGAGCTCCGAGCCTTCGGCACGATCGAGGGAACCGTCACCGACGCGCAGACGGGGTCCCCCCTCTCCTTCGCCAGCGTTCGGATCCGGACCGCCGACGGAACCTCGAACCACTATGTCAGCGCCAACTTCGCCGGCCACTACCGGGCGGCGGTGGACAGGCCCGGAGAGTACTACGTGACGGCGTCGGACTTCGGCTACGCGGGGGAGCTCTGGCCTGAGATCCAGTGCCACCCCACCAGCAGCTGCGACCTCACCTCCGGAACCGCCGTGACCGTGGGCTACGACGGCGCGACGGAAGGTATCGATTTCACTTTGGATCCCTTGGGCGGGGTCAGGGGCGAGGTGACGTCAGCCGCCGACGGGCTTTTGGTCGGCTACGGTCGGGTCACGGCGTACGACGCCGAAGGCCTCTACTTCGACGACGCCTACCTCTATTCCCGGGCCTACGAGCTCTCCCTTCCCCCAGGGACCTTCTTCCTGAAGGCCGACGGCAGCGGCCACGTGCCCGAGATGTGGGACGACGCCCCTTGCCCCGACCTCTGTGACCCCACCACCGGAGATCCCCTGACCATCGTCGCAGGAGCCACGACGGAGGACATCGACTTCGTCCTCTCTGAGCTCGCCAACCTAGCCGGCACGGTGACCGCCGAGGGCGGCATGCCGCTCCCGGGGATCCGGGTCCACGCCTACCCCGCCGGCGACGGATTCTCCAGATCCGCCATCACCGACGACGACGGCCGCTACGAGATCGGCGGCCTCGACGCCGACAGCTACTACGTCTACACGTCGACATCCGAGCCCTACTTGGACGAGCTCTACGACGACATCCCCTGCGAGCCCAGCTGCAGCGTTACGGGGGGCGATCCGGTGCCGGTGGCCACCGGGGAGGCGGTCACCGGGATCGACTTCACCCTCGACGCCCTGGGGACGATCTCCGGCACCGTCGTCGCCGCCGCGTCCCGCAGTCCGGTGGCCGGAATCCGCGTGGAAGCCCGGGGCCCCTTCGGCGAGTTCCTCGCCTGGACCGCCACCGACGAGCAGGGCCGCTACCGCCTGCCGGTCCCCACCGGGGAAGCCTTCGTCCTCACCCGCGGCGGCGCGGTCCTACGGGATGAGCTCTACGACGACGTGCCCTGCCACTCCGGCTGCGACTACGACCTCGGCACGGCCCTCTCAGTGGCCCTCAACGCCGACGTCGCCGGCATCGATTTCGCCCTCGAACCCCTCGGCGGCATCTCGGGGTCGGTGACCTCGGCGGCCACCGGTGAGGCCCTCGTGGGGGTGCTGGTCCACCTCTACACCTCCCAGGGGGCACCCCGGGGAAACACGCAGAGCGGCGCGGACGGGACCTTTGTCCTGCCGCACCTAGACGCCGGCACCTACTTCCTGGCAGCCGCCAGCCACGAAGGGCACCTCGGTCAGCTCTGGCAGGGCCTCCCCTGTCCGTCGACCCCCTTCGGCGGCTGCACGCCGACGACGGGTACGCCGGTGGCGGTCACCCTCGGTGAGGACACCCCGGGCATCGACTTCGAGCTGCCCCTGGGGGGCGTCCTGGCCGGCACCGTCCTCGACGACGCCGGCGGTGTCCCCGTTCCCGACGGTCGCGTCCACCTTTTCGACGCTTTCGGGTCCAGCCGCGGCTTCGCCTACCTCGGCCCCGACGGATCCTTCGAGCTGACGGGCATTCCGGCTGGGACCTACTATGCGCTCACCCGCGACACCGGCTACTACGACGAGCTCTACGACGGAGCCCCCTGCCACGGCTTTCCCTACTGCGATCCCCTGGGGGGAACACCGATCGCGGTCGCCGAAGGGGCCACCACCCAGATCGCCTTCGGCCTCGCGAGGCTCGGGGTGATCGAGGGCCGTGTGGTCCTCGAGGGCGGTCGCCCCGCCGAGCAGGGTCAGGTGCAGTTGCGCGACGCGCAGGGACTCACCCTGGCGAGGTTCTACCTCGGCGCCGGCGGCACCTTCCGCTTCGACGGCCGGGGCCCCGGCCAGTACTACGTCCTCACGTCCGGCATCGTCGACCACATCGACGAAGCCTATGGCGGCCTTCCCTGCGAAACGGGGTGCGACATCCAAACCAGCACACCGGTGCCCTTGGCGTTGGCGCAGACCATCTCGGGGATCGACTTCGACCTCGCCTTCGGCCCGGGGCTCTGCGGTCGAGTCACCGACGCCGCCACCGGCTATCCACTGCCTGGGGCCGGCGTCGACCTTTGGACCCAGGGCGGCCAGCATCTGAGAGCCGCCGCCAGCGGGCCGGACGGTCACTACTGCCTGGGCTGGGGCAGCGGAGACGTCCTGGTGTCGACGGACAACGGACTGTGGCACACCGACGAGCTGTGGAACGACGTTCCCTGCCCCCTCGGCCCAGCCTTCGGCGGACTGTGCGACGTGCTCCTCGGGGATCCGGTCACCGTGGTCCCCAATGCGGCGGCGACCCGGAACGTGGACTTCACCCTGACGCCGGTGGGACTCCTGTTCTTCGACGGCTTCGAGTCCGGCGGCGTCACCGCCTGGTCGTCCGCCGCCGGCGCCGTGCCCTGACACTCAGCGGGGGGCGGCCCGGCCGTTCCCCAGCTCCGCCAGCCAGAGGTCGCCGTCTAGGCGCCAGCGGGCGAAGTAGAGGCTCTGCCCGTGGACGGCGAGGGAAGGAAACGTCTCGCTGGAGGCCTTTCCCTCGGTCACCAGGGGCTGCACCCCTCCAACGTCGAGGTCGAACCGCCACAGCCGCGTCGGAGCGGATTCGGTGTCCCGCCCCTGGACGTAGGCGTAGCGTCCGTCCTCCGAAATGGCGAACGGCAGCAGCGCCGGCCAGCGCACCGAAGTGAGGCGCTCCGGCGCGCAGGCCCCGCCGCCGGCGGGGCCGGGGGCATCCGCCGGGCTGTCGAAAGGTACGTCACATCGGTAGAGGTCGGTCCCCTGATCCCGCTGGGAGGCGAACACCACGGAGCCCGCGTCCGGCCACCAGACAACGTAGAAGTCCGCCTCCGGATCGAGGGTCAAGGGAAGCGCGTCCCCGCCCTCCGGCGGCACGATCCAGATGTCGCTGGCGCCGTCCCCCCGCACCGACTCGAAGGCCACCCAGCGGCCGTCCGGGGACCATGACGGGATGGCGTCCCGGGCCGGATGGTCCGTAAGCTGCCGCGGCGGCCCGCCGGACGCGGGGACCACCCAGAGGTCGCGGTTGCCGCTGCGCATGGAGTGGAAGACGAGGTGGGATCCGTCGGGGGAGAAGGAGGGGCGCCAGTCGTGGGCCGGATCGTCGGTGAGGTGTCGGGGCTCGCCGCCGGAGCGCTCCACCATCCACAGATCCATGTTGCCCGCGCGGTCCGAGTCGAAGGCCAGCCACTGGCCGTCCGGTGACACGGCGACGAACTCCACCCGCTGGTTCTGGGACGTCACTGCCCGGGCGAGGTCTGGATCCACCGGGAGATCCCCGTCGAGGCCGATGGTGAAGACGTTGGACTGCTCGGTGACCTCCGCGTAGGCCAGGCTCCCCCCGTCACCGGACAGGGCGAAGCCGCCGATGCCGATGCCGGAGGTGAGGGCCCGGGGCTCGGAAGCCGGGGCGCCGTCGGCGTCGACCTCCAACCACCACACGTCGGAGCTCCCCCCGCGGTCGGAAAGGAAGTAGATCCGATCCCCCTCGGACGACCACACCGGCTGGATGTCGAGGCTGGTGCCGCGGGTGAGGCGGGTCGGCGTGCCGCCGGCGACGGGGAGGGTCCACAGGCTGGCCACCGAGGTTCCGGTACCGGTGACCGACGAGTAGGCCAGCCGGCCTCCGTCGGGGGACCACGAAGGCTGGGTCGCCGACCCGTCGTCCACCAGCTCGATCCGCCGCGGCTCGCCGCCCTCGGCGTCCACCAGGAAGACCCCCGGATCGAGGAAGGTACCTGAGTGCGCCAGAACGCTGCCGTCGGGGGAGAAGGCCAGGGAGGGGATCCAGATCCGAGCCTCCGTGCTGGGCAGCAGCCGGACCGGCGCGATCTCGACGGCGGGGCCGCCGAGGACGCTGATCGAGTAGATGCCGCCGCCGCCGCGGTCCGAGACGAAGGCGACCCGCTCACCGTCGGGGGAGATCACCGGATTGCCGTCGAAGCCCGGGTGGTCCCCGGTGAGGTTGCGGGTCGTCCCCGAAGAGCGCTGCCGCAGCCAGACGTCCATGTTGCCGTCTTGGTCCGAGCCGTAGGCCAGGAGCCGCCCCCCGGGCCCCCAGGCGGGGGCCGTTTCGAGGCCCGACTCCCGAGCCAGGGGCTGGGTCCGGACGATGCTGGGGACCGGCGGGGGCACGGACTCGGGCCGCCGCAGGGTCCACAGCGCCGTCGCCAGCAGGGTGGCCCCGAGGGCCCCCGCCCCCAGCCAGGCCAGGGACCGCCACGGCGACGGCTTGGGTGGCGGCGGCCCCTCCGGCAGGCCGCCGAAGGTGGCGGAGGACAGCCCGAAGGCGCGCCGCAGCTCGCGGGCGAAGGTCTCCACGTCGCCGTGGCGGGCCTCCGGATCCTTCGAGAGCGCCCGCATCACCACCGGATCGAGGGCCGGCGGAACCGACGAGGTCACTTCGCTCGGGGGCTCCGCCTCGGCGCTGACCACCGCGTGCATGAGGGCCGGCAGCTTGTCGCCGGTGAAGGGCGGCTCCCCCACCAGCATCTCGTAGACCAGCGCCCCGAGGGCCCACTGGTCGGACCGCTCGTCCACCGGCTCCCCCCGCAGCTGTTCGGGGGCCATGTAGGCGGGGGTCCCCACCGGAAGCTCGCCGCTTTCGCCGCCCTCCCCGGCGATCCGGGCCAGGCCGAAGTCGAGGATCTTGGCCTCCCCTTCGTCGCTGATCAGGATGTTGCCGGGTTTGACGTCCCGATGCACGAGCCCCCGGCTGTGGGCCCGTCCCAGGCCGGAGGCGATCTGGCTCGCCAACTCCACCGCGTCCGCCGCTGGCAGTGGCCCCCGCAGGAGCCGATCCTCCAGGGACTCCCCAGGATAGTAGGCCATGGCGATGAACTGCTGGCCGTCCTCCGTCTCGTCGATTTCGTAGATCGTGCAGATGTGGGGGTGGTCGAGACTGGACGCCGCCCTGGCTTCCCGCTCGAAGCGGCGGCGGGCGTGTTCTTCGCTCCCCAGCCGGGCGGCGAGGAACTTGAGTACCACCGGACGGCGCAGGCGCACGTCTCGGCCCAGGTAGGCCACCCCCATGCCGCCGCGGCCCAGCTCCTCGACGATGCGGTACTGCGAGACGGTGCGTCCGATCATGATCGGGCCGAGGATACCGGAATCGCACCGAGAAGTATTCGAAACCTCTGCGCGAAACAGGTTGTCCGGTGACCCGAGACCCGCCCCTCGACCGTCCCCAACGCCGCCCCGGCGGAGCCGGGGCCACGGCGGCGGCCGTCAGTTGCGGCCTGCCATGACGCCGCCGTCGACGTCCCAAACGGCGCCGGTGATCCAGCCGGCATCGCCCGAGAGCAGGTGGTCGACGGTGGCCGCCACGTCGTCGGCCTGGCCGATCCGGCCGATGGGGTGGAAGCCGTTGAAACCCTGGAGGGTCTCCTCGATCTGGGTAGGCTCGATGAAGGCGCCGTAGATGGGGGTCAGGACCACCGCCGGGGACACGGCGTTGACCCGGATGCCGTCGTCGGCGAGCTCCATCGCCAGGTGCTGGGTCAGGGCGTGGAGGCCCGCCTTGGCCATCGAATAGGCGGACGACGGCGTCGCCTTGACGGCCTGCTTCGCCCACATGGAGCCGATGTTGACGATGGAGCCGCCGCCGTTGCGCCGCATGTTGTCGACCACCGCCTGGGTGATGAAGAAGGTCGAACGGTTGAGGTCATGGTAGCGGTCGTAGTCTTCCTTCGTGTGCTCCACGAAGGGCTTGGGACTGAAGTATCCGGCGGAGTTCACCAGGTGGCGAACGTGGGCCTCGGAGGAAGCCAGGGACGCTACGAAGCGGTCGACGGAGGCTTCGTCGTACAGGTCGACACTGGAAGTCTCGACGGTCCCCAGGCTCGCCAGCTCGTCCTGGGCTCGGGCCAGACGGTCGGTGTTCCGGGCAACGAGGTGGACGTCGACTCCACGCCGGAGCAGGCGCTCGGCGGTGGCACGGCCCATCCCGGTGGAGCCGCCGACGATCAGAGCTTGGGACGTCTTCGAATTGGAATCGGACATGTCGTGTTCCTTTCTTGTCTACCTATGAATAGATAGTTTTCAGAGTCAAAAAAACGCGTTGGGGCAAATAGGACTCGTACTTCAGGGGTTCACACCTCAAACGCGGGCCGGATCGGACCCGGAGACCCCGAGACTGCGGAAGAACATCCGACTCACGGTGTCAAGGTGGGGGCAACCGGGCCGCGCCCGCGACAGGATCAGCCCTCCCTGCAGGCCCGAAAGAAGGCTGGCGGCGGCGTCCGCGGGGTCGCCCGGGAAATCGAGCTCTCCGGTTCGCACCCCCTCCGCGATCTGATCCGCGACCCACCCCTCGCTCAGCTCGAGGTAGTCCTCCACGACCCCCTGCACCGGTTCTGGCAGGGTCTCCCGATCCGACGCGAGGGAGCCACACAGGCAAATCGCGCCGGAGCTCTCGGTTCGCCTGTAGAGCTCGATGAAGGCCCCCAAGCGGTCCATCACAGAGGAGCTCCCCAGCTCGATGTCCGCCAGGGCGCTCCGCAGCGACTCCAGATAGCGGGCCATGAGCGCCTTCGCAAGATCCGCCTTGGCGGGGAAGTGGTAGTGGATGCTGGCGGTCCGAATCCCCACCTCCGCCGCTAGATCCTTGTAGCTGAAGGCGTTGTAGCCCCTCCTCTGGACCAGAGGTTGGGCTGCGTCGAGGAGTTGATTTGCGGTGTCGCCGGCCATCGTGGATGGAGACTACCTATCTGAAGGTAGGCTGTCAACAGGTCGGGGACGCGTCTAGGCCACTCAGAGCAGGTGCACCCCTGCCCCAGGTGGCCGGAGCTCCCAACCCCAGCCACTCGATGCCGGCACTAAACCTTTAAATCATTGGCTTGGATACGCTTACGAGCGGTTGAACCTTATTTCTTCCGGCCGGTCGAAAAACTTTCTCATTCGGTAATGCGCATCGTAAGGTAGGTTTGGGATCTTTCATCCATGGACAGAAACCAACCGACCTTTCTGGCGACCCGCTCCGCTCTTCGCCTGACCTTCGGGCTCCGGACGAAGGGCGGAGTGGGCCGCCAAGTCCCATCTCCTTCCTCTTAAGCCCGCCTCTTCCCCTCGCCTGATCGCTCAGGGCTCCGGTTCGTTTCCACGGACCGGGGCCCTCCTACCTTTGGGCCCACATACCTCGGGTCCCAGTCCGCGGCGCTATACTCTGCCTCCCGAAGTCGTCACCTATCCTCGGCCTCTGTGGCCGGCCCCCAGGAGGCCCCATGATCGTCCAGCCGTACCGGCTTGCCCTCGCCCTCGCCTGCGTCGTCGCCGTCCTTTCGATCCCCGGAGCGGCCTTCGCCGAAGCGCCAGAACCGGACCCGCAGGAGCCCTCCGACAGGGAGACCGGTTGGACTCCGGAGGCCATCCAGGGGGTGAAGGTGATGATCAACCCGAGGCTCTCCCCCGACGGGACCCGCGTGGCCTTCGCCATGGACGAGCGGATCATGACGGCTTCGAGGAGCGAGACCCTGACCCACATTTGGACGGCCGCCGTCTCCGCGGACGGGCCGGAATCCCCCGTCCAATTCACCTTCGGCGACGACTCCGCCCGCGCCCCCCAATGGTCCCCCGACGGACGCTGGCTCGCCTTCACGTCGCGGCGATCGGGGAAGTCCAACCTCTGGCTCATGGCGGTGGACGGCGGTGAGTCCTGGCGGCTGACGGACGTCGCCACCGGCGTCGGCACCTACGCCTTCTCCCCCGACGGCTCCGCCATCGCCTTCGCCATGAACGAGGAGCGGTCGAAGGAACAGTCCAACGCCAGAAAGGCCAAGGACGACGCCCGGGTGGTGGGGGCCCATCCGCGCCGCAGCCACCTGTGGATGGTGACCCTGCCCGACACGCCCGGAAGGACGGTGAAGGCGAAGCGCCTGACCGAAGGGGAGTTCACCGTCGCCCCGCGGATCGTCGCCGGGTTCGACTGGGCCCCCGACGGCTCCGCCATCGCCTTCACCCATACCCCCGACGCCCGCGCCGACCTCTGGCCCCAGGCCGACATCTCGGTGGTCGACGTCGAGAGCGGCGAGATACGCCCCCTGTTGACCACCTCCGCCGTCGAAGCCAGCCCGAAGTATTCCCCCGACGGCAACTCCCTGGTCTTCCAGCGCAGCGACGACCCGCCCACCTGGGGCTTCACCGCCGACTTCTGGATCGTCGACGCCGAGGGCGGCGAGCCCCGCCCCCTCGCCGCCACCCACGACAGCTTCTTCTCAACCCTCCTCGGCTTCACGAAAGGTGGCGACGAGGTGATCTACATGGAGACCGAGGGCACCCTCTCGAGGGTCGCCGCCCTGCCGGTGGACGGCGGGCCGGCGCGGATTCTCGAAACCGGCCGTAGGTTCATTTCCTCCGCCGCTTTGTCCAAGGACGGTTCGCAGATCGTGATGGTGGCGGAGGACGTCGGGGATCCCCAGCGGGTCCTGCTCGCCGGGGTCGACGACTTCGCCCCCCGCCCCGTGAGCCCGGCCCAGGCGGACCTTCCGGACCACCCCCTCCCCCGCACGGAGGTGATCACCTGGAAGGGACCCGGGGGGCTCGACGTCGAAGGATTGCTGACCTACCCCGTGGGATACACCGAGGGGGAACGCCACCCCCTCGTGCTGGTGATCCACGGAGGACCCGCGGGGAACTTCAACCAGCGCTTCATTGCCTCCTCGGGGGTTTTCCCCTTGGCGGCCTTCGCCCAGCGGGGATTCGCCGTCCTCCGCCCCAATCCGAGGGGCTCGGCGGGGTACGGCCGCGAGTTCCGCTAAGCCAACTACGAAGACTGGGGCGGCGGCGACTACGGCGACCTGATGGCCGGGGTGGACGAGGTGATCGAGAGGGGCATCGCCGACCCCGAGCGGCTCGGGGTCATGGGCTGGAGCTACGGCGGCTTCATGACGGCGTGGATCATCACCCAGACCGATCGCTTCAAAGCGGCGACCATCGGCGCCGCCGTCACCCACCTGCAGAGCTTCTCCGCCACCACCGACGTGCCCGGCTTCATTCCGGACTACATGGGCGGCGAGTGGTGGGAAACCCCGGAGATCTATCGCCAGCGCTCCCCCCTGCTCCACGCCGACAAGGTCACCACCCCGGCCCTGATCCTCCACGGTGAGCGGGACAACCGCGTGCCCGTCAGCCAGGGCCACGAGTTGCACCACGCTCTGGAACGGCGGGGGGTGGAAACCCAGATGGTGGTCTATCCCCGAACCGGCCACGGCCTGCGGGAGCCCAAGCTGCGCCTGGACGCCATGCACCGAAACCTCGACTGGTTCGCCCGCCACGTCCTCGGCGAAGCGCCTTCCCCGGGCGACGACGGCACAAAGGTCGGCGAAGACTGAGCCGAGCTCAACCCTCGGCCCGGCGGGCCTCGGCGACCCGGGCCCGAACCGCTTCCATCGCCTCCGGACGCCCCTGCTCCGAATAGAGGGTCTCCAGGAGGCGGAGGATTCGGTCGACGTCACCCGCCGGATCCCGGCCCAGTCGGGCGTCGAGGTCCGCCAGGAGCATGTCCTCGGCCTCCCGGGTCCGGCCCTGCTCCTTCAGGGCGGAGATCAGGAGACCTCTACCCTTTTCGAGATAGGGGTGGTCGGCCCCCAGGACGGGCCGCCATCGGGTCAAGAGCTCCCGGAGGCTCCCCTCCACCGCCGCCGCGTCCCCCTGGCGCAGCCGCGCCGTCTCGATCTGGAGATCCAGGTAGAGGACCTGGGGATGGTCGTCCCCCCCTTGGTGGGCCATCACCCGCCGGGCGTTTCGATAGAGCTCCAAGGCTTCTTCCGTGCGCCCGGCCCTCAACCGCAGCCCGGCCAGGTTGTTGAGGGTGCTCGCAGACAGGGGATGGTCGTCCCCCAGGGACGCCCTCTGGATCGCCAGGGCCTTCTCGAACTCCCGCTCGGCGCCCTCCAGGTCGTCGGCGCGGCGCAGCGCCGACCCGAGGTTGATGTGGAGCGGCGCCAGGGAGGGGTGGTCTTCCCCTTCGAGGCTCTCCAGCAGACGAAGACCCCGCCGGTACAGTTCGGCGGCGCGGCCCGGGTCGCCCCCTTTCGAGCGGATCCTGGCCAGCTGGGACAGGGCCATCGCCTGGGCCCGAAGGTCCCTCTCCTCCCCCTGGCTCACCAGCTCGAAGGCCTCCACCGCCAGGGGTTCCGCCTCGTCGTAGACCCCGGCGACGCAGCGCACCCCCACCCAGTGGTTGAGGGCGTCCACGAGATCACCCCTCGGGCCCCGGCGGGCCGCCGCCACGGCGGCGTCCACCTGGAGACGGGCGTCGTCCATCTCCCCGAGCTGGGCCAGGACCGAGCCCAAAAGCCCGCGGATCTTGGCCACCCTAGGGTGATCGTCGCCGTAGAGCCCCCGGCGCAGGGCCAGGGCCTCCTCCAGGTCTTGGCGTGCGGCGCGCCAACGGCCCAGGTTGTACTGGATCTCGCCGGTGGTCTCGAGCATCTCCGCCCGCAGGACGGGCTGGTCCAGCAACCGCTGGTGCAACAGCTCACGGCTCCTCTCGAGGGCCTCGGCGATGGTGAGCTGATCGCCGCCGGCGTGGACGTAGGGGTCCGCCACCCGCAGCGCCTCGATGAGCAGGGAGAGGACCATCTGTTTCTGATCCCGCTCCGCGGCCAAGGCCTCGGCCTGCTCCGACTGGCTCCACAGCGTGCCCCCGAGCATCGCCACGAGAAGGGCCGACGCGGCGATCGTCCCCCGCCGGCGGCGCAGGAGCTTCCCCGCCCGGTACCGGAGGGTGCCGGCGCGGGCCGCCACCGGCCGCCCCTCCTGGAACCGCCGAAGGTCCTCCGCCAGCTGTTCTGCCGACGCGTAGCGACGCTGCGGAGAAGCCCGCAGGGCCTTGGCGGTGATGCTGTCGAGATCCCCCTTGAGCAGGCGCCGAAGCTCCTTCGGGCCAACACCGCGAAACCGCGCCACCTCGGCGGAGGCCAGGGCAGGGGCGGTGTCCTGGATCGCCGTCTCCAGGGCCCGGGGCGGCGCCGGGTCAGACACCACGACCGCGCTCGGCTTCGGCGGCTCCGTCTCGGTGAGTAGCCGTTCGATCTCCCGCGGTGAGCAGCCTCCGAAACTGTAGGGAAGGCGCCCTGACAGAAGCTTGTAGAGCAGGACCCCGAGGCTGTAGACGTCGCTGGTGACCGTCACGTGCTTGCCGCGGACCTGCTCGGGGCTGGCGTACTGCGGGGTCATGAGCCGCAGCCAGGTCGCCGTTTGTTGGAGGTCGTCGCCGCCGAGCTCGGGGTTGAGCAGCTTGGCGATGCCGAAGTCCAGCAGCTTGGGCTCGCCGTCGGAGGTCACCAGGATGTTCGAAGGCTTGAGGTCCCGGTGGACGACGAGGTTCTGGTGTGCGTAGTGGACCGCCGCGCAGACCTTGCGCAGCAGGGTGAGCCGCTCGTCGATGGAGAGCCGGTTCTGATCGCAGAAGTCGTCGATCTCCACCCCTTCGATGTACTCCATGACGAAGTAGGGCCGACGATCTTCGGTGGTGCCGCCGTCGTAGAGGCGGGCGATGTGGGGATGGTCGAGGCCGGCGAGAATCTGCCGCTCCGCCCGGGACCGCCTGAGGATGTCCTCGTCGTCGCGGTCGCGGCGCACCAGCTTGACCACCACCCGACGGCGGAAGGCGTCGTCGGCGCGGACCGCCAGGAAGACCTCCCCCATGCCCCCGCGCCCGAGACGCCGCAGCAGCCGATAGGGGCCGATGAGGGAGTCGCCGGAAATTCCGTCCGCGTCGCCCCCGTCGGCGGAGGGGGGATCCGTTCCGGCTTCGCCGTCCATGGTGCTGAGGTCATCGAGCTCAAGGGGCTCGTCGAGGAATCTGCCGGACCGCCGATCCGCCCCGATCAGCTCCTCCACCGCCCGCCGCAGCTCGGAGTCGTCGCCGCAGGCCTCCCCGAGGAACCGCCGCTGCTCTTCCCCTTCGAGGTCCACCGCCCGCTCGAAGATCGCCCGCAGCTCGGCGAAGCCCTCCGGATCCTGCCCCCTGGGCATCAGGGACGCCCCCCGGCGGTGAGGTGCTGGAACAGCCAGGACCGCGCCATCCGCCAGCGGCGCGTGACGGTGGCGGACGAGATTCCCAATACCAGCGCGATCTCGTCGCGGGACAGCCCCACGAAATAGCGCAGCTCGACGATCCTGGCCAGCTCCCCGTCCAGGGCGGCGAGGTCGTGGAGGGCGCGGTCGAGCTCGTCGAGCTCCGGCCTCATGGGGGCGCTCGCGTGGGGGGCCTCTTCGAGGGATAGGGCAACTCGTCCGGATCCCCGCTTGGCCCGACGCCCCTGCCGGGCGTGCTCCACGAGGATGCGCCGCATGGTCCTGGCGCACTGGGAGAAGAAATGCTCCCGGTCGCTCCACTGCATGCGGCGCAGGCCCTTGAGGCGGAAATAGACCTCATGGACCAGGGCACCGGTGTCGAGGGTATGGCCGGGCCGCTCCTTGCTGAGGAAGCGGGAGGCGAGTCGCTCCAGCCGCTCGTAAACCAGCGGGATCAGGCGCTCGAGGGCCTCCCCGTCCCCCTGCTCCCAGGCGTCCAGGCAGTCGGTGATCTCCGCCGAAGGGCCGAGCATCGTCCCTGGGAACCTCCCTTTCCCCACCGTCATCGTGAACGTGACGAAGGCCGGAGCCTCAGTCGGGCTGACCGCAGACGAAGTCGCCGGTGGGGAAGGCGTACTGCCCCGGAACCACCTCGCACCATTCGACGCAGATGGTCCCCGGAACGTTCGCGCAGTCCCCTTGGGCGGTGCGGGCGGCGGCGGCGGGGGTTTCCACCCTCATGAAGATCGGGCGCTCGTGGATCTCGCCGAGGGCGGCGAGGTCGAGGACCGCCGTGCCCCCCAGCGCGGCGGCGAGGGCGAAGAGGGCCACGAAGCGGCGAGGCGAGAACTTGAATCGGCTCATGGAAAGACTCCTAATGCGTATCCGTTGGATCCGGATCCAGACGCCCCCTTGGGGGAAACGGCCGGAGCTTCGACCGCGGTAGGCGCCAGGCCGGTGGAAAGTGGATCACATCGCCGCGACATTTCCACATCGTCCAGCCAACAAGACAAAACCCCGCCGCGGCGAGGGCCGGACGGGGTCGTCGGTTGTCTCGGGGGGTGCCCCTAGATCCCACCGTCGTCGGGGCCCGGCTGACCGCACTTGAAGATGCCCTGGGGTACCTCCCAATTCCCCTCCACCTCGCACCACTCGACGCAGATGGTCCCCGGGGTATGACGGCAATCCCCCATGGAGGTGCGAAGCTGCGAGGCCTCGGTGACGGCCCAGACAAACTCACCGTCACTCGGAAACGGAAAACCGAAGGTCCATCCGGCGCTCAGGATCAGGGCCAGGACCAAGAGCGGCATGAGCCATCCGAACGGCTTCTTGTAGAACTTGGGTGTCTTCATCGTCGAATCCTCCTGTGTCGGGGGCAAGGGAACGTTGGCGCCGGGCCGAAGGGCTTCGCGCCGCTGTAGGGAAAGCAGCTCGGTAGGCGCCGTTTACGGGAAAAGTGGATCACGACCACGACAACATTTCCGAGCCGCCGTAGGGAAAGCTACAGCGCCGGACCACCGCCCATCGGGTAGAGGCGGCCGGGTTCGTCCCGGCCGGCCCCTCCCACACCACCGTACGTACGGGTCCGTATACGGCGGTTCGAAGAGTTGAGGTTACGTCGACAGCCGGGGCACTCCCAGCTGATCGAATAGCGTGTTCGGCAGTGCGATATGGATCGCCTTCCCCGAGTTTCTCCACCAGCGCCTGGAATTGGCTGCCACCTGGCGGGCTGCGCCGTGCGAGAGGCCCCGCTTGCGCAGCTCACGGTAGATGGTTTTGCCGCGTTTCCAGTGCTTGAGCTGGAGGGCTCGGAGTCGGTGACGGATCCATTGGTCCAGATCGTGCAAAATCCTCGGCGTCTCCACCAGGCGGAAGTAGGACTTCCAACCCAGCAGATAGCCCCGTAGATCCAACGCGACCTGCTCCAGGCTCCGGCCACGCGTGCGGCGGGTGATCTGACGCACACGGGTCTTCATCACGTGTTTGGCCTTGGGGCTCAAGCGCCGTTTCACCACGCCTCCGGGCCCGTACCAAAACGAGAACCCGAGAAACGTACGGCGGTGCGCCAAGTCCACCGCGCTTTTCGAGGAGTTGACCCGGAGCTTCAGAGCCGCGAAGGCACGCCGAAGCCATGCCAACACCCGCTCGCCGGCACGCTTCGACCGAACGTACACGTTACAGTCGTCCGCGTACCGAACAAACGTGTGCCCTCGTTGCTCCAACTCCTGGTCCACTTCATCGAGCAGCACGTTGGCCAACAGGGGCGAGAGAGGACCGCCTTGCGGCGTTCCCTCATGGCGATCCACCTTCACGCCGTTGACCAGAATGCCGGCCTCCAGATAGCGGCGGATCAGGCCCAACACCGACTTGTCCGGAATCCGGCGGCTCAAGCGTTCCAGCAGCACATCGTGGTTCACGCGGTCGAAGAAACTCTCCAGATCCACGTCCACCACCCAGCGGCGGCCACCCTGGATGTACCGCTGCGCTTCACGAACGGCGTCGTGCGCGCGGCGACCCGGGCGAAAACCATAGCTATGCTGCGAAAAGCTCGGATCGATCCGAGGCTGCAGCACCTGCAGGAGGGCTTGCTGCACGAATCGATCTAGAACCGTCGGGATCCCCAACTG
>JBCDIS010000157.1:0-15984 GCA_038748685.1 Acidobacteriota bacterium | reverse complement strand
CGTTGGAGGTTTCGCTTGTATCGCTCATGTCAGGACCCCGCTATTTCCTGGCCCAAGGCCCCGAGATCACCCGCCGGCGCCCACCTCCCAGGTGTCGCCGCCGCGCAGAAGCTCGTCGAGGCCTCCGGTTCCCTTGGTATCGATCTCGTGTTGAATCTGAGCCACCACCTGCTGCTCGAAGGCCGGCTTCTCCACCGACCTGAAAACCCCGACGGGGGTCGGCATGTGGGGGGGCTTCATCTGGGCCATCAGGCTAGCCAGCATCGGATTGGTTTCGTCCCAGACGATGCAGTCGTCCGCCGACACGCCGTCACCCAGATCCACCACCTCCACCTTCATATCCCGGAGGACCAGACCTTTTTCCTTGTCGGCGCCGAAGATCGCCGGCTGACCGTGCTCGAGGTACAGGACCTCCGCCTGGCGGCTGGTCTTGTCCGTCATGTAGGAAAACGCTTTGTCGTTGAAGATGTTGCAGTTCTGGTAGATCTCGATGAAAGCCGTGCCCTGGTGGTGGGCCGCCCTGCCGAGAACCTCGACGAGATGCTTCTGAAACACGTCGACGGCGCGGGCGACGAAGGTGGCCCCCGCCCCGAGGGCCAGGGCGAGCGGGTTGAAGGGAGGGTCGATGGATCCGACCGGGGTCGACGACGTGAGCTTGCCGACCTCGCTGGTGGGGGAGTATTGCCCCTTGGTGAGGCCGTAGATGCGGTTGTTGAACAGCAGGATTTTGAGCCCCACGTTGCGGCGCAGGGTGTGGATCAGGTGGTTGCCGCCGATCGACAGGGCGTCGCCGTCCCCCGTCACCACCCAGACCTCGAGGTCCGGGCGTGAGGTCTTGAGGCCGGTGGCCACCGCCGGCGCGCGGCCGTGGATGGTGTGGAAGCCGAAGGTGTCCATGTAGTACGGGAAGCGACTGGAGCAGCCGATCCCGGACACCACCACGAGCTTCTCCTTGGGGATCCCCAGCTGAGGAAACACCGTTTGAACCGCCTTCAGAATGGCATAGTCCCCGCAGCCCGGGCACCATCGGACATCCTGGTCACTTTGAAAATCCTTGCGGGTCAGGGTCTTCGTTTCGCTCATTGGACCTCCAGGATGCTCTCGATCTTGGCCAGAATCTCACTTCGGCTGAAGGGTTTCCCCTGGACCTTGGCAAACGGCTCGATGTCCACCAGGTACTTCGCCCGCAGCACCATCGCCAGCTGGCCCATGTTCATCTCCGGCAGCAGGACGTGATCGAAGCGCGCCAAGACGTCCCCGAGGTTCTTGGGGAGGGGCATCAGATGCCGCAGATGCACGCGGCTGACGTCGAGGCCCCGCTGGCGGGCGACGTTGACGGCGCCGGTGATCGACCCGAGGGTGGAGCCCCAACCCAGGACCAGCAGTTTCCCCCCCTCCGGGGAGCCGTGGACCTCGGCGTCGGGAATGGTGTTGGCGATGCGCTCCACCTTCTCCGCCCGCAGGCGGGTCATGTAGGCGTGATTCTCCGGATCGTACGAAACGTTGCCGGTCCCGTCCTCTTTCTCGAGTCCGCCGATCCTGTGCTCGAGGCCTGGGGTGCCCGGGATCGCCCAGTTGCGGGCGAGGGTTTCCGGGTTCCGGCGGTACGGCAGGAAGCCGTCCTCCCCCACCTCACTGGCGTAGTCGATCCGCAGGTCCGGCAGGTCCGTCGCCTCCGGCAGGCGCCAGGGCTCGGAGCCATTGGCGAGGTAGCCATCGGAGACGTACATCACCGGCACCATGTAGTGGAGCGCCATGCGGCACGCCTCCATCGCCGCGTCGAAGCAGTCCGCCGGGGAGGCCGGCGCGATGACCGGCATCGGCGAGTCCCCGTTGCGTCCGTACATCGACTGCAGCAGATCCGACTGTTCCGTCTTGGTGGGCATGCCGGTGGACGGCCCAGCCCGCTGGACGTTGCACACCACCAGGGGCAGCTCCGTCATCACCGCCAGATTGATGGCCTCGGATTTGAGGGCGAGCCCCGGCCCGCTGGTGGTGGTCACCGCCAGGGCGCCGCCGAAGGCCGCGCCGATGGCCGCGCAGACGGCGGCGATCTCATCCTCCGCCTGGAAGGTGGTGACCCCCCAGCGCTTGAAACGCGCGAGCTCGTGGAGCACCGACGACGCCGGGGTGATGGGATACGAGCCCAGGAACAGGGGCAGGCCGCTGCGGCGGCTCGCCGCCACTAGGCCCACCGCGAGGGCCGAGTTGCCGTTGACGTTGCGATAGGTACCGGGGGTCAGCTGCGCCGGTTCGACCTCGTAGCGCACCTGGAACACGCCCGTGATGTCGCAGTAGTTCCAGCCCGCCTTCATCGCCCTGGCGTTGGCCTCGGCGATCACGGGGCGTTTGGCGAACTTTTCCTGCAGCCACTCGAGGGTGGTGCCCATCGGACGGCTGAACATCCAATAGACCATGCCAAGGGCGAAGAGGTTCTTGCACCGATCCCGGCTGCGGTTGTCGAGCTCCACGTCCGCCAGGGCCTCGCGATTGAGCTTCGTCAGCTCCACCTCGAAGACCCGGAAGCCGTCGAGGCTGCCGTCCTCCCTCGGGTCCACGTCGTAGTAGGCCTTCTTGAAATTGCGGGCGTTGAACTCGTTCGCATTCAAGATCAGGATGCCGTTGGGTACCAGGTCGCCGATGTTGGTCTTGAGGGCCGCCGGATTCATCGCCACCAGGACGTCGGGGACGTCCCCAGGGGTGTGAATGTCGTAATCGGCGATCCGTACCTGGAACGCCGAGACCCCCGGGAGGGTGCCGACGGGGGCACGGATCTCGGCGGGGAAATCCGGCAGGGTGGACAGGTCGTTGCCCAGCACCGCGGACGTATTGGTGAACTGGGTGCCGGTGAGCTGCATGCCGTCGCCGCTGTCTCCGGCGAAGCGGATCACGACATCGGAGAGCTTTTCCCGGGCCTCGACCAGCGGGTCCGAGACGGACGCGGGGCTCGTCATGGGATCGTCAACCTTTCTCGAAGTGGCACCGCGGGCGCTGCAGGCGGACAGGAATCGGCGGGGCCGGACGGGGACGCCTAGGGGATCCGGAGCCTCGCGTCGCGGTGGGTAGGAACGCCGAAAAGGCGCTTCCTGAATTCGAGATGCTAGCAGAGAGGGGGTCCCGTGTCACAAAACTCGGGGGCCTCGATATCGTATGCTCCAGACGTCTTCGAGCCCGCCCGCGCCCCGCGGGACCTCGCCCCCGACCCGCTCCCAGGGGGCGCCGCGGCACCGCGAGCGCAAGGATTGCCGACCACCGTGAAGCGCCACCGAATCCTCCTCCGCGCCGCCCTCGGCCTACCCGCCGTCGTCGGCTTCGGGCTGTTCTTCGTCGACGGTGTGGGGCTCCTCGGTCAGCTGCTGCGGGGCTACGCCGTAACCGCCGCCCTGGTGGCGCTGATCTGGCTCACCCGCCTCCTGCTGCGCCGCCTGCTCTGGCGGGTCGGGAACCGCCTGGCCTTTTCCTATTTCCTCATCGGCGTCGTGCCGATCCCGCTGGTGGCGCTGCTGGTGGGTGTCGGCAGCTACGTCGTGTTCGGTTACCTCCTCGGCCACCTCTATCGAAGCGCCGTCGACGAGCTGCGGGTCGACCTGGGTCGCGAGGCCCGCGGTCACCTGGACGAGCTCCTGGGGCGCCCCGACTCCCGCCCCAGCCCGCTGCCGGCGTCCTTCGCCTACTACCGGGACGGGCGTCGCTTCGCCGGCGACAGCCGCGCCCCGGACCGCTGGCGCGCGGCCTGGACCGAAGGGGCGCCGGAGGATCCCGGGGCCGGCGGCGCTTCGGCCTTCTACGCCCTCGAAGACGGCTCCACCACCATCGCGGCGGCCGCCGCCACCGGCCGCTTCGGCGTCCTCGCCATGCTCGAAGGGGACCCCGCCGCCGAGCTCTCCAGGCGGGCCGGCATCTGGGTCGAGCTGGCGGCGGCGGAAGTGTGGCTCCAGCAAGACGCCGACCGCGTCACCTTCCGCCTCGGCAGCCGCGAGTACCCTTTGGAGGCCCTGGAGCCCCGGTCCCGGTCGTCGACGATTCAATCCTTCTTCACCCCCGACGAGACGGCTCCGGGATGGCTTGATCGGCCGCTCCTGGTGTGGGTCGAAATGTCGAGGCCGTACCTCGACGCGGCGACCCTGGAGCCGGCGGACGACGCCATGGTGGCGACCCTGGCCTCGTCTCTCCGCGCCCTCGCCGGCCGGCTGATCTCGCCGTCGGCGGAGGTCGGGGCCTTCGTCTACGTGCTCTTCGCCCTGGTGTTCCTGCTCACCTTCGACATCTACCTGGTGGCGCTGGTGATGGCCCTGTCGATGATCTTCGGCCTTTCCAAGGCGGTCAACAAGCTCTACCGGGCAACCCAATCGGTCCTCGGTGGCGACTTCTCCACCCGCATCCCCATTACCCGGAAGGACCAGGTCGGTAAGCTTCAGGAGAGCTTCAACGACATGGCCGCCAACCTCGAGAGCCTGGTGAGCACCGCCGCCCAGAAGGAAATCTGGGAGCGGGAGCTATCCCTCGCCCGGGAGCTCCAGCGCAGCCTCCTGCCCGACACCCTCAAGGCCCCCCCGCCCCTCGCCTTCGCCACCTATTTCCGTCCCTCCACCGCCCTCGGCGGCGACTACTACGACCTCCTACGCCTCGCCGACGGCCGGCTCGCCGTGGCCATCGCCGACGTCGCCGGACACGGCCTGGCGGCGGGCCTGCGCAGCGCGATGGTCAAGTCCGCCTTCGAGATCCTGTGCGAAGAAGAGAGCGATCCCCGGAGGATCTTCGAAAGGCTGCACCGCCTGCTGTCCAAACGGCTGCGACGCCCGGACCAGCGCCGCGCCTTCGTCACCGCCACCCTGACCACCATCGACCTCGAGTCGAGCCGCATCACCCTCACCAACGCCGGCCATCCGCCCTCCTACCTGCTGCGCGGCGGCCAGGTGGAGGAGATCCTCCTACCCAGCCCGCCCCTCGGCGCCCTCGGCACCGACTTCGCGAGCACCGAGCTCGACTTTCTGCCGGGGGACGTCTGGGTCTGGCTCTCGGACGGTGTGATCGAAGCCACCGACGGCGCCGACGAGCCCTTCGGCTACGAGCGGGTCCGTTCGTGCCTGGGGGGTTTGCCAGCGGATCCGGCGAGGGTGAAGGAGGCGCTCCTCGAAGCCCTGGCGGAGCACTACGGTGACGGTGGCCGGCTGGACGACGACGTGACCCTCGTGGTGATGGCCCACGGTGGATCCGATTCGGCGTCCCCCGAAGGCGGCCCGTCCCCGGAGGGCGGGGATCCCTCCGCCGACGACTGCTAGGATCCGCCGCGATGACCCTGATCGAGCTCCAGGACGTCCACAAGACCTACCGCGTGGGGACCGAAACGGTCCGCGCCCTCGACGGCGTCGACCTGCGCATCGACCGCGGGGAGTATCTGGCGATCATGGGCACCTCCGGCAGCGGCAAGTCCACCATGATGAACCTCCTCGGCTGCCTCGACACCCCCAGCACCGGCAGCTATCGACTCGACGGCACCGCGGTGGAGACCCTGGACGACGAAGAGCTGGCGACGATCCGCAACCGCGAGATCGGTTTCGTCTTCCAGACCTTCAACCTGCTGCCCCGCACCAGCGCCCTCAAGAACGTCGAGCTACCCCTCGTCTACGGCGGCGTCGCCGCAGACCACCGGCGCCGAAAGGCCCGCGAGGCGCTGGAACGGGTCGGCCTCGGTGACCGGGTGGACCACCAGCCCAACGAGCTCTCCGGCGGTCAGCGGCAGCGGGTCGCCGTCGCCCGGGCGCTGGTGAACGGGCCGTCCATCCTGCTGGCTGACGAGCCCACCGGCAACCTCGACTCCCGCACCTCCGAGGACATCATGGGGCTCTTCGACGAGCTCCACCGGGCCGGCAACACGGTGATCCTGGTGACCCACGAAGCGGACATCGCCGAGCACGCCCTGCGCACCGTGACCCTCAGGGACGGTCGGATCCTCGCCGACGCCCCCACCGCCCGCGGATCCTGACCGGCGACGGCCGCCTGGGAACGGACAAGCGACGGACCCGCCGGTGGTAACATGGTGCCGCTTCGAGATCGGTCCGCATCGACCCCCCGCCATCCCCCAGAGCGCCTCGCCCCAAAGGCCCATTCAGGAGAATTCCCCATGCGATCCACGAAAACCGCCGTGTTCGCCCTCGTCGTCCTCGCCGCGTCCGTCTGCGCACCCGCCGCCTTCGCCCACTGCCAGGTCCCCTGCGGCATCTACGGCGACAAAGACCGATTCACGGAGATGCGGGAGCACGTCAAGACCATCGAAAAGTCGATGGACTCGATCACCGCCGAGGGCAAGAAGGACGCCCCGAACTGGAACCAGCTGGTGCGCTGGGTAAACAACAAGGAAGACCACGCCGACAAGCTGACGGAGATCGTCACCTACTACTTCTTGACCCAGCGCATCAAGCCCGCCAAGGAGGGCGACAGCGCCGGCCAGGCCAAGTACCTCAAGGACCTGTCCCTCCTCCACGGCATGATGCTGCACTGCATGAAGTCCAAGCAGACCACCGACACCTCCCACGTCGACGCGCTGCGGTCCTTGATCGACCAGTTCGAGCACTCCTACTTCGGCGAGGACCATCAGTAGGCGACCCGGGCTCCCCCGCGGGCCCCGCCATCGGACCCCACCGGGCCCCGCTCCTGCGAGCGGGGCCTTCTCGTTTCAACCGGGGACGCGGGTTTCGGCCGTAGTAATGGGTTAGGATGCCGCCGCGGTGGCGACCGCCTCCGCACCCTCCCCCTTGAACAATCCCCCCGCCAGGGCCCGGCAACCCCGCGCGTCCAAGGCCAGGGGTCCAGATACGACAGGACGAACGACCATGGGATTCCACTGCGGCATCGTGGGCCTGCCGAACGTTGGCAAGTCCACCCTTTTCAACGCCTTGACGAAAGCCGGCATCGACGCCGAGAACTTTCCATTCTGCACCATCGAGCCCAACGTGGGCATCGTCGCGGTGCCCGACCCCCGGCTCGGTCAGCTGGCGGAGATCGCCCAGCCCGAGAAGGTCATCCCCACCACCCTGCGGTTCGTCGACATCGCGGGCCTCGTGGAAGGGGCTTCCCGGGGAGAAGGTCTGGGGAACCAATTCCTCGGCCATATCCGGGAGACCGACGCCATCGCCCACGTTGTGCGCTGCTTCGAGAACGACGATGTGGTCCACGTGGCGGCGCGGGTCAGCCCGGTGGACGACATCGAGGTGATCCAGACCGAGCTGGTGCTGGCGGACCTACAGACCTGTGAGAAGGCCCTCCAGAAGGCAGCCCGCAGCGCCAAGAGCCTCGACCAAGAAGCGGTGAAGGAGAAGGCCCTGCTGGAGAAGGTCCACACCCACCTCGCGGAAGGCCTTCCGGCCCGCACCCTCGAGCTGGACGCCAACGAGCAGACCCGGCTGCGCCGCCTGTGCTTCATCACCCACAAGCCCGTGCTCTACGTCGCCAACGTCGACGAAGACGGCTTCGAGGACAACCCCCTCCTCGACCAGGTGCGGGAGCTGGCGGCCTCCGAAGGGTCCGAGGTGGTGGCGGTCTGCGCCAAGATCGAGGCCGAGCTGTCGGAGCTCGAAGGCGACGACAAACAGGAGATGATGGAGGCCCTCGGTTTCGAAGAACCGGGACTCGATCGCGTGATCCGGGCCGGCTACCGGCTCCTCGGCCTGCACACCTACTTCACCGCCGGCCCGAAGGAGGTCCGCGCCTGGACGGTCTCCGAGGGGGCCACGGCGCCCCAGGCGGCGGGGGTCATCCACACCGATTTCGAGCGCGGCTTCATCCGCGCCGAGGTGATCTCCTTCGACGAGTTTCTCCAGTTCAAAGGGGAGAACGGCGCCAAGGAGGCGGGCCGAAAGCGCTCCGAGGGCAAGGACTACGTGGTGCGGGACGGCGAAGTGATCCACTTCCTGTTCAACGTCTGACGCCCCTTCGGCGCAGGTGCGGACCACGCTCAGGAACACGCCGGGCGCCTGATACGCTGCCCCCCGGCCGGTCGTCCCATGGCGGGACGACCCGCCGGAGCGGCGTTTTGGCATCAAAGGGATTCGACTACATCATCGTCGGCGCCGGGTCCGCCGGCTGCGTGCTGGCCCACCGCCTGAGCGCCGATCCGCGGATCCGGGTCCTGCTATTGGAGGCCGGCCCGCCGGATCGTCGGCGGGAGATCCACATCCCCGCCGGCTTCCCGAACCTCTTCCGCAGCGACCTCGACTGGGCCTTCGAGACCCGCGAAGAGCCGCACCTCGCCGGCCGCCGAATCTACTGGCCGCGGGGCCGCATGCTAGGGGGCTGCAGCTCCCTGAACGCGATGCTCTACGTCCGCGGGCACCGGCGGGACTACGATCGCTGGCGGGACGACTACGGCTGCGACGGCTGGGGATTCGACGATGTCCTCCCGTATTTCAAGCGGGCCCAGCACCAGGAACGGGGGCCCTCGGAGCTCCACGGCGTCGGCGGCCCCCTGCGGGTGGCAGAGCCGAGACACACCTCGGAGCTGAGCCGCCGCTTCGTCGTCGCCGGACGGGAGCTGGGTTGGCGAGCCAACGACGATTTCAACGGCCCGCGCCAAGAAGGGATCGGCCTTTACCAGGTCAACCAGATCCGCGGACGCCGGTGCAGCACTGCCGTCGCCTACCTCCGGCCCGCCAGGAAACGCCCCAACCTAGAAGTGTGGACCGACGCCCAGGCCCTGAGGGTGCGGATCGAAGGGGGCCGGGCCCGCGGCGTCGACGTGCTCCGCGGGGGCACCACACTGCACCCCGAGGCCGACGCCGAGGTCATCCTCGCCGGCGGCGCCGTCGGTTCCCCGCACCTGCTCCAACTGTCCGGGGTCGGCCCGGCGGACGCGCTGCGCCGCGCCGGGGTCGACGTCGCCGCCGATCTCCCCGGGGTCGGCGCCAATCTCCAGGACCACCCGATGGTGTCGGTGGTGTTCCGCAGTCGGCGGGACCTCGGCCTCGACAACGCGGAGACCCTGCCGAACCTGCTGCGGTACTTCCTGCTGCGGACCGGCCCGTTCACCACCTCGGTCTGCGAGGGGGGAGCGTTCGTCAGGACCCGTCCAGACCTACCGCAGCCGGACCTCCAATTCCACTTCATCCCCGCCGCCCTGATCGACCACGGCTTCGACCAGGCCACGGACCACGGCTTCAACTTTGGCCCCACCCTGATCAAACCCAGGAGCCGGGGGCAGGTCAGCCTCGCGGCCTCAGACCCCCTGGAGGCGCCGGCGATCGAGGCCAACTACCTGGCGGACGACCACGATCTCCGGGTCCTGGTCCGCGGCGTCGAGATCTCCCGCCGACTCGCCGCGACCCGTGCCTTCGCAGACGAGGTGGACGTCGAGGTGCTTCCGGGCCCCGAGGTCTCCGGCGAGACGGCGGTCGCCAACTTCGTCCGCCGCACCCTGGCGACCCTCTACCACCCCGCCGGCACCTGCCGCATGGGACCGGTCCCGGAAGACCCCGACGCCGCGGCGGTGGTGGACCCGCGCCTGCGGGTCCACGGGGTCGACGGCCTGCGGGTGGCGGACGCCTCCGTCATGCCGGAGCTGATCGGCGGCAACACCAACGCGCCGACGATCATGATCGCCGAGAAGGCGTCGGACGCCATCCTCGCCGACGTCGGTCACATGTCGCCGTAGGGCATCTTCGGGGTCAGGCCCTGGAGGCGGGAGTAGACCGTCAGCACCCCGCGGTGATGGGCCGTGTGGTCGACGAGGGCACCCACCAGCGCCGTCCGCGGCTGTCCCCCCATGACGGGCCCCTCCGGTAGCGGCTGCGCCAGCTCCTCCGCCGTCCTCGAGCCGAAGGCGTCCTTCGCCTGCTGGTTCGCCCGCTCCAGCCACGCCCGCGCCTCGTTGAGGGAAGTCGCGGTCTTGACGCCGACTTCGAGCTTCTCGAAGTCGAGATCGAAACCCTCGGGGCGGAGGGCTTCCACGAACCAATCGTAGGTCCGGGCGACGTGGGCCACCTGCTGGGCCACCGTCATCAGCTCCGGGCTCGGCGCAAAGCCCGAATGCTCCTCTGTGAGGCAGTCGGTGGAGCGATTGAAGAAATCCGTGGTCACCTGGATCTCCGCCAGCAGGGCGGCAACGGTGGGATCGGCGACGGGGGTGCTCACTGTGCTCATGTCTTTCTCCTGGGGTTTCGGGTGCCGGAGGAGCACCTGAAGTTGGTGTGGGTGCAGCTCGTTTGCAGGGGGAGGATGCCAGAGCCTTACTGACAACGGGGTGACAGGACGCTGCGGGCCTCCGCGGGACTGCTGACGACGGGGTGTCAGTAGCCCGACTCCGGACGCCGCCCGTTGCCAGGACCCTCGCCCCGCGCTAGATTCGCCTTATGAAATGCCAAAGATCCGTCCTCCTGTCCGTCGCGGGCTTCGCCCTCGCGTGCCTGTTTCTCACCGCGCCCCTCCAGGCCGAAAGCGACACCCTTCCCGCGCCGGCCGACGTGGCGGCCCCGCCGGCCGACGCCGAGGTGTCGAAGGGCGGCCTCGCCAGCAAGGTCCTCCAAGCCGGCACCGGCGAGAAGCACCCGCTGCCCCGCAGCACCGTCATGGTCCACTACGTCGGCTGGACCACCGACGGCAAAATGTTCGATTCCTCCCTGACCCGAGGCGAGCCGGCCACCTTCCGTCTCGACCAGGTGATCAAGGGCTGGACCGCCGGCCTGAGGATGATGGTGGAGGGGGAGACCCGGCGCCTGTGGATTCCGGAGAAGCTCGCCTACGGCGGACGCCCCGGGTATCCCCAGGGCATGTTGGTCTTCGACGTTCAGCTGATCGAGATCGTCAAGCGCTGATCCCCTGGGTCGGCGCCGTTCTCATCCCTGAGACCGACGACGTCCGAACCTGAGACGGGCCCCCTCCCCACGGGGCCCGATCTGCCCTCCACCTCTCCCCCGCCGTCTCTTCCTGCCGAGAATTTCTCTCGCTCCCCTGATCGCCGGCCATCCCGTCCCAGGCCACGCCGCCCCGTCCGCAGGTTCCGCGCCGTCGATCCCCTGGCACGCCTCTTGAAATCTCCACACCTACCTTCCCCCTCGCGAGCCCCTCGCACAACGCCGCCGGGACCCTCTCCCGGCAACCACCAAGGAGAGCTCATGAAGCGTTTCTCGAGCCTGATGCTGGCCTGCGCCATCAGCGTGGCCCTGGCCAGCCCGGTCCTGTCCCAACCGATCTATCAATTCCGCGGCGTCGACTCCCGGGTCGAGTATTCGAAACTGACCCAGATCGGCCCCTGGGACGATCGGAACTACACCCTCACCGCCGAGGATCTGAAGCTCCTCGCCCCCAACGAAGCCGAGCTGAGGATTCCGATCCCCGCCTGGTACCGCGTCGCCCTGCGCAAGGGCATCCCCGAAATGGCCCAGGAAGGCCCCGCCCAGTACCCCCACAGCGCCCTGCCGGCCTATCGCCTGCAGTTCGGCGGCTACCTGATTGACGGGGAGCTCTACACCCGGGCCGAGTACCGGGACGGGAAAGGTCGCTTCGAAGTCCTGATGGAGGACGGCCTGTCCCAGGAGGCCTTCCAAGAGACTTTGGAACAGCGCTTCCTGAACGGTGAGGTCAGAGTCACCAGCCCGAACGGCGCCGCCGAATCGGCGATCAAGATCAACCCGGTGAACAACAACCTGGTGATCGCCGGCTCCAACGGACCCGGCGCCGGCCAGATCATGCACTACTCCACCGACGGCGGCGACACCTGGAACCAGGCGGCGGCCCTCCCCCTCGGCGGTACCTGCTGCGACCCGACGGTGGACTGGTCCTCCGACGGCACCCTCGCCTACACGTCGGCCCTCGGTAACTGCGGCGCCGGCGGCTGCCAGATCTGGTTCTACCGCTCCTCCGACGGCGGTCAGACCTGGAACGACCTCCCCGGCAACCGCCGGACCCTGAACACCGGCGGCGGCAACGACAAGGAGTTCATCCACGTCGACAAGTGGTCCGGCTCGCCCCACCAGGACAACATCTACGCCACCTGGCACGCCAGCAACATCATGCAGTTCGCCCGCTCCACCGACCTCGGTGACACCTGGTCGAACATCACTTTCTCGTCGGCCTCCGACCAGCGGGGCATCGGCTCCGACATCACCACCGACAAGAGCGGCACCGTCTACTACGTCTGGCCCGCCTTCAACAGCCAGCGGATCCTCCTCGCACGGTCCACCGACGGCGGCGCCAGCTTCGGGGCCGTTACGGAGATCGCGTCCACCGAGGCCAGCTTCACCTTCCCGGTGCCGTCGATGGAGACCCGCGATGTCTTCGTCTACGCCTCGGCCGATACCGACTTCTCCACCGGCCCCTACGCCGACAGCATCTACGTGGCTTGGAGTGATTCCACCGCTTCGACGGGCTCCAACCCGTCGAACAACCACGCGCGGATCCAGGTCGCCTACTCCCGCGACGGCGGGAACTCCTGGACCGTCACCACGCCCCACGAAACCGCCGACCAAAACAGCGTCGACCGCTACCACCAGTGGCTGGCGGTGGACGCAAGCGGCCGGGTCCACGTGATCTTCTACGACACGCGGCGCAGCGCCGCCCGCACCGCCGTCGACGTCTTCTACAGCTTCTCCGACGACGGCGCCCAAACCTGGTCGACGCCGAGCCGAGTGACCGCGTCCCAGTCCCCCAACATCGGGGACGCCTTCGAGTTTGGCGACTACAACGGCCTCGACGCTGTGATGAGCGACCTGATCGCCATTTACACCGACAACCGCAACGAGGGCGGCGGCGGCGGCGACTCGGTGGACGTCTACGCCGCCGGTATCCCCAACGGCGTGGCCGGCGACAACCCGCCGGTGGTCGACATCACCGCCCCCGCGGACGGCTCGGCGGTGGACCAGGGGGTGTCGGTAGCGTTCTCCGCCACTGCGACCGACGCCGAGGACGGAAACCTCGCCTCCGGCCTTGCCTGGACGTCGAGCCTGGACGGCGCCATCGGCTCCGGGGCCTCCTTCTCCACGTCGTCCCTTTCCATCGGCAACCACACGATCACCGCTTCGGTGGCCGATTCGGCCGCTCAGACGGGCAGTGATTCGATCGCCCTGACGATCACCGACCCCAACTCCAAAGGTCCCCAGGTCGCGGTCTTCGACGCCGGCCTGGGCGCCCCCGCCTGCGCCGTCGCCGGCAGCTCCTGCGACTCCACCACACTCCTGGAGGCCCGCGGCACGGTCGGTCCGGAGCAGAACCAGCCCAATACGTTGGACGGCTGCACCGACGGGGCCTCCGGCACTTACCAGAGTGACGAGTCGAACGAGCGGCTGGTGGTCTCGACCTTGGGCGGCGGCGACTTCGCCGAAGGCGCCACGGTCCGGATCGACGCCACGGTGTGGGCCTGGACCACCCCGAGCGCCGACTCCCTCGACCTCTACTACACCGCCGACGCCAGCAACCCGGCGTGGACCTTCATCGCCACGCTGCAGCCGTCCGTCGCCGGGCCCCAGGTCCTCTCCGCCACCTATACCCTGCCGGCGGGCTCCCTCCAGGCGGTCCGCGCCAACTTCCGCTACCAGGGCAGCGCGGGATCTTGCACCACCGGCAACTACGACGACGCCGACGACCTCGTCTTCGCCGTCGGCGGCGGCGCGCCGGAGTGCGTTCTCGATGGTGACTGCGACGACGGTCTCTTCTGCAACGGCGTCGAGACCTGCGGCGGGGGTTCGTGCCAGTCCGGGGCCGACCCTTGCCCGGGTCAAACCTGCAACGAGGCCACCGACACCTGCGAGAGCGCCCAGCCGGTGACCGTGACCTTCACCTCCATCGGCGGCGAAGACGGCTGGGTACGCGAATCGAACGAGACCTCCGACGTCGGCGGGCGGAGCAACTCCACCGGCGCCGGTTCCAGGCCCATCCGCCCGGGGGACGGCACCCAGGACCGCCAGTACAAGTCGATCCTCTCGTTCGACACCTCATCGATTCCGGCGGGGGCGACGATCCAGTCCGCCACCCTACGGCTGCGGCGGGGGCAGGTCCGGGGCTCCAACCCGTTCACCAGCGGCTTCGGCGCCTGCCTGGTGGACGTCAACACCGGGGGCTTCTCCGGCTCCACCGCACTCCAGAACTCCGACTTCCAGGCCATCGCCACCGCCGCCGCGGCGGCGACCCTGACCACCCCGGCGGCCAACGGCGACTGGTCGGAGGGGGTGCTCGACGCCGCCGGTCGGGCCGCCATCAACAGCGCGGGGACCACCCAGTTCCGGGTCTCCTTCGCGGTCGACGACAACGACGACGGCGGCGACGACCACATGGGCTACTACTCCGGGGACAACGCCAACGCGGCCAACCACCCGCAGTTGGTGGTCACCTACGTGCCCTGATCGTAGGCGCCTGATCGATCTACGGCCGGGTCTAGAGGGGGCCCGGCCGTTTTTCGTCAGGCCGTCGGAGGGGGCGGCCCCGGCGACTCAGACGTCGAACCAGGCCTGCCGTCGGCCGAGCTTGGTGGACAGCGCAGCGCCGACGCCGATGAAGGTGGCCACCGACCAGGTCCAAATGCCGAGGTACGGCACCAGCTTGACCGCACCGAGGGTCAGCAGTCCCCAGGTCGCCGCGGTGAGGGGAACCGGCGGACGGCGCCCCAGGCGCTGGCAGAGCCAGGTTCCAAAGGCGTGAAACACCGCCACCATGCCCCAGAACCGGAGCCCAAGGGCCACCACCCCCAAGAGCACCAGCAACGGCAGGCCCACCACGGCGCCGGTGAAGGCGCTGAAGAAGAGGGCGGTCAACACCATGGCGGCGATGCCGGTGAGGCCAAGGAAGAAATTGCGGAACGGCTCGACCCGGATGGAGTCGGAGGTGCTCGTAATCTCCCGCCGGGCCACCGCCAAGATCAGGAGGGTCACGAAGCTCCAGAACGCCAGCAGGGCGAGCTTCGTTCCCACCACCACCCGCGACCCCGGCTGACGGCCGAGGGCCGGGCCTTCGATGACCGAGATCCACAGATCCGAAGCTTCGGGGTACGCCACCGAACGGCCGCCGATCATCGCTCCGGGGGCGGTGGTGATGTGTCCCCCGAGGACGTAGACATCGCCCCCAACCTCTGCGGTCTCGCTCAGCTCCACCTGGCCGCCGAGGGCGATCACGTCGCCGACGACCCGACCCGACACCCGGATGTTGCCGTCGAGGGCCACCGCGTGGCTCTGGGCCTCGCCGTCGATCACCATGTCCTGCCCCATCACCACGATTCGGCTGCGGGCCAGGCTGCCGGCGGCGAGTTGGTAGGCGGGGACGGCCTCCACGGCCGCATCAGCGGCGCCGGTCGAATCAGCGGCTGACGGGCTTGGCCCTTGGCCACGGACGGGCCAGGAAAAGGCCAGCGTTGCGAGAAAGAGCGCTGCGAGTGGGAATACGGCAAGTGCCGGGGCCACTGCTCGACGCGGGGACCGGTCGAGAGGTTTGGCTCTGTGGACGGATCGACTGCTCACGACGTCAGCAGATTATCGCAGGCGGGGGACTGGGCGTAGGGGCCCCGGCGCCCGACCCGCCGTGCCGCCATCGCGGCCGGCGACGGGGTGAATGGGGGAATCCGCCTCAGCGCCGATCCTCGGAGACGTCCGCCTTCGCCTCAGCCTTGGGCCGTCGACGCAGCATCGAGACGAAGAGCAGATCGAGGCAGAGCACCAAGAGACCCATCGCCAGAAGGCTCGACTTGGAGGCGGCGAACAGCTCCGCCAGCCCCATCCCCACTCCGCGCCAAGACGCTTCCAGCAGTCCGGCGCCCGCCAGCAGGGTGGTTTCGAAGAAGTCCGCCACTGCCGAGCCGGTGCCGAAGAGGGCGTCGTCCGCCAAGGTCCCAGGCAGCAGCAAGCTAGCACCGAGGGCGCAGGCCAGGAGCATCGCCAGGGCTAGATGCCAGGACCTGGCCGCCGGGCGCTCCCAGGCCGCCGCGGCTGGCAAGGCGGCCATCACGCCCTCCCGGAAGCCTTCCCGCACGGGGATCCGGCTCGAACCCAGGAGGCGGTGGAGGGCCTCGGT
>JBCDIS010000156.1:0-16219 GCA_038748685.1 Acidobacteriota bacterium | reverse complement strand
CCCGGGGGAAAGGTCCATCCTGCCGTCCCTCCCCCACCCGAAGGACGAGCGGGACGACCTCGCTGCCCTCCTGGAGACCGCCGGCAGCCTGTGGATGTCGGGTCTGGACCTCGACCCCGCCGCACACTGGCGCGACCAGGGACGGCGGCGGGTGGTACTACCCACCTACCCCTTCGAGCGCCGTCGCTGCTGGGTCTCGCCGCCGGAAACAGCCAAGGGCGCCGGCACGTCGACGGTGCTGCCGATCGACGCGTCGCCGTCCGCCGACCCGATGGCGACGGCCGGAGCCGCCGTCGACGGCCCGCCCCGGGATCCGGTGGCGGCGGCGGTGACCGAGGTGTGGAGGGAGCTGCTGGGCCTCGCCCACGTGGCCCTCGACGACAGCTTTTTCGAAGTCGGGGGCCATTCCCTGCTGGCCACCCAGATGGCCAACCGGCTACGCCAGACCTTCGGCGTGGAGATCCGCGCCAACGAGCTGCTGACGGTCGCCCAGACCCCTGGGGATCAGGCTGCCCTGGTGACGGAGAAGGTCGCCGAGCGGCGGGCCGAGGAAAGGGCCGATGTCGACGACGGAGGCCCCGTCCCCAGGGACCCTGGGGAGGACGGCGCGTCCCTCCCCATGTCCCCCGGTCAGGAACGGCTGTGGTTCCTCAGCCAGCTCTCGGACCAGGCGTCCTCGGCCTACAACATCACCTTCCTTTTCCGCTTCACCGGGCCCCTCGACCCGAACGCCCTCGTTCGGGCCTTCGGCCGCCTGGTGGCCCGCCACGAAGCGCTGCGCACCGCCCTTAGGTCGGACCACGGCCGGCCGATCCAGGTCATCCACACCCTGGAGTCGCCGGACCTCCACCTGGAACCGGTGGAGGTGGTGGACCTCGGGGTCGGCGCCGACCAGGTGGACGCCAAGGCGAAGGAGCTGGCGGCCGCGGACACCCAGCGCCCCTTCGCCCTCGACCGCGCCCCCCTCTGGCGGGTCCGCCTGCTGCGGGCCGACGACGGTGAGCACTACCTCCTCGGTACCTTCCACCACACCATTTTCGACGGCTGGTCCCACGGCGTGCTCCTCGCCGAGCTCGAAGCCCTCTACCGCCTCGAAACGGGCCGGGGTGGGCCGGAGCCGGAGCCCCTGCCGGTCCAATTCCCCGATGTCGCCGCCTGGCAGCGCCAGCGCCTCGACTCCGGCGCCCTCGACGACGAGCTCGAATACTGGCGCCGTCGCCTCGAAGCCCTCCCCGGGGTTCTGGAGCTGCCCACCGACCGGCCGAGGCCGGCGACCCCGAGCCACCGCGGCGCCCGCCTCGCCATCGATCTCCCGGCGGCCCTCGCCGGCCGCGCCGCGGAGCTCTCCCGAGCGGAAGGGGTCACCCTTTTCGTCACCCTCCTGGCGACTTTCCAAACCCTGCTGTGGCGCCTCTCGGGCCAGCGGGACGTGGCGGTGGGCACACCAGTCGCCAACCGGGATCGGCTCGAAACCGAGGGCCTCGTGGGCTTCTTGGTCAACACCCTGGTGATGCGGACGGAGATCGACCCCGCCGACACCTTCCGGCAGCTCCTGGGGAGGGTGAAGGACACGGTCACCGAGGCCTTCGACCACCGCGAGCTACCCTTCGAGCGGCTCGTAGAAGAGCTGCGGCCCGAGCGCCTGGCCGGTGCCAACCCCCTCTTCCAGGTGGCCTTCTCGCTCCAGAACATGCCCGGCACCGGCGACGACTTCGCCGGCCTCGGGGTGGAGCTCCTCGACACCGACACCCCCGGCGCACCCTTTGACCTATCGATCCTCTTGGAGGAGGCGGCGGACGGGGGCCTGCGGGGCCTCGCCGACTACGCCACGGAGCTCTTCGAGGGGGCCACCGTACGGCGCTTCCTGGACGCCTTCGAGCGCCTGCTGAAGGCGGCGGTGGACGGGCCCGACCGCCGACTGAGGGATCTGGAGCTGGTCCCGGACTTCGAGCGCGAGCGGCTCCTCGCCGCCGCCCACCGGAGCGCCGCGCACTACCCGAGGGACTCCTCCCTGGGGGTGCTCTTCACCGAGACGGTGTCCCGCCATCGTCAGCGGACCGCCGTGATCCACGGCGATCTCCGGTGGACCTACGGTGAGCTCGCCGCCCGGGCCGGAGCCGTAACAGCGTTCCTGCGCCGTCGCGGGATCCGCCCGGGGGATCGGGTGGCGGTGTGCATGGACCGCTCCGCCGACCAGGTCGCCGCCCTACTGGGCATCGTCTCCGCCGGCGCGGCCTACGTGCCCATCGACCCCGCCTACCCCGAAGACCGCCTGCGGCTGATCCTGAAGGACACCGGCTCGACCCTCGCCCTGGTCCACGGTCACCTGGAGGGAGCCCTGCCGGCGGAAACGGAGGTCGAGGCGATCCCGTTGGACCGCCTCTGGGCCGAAATCGAGGGTACCGCGGAGGAGGACGTCACCGGGGCCGCGCTGGCCCTCGCCGCCGCCGGCGGCGACACGACGGCCTACGTCGTCTACACCTCCGGGTCCACCGGTCGCCCCAAGGGGGTCGAGATCCCCCACCGCGGCGTGACCCGCCTGGTCCGCACCTCCCGCTACCTGGACCTCGGCCCGGAGGACCGTGTCGCCCACGCCTCGACGGTATCCTTCGACGCCGCCACGTTCGAGATCTGGGGGCCCCTGCTCAACGGCGGTGCCCTGGTCGTCCTCGACCCGGAAACGATCCTCTCTCCGAAGCGGCTGCTGGAGACCGTCCGCCGACACGGCGTCACCGTCCAGTTCATCACCACCGCCCTCCTGCACCAGATCGTCCGGGAGAATCCCGAGCTCCTGGAGCAGCAGAGGGCCATCCTCTTCGGCGGCGAGCGCTGTGAGCCGCGCCGGGTCCGCAACGCCTTGGACGTCGCCAAGGGCGAGCTCCTGCACGTCTACGGCCCCACCGAATGCACCACCTTCGCCACCTGGTACCGGGTCGAGGAGGTCGTCGACGAAACCCCCGTGCCCATCGGCGGACCGGTGGGCAACACCTCGGCCTTCGTCGTCGATCCCTTTGGGCGAATGTGCCTGCCTGGGACCGTCGGGGAGCTGTGGCTCGGGGGCGACGGACTGGCCCGCGGCTACCTGGGCATGCCGGCACGGACGGCCGAGGTCTTCGTCCCCAACCCCTTCGCCGCCACCCCCGGCGAGCGGCTCTACCGCACCGGCGACCTCGTGCGTCTGCTGCCGGGGGGCGACTACGATTTCGTCGGGCGGCTGGACCACCAGGTCAAGATCCGGGGGTTCCGCATCGAGCCCGGGGAGATCGAGGCCACCCTGTCGAGCCATCCCCAGGTGGCCAACGCGGTGGTCCTCCCCCACCGGATGCCGGACGGCGGTCTCCAGCTCGTGGCCTTCGCCGAGGCGGCGCCGGACACCGTGGACTCCGCCGCCCTGCGCCTCCACGCGGCGGAGACCCTTCCGGACTTCATGATCCCGGCGGCGTTCCTCGTCCTCGATCAGCTGCCCGTCACCACCAACGGAAAAATCGATCGGCGGATCCTCGCCGCGCGGGCCCCCGCCGCCTTCGACGCCATCGAGGACGAGCACACCGCACCCAGGGATCCCCTGGAGGCCCAGCTGGCGGAGCTGTGGGCCGAGGTCCTGCATACAGAAGCGGTCAGCGTCACCACCGACTTCTTCCAGCTCGGCGGCCACTCCCTGCTGGCGATCCGCCTGCTGGCGCGAATCCGCGACCAGCTAGGCGTGGAGCTGCCGATGGGGACCCTCTTCCAGGCCCCCACCGTCGCTGCAATGGCGGAACACGTCCGCGCGGCCATGGCGGACCACGTCGGCTCGACCCAGGATGAGGGGGACGCCGGCCCCCGCCCCGGGGACGGGGGCGATGCGCCACCCCCGTCCTTCGCCCAGCAGCGGCTTTGGTTCCTCGCCCAGTGGTCCCCGGAGTCGGCGGTCTACAACGTGCCCATGGCCCTTCGCCTGCGGCCCGCCGACGGCACGGAGCTCGATGTCTCCGCCCTCGAACGGGCGCTTGGAGCGATCCTCGAACGGCACTCGACCCTCCGCAGCCGGTTCTCGAACCGAGCCGGCGAGCCGGTCCTCCACCTCGATCCGCCGGCGGCGGTGGAGATCCCCGTCGTCGACCTTCGGGGCTTCGCCGACGGGGACGCCGAGAATGCCCTGGGGGCCCAGATCGAAGCCGCGACCCACGAGCCCTTCGACCTCGCCGCGGGCCCCCTGCTTCGTGCCCATGCCTGGAGGCTCCCGGACGGCTATGTGCTCCTCGTGAGCTGCCACCACATCGTCACCGACGGCTGGTCCGTGGGTATCCTGCAGCGGGAGCTCGCCCATCTCTACACCGCCTTCGCCGCCGGGGACACCCCGGCGCTGGAGCCGCTGGGGGTCCAGTACGGGGACTTCGCCGCCTGGCAGCGGCGCTGGCTCGCCGGCGAGGAACTAGAGCGCCAGCTGGAGCATTGGCGAAGCACCCTGGACGGCGCTGCGGTGCTGGAGCTACCCACCGACCGCCCCCGCCCGGCGGCGGCCCGCCACCGCGGCCATACCCTCAAGCGGACCCTCCCGCCCGGGCGGCTCGCGGCGGTGGAGGCCCTCGCGAAGGCTGAAGGGCTGACCCCGTTCATGGTCCTGCTGGCGGCGTGGGGGGCCCTCCTCGGCCGCATCGCGGGCCAGACGGATCTGTGCGTCGGAACGCCCGTGGCGGGCCGACGGCACACGGCCGTGGAGGGGCTGGTGGGCTTCTTCGTCAACATGCTGGTGGTGCGGATCGATCTCGGTCGCCGCCCCACCTTCCGTGAACTCTTGGAGCGGGTCCGCCGCCGCACCCTCGGCGCCTTCGACAATCAGGATCTACCGTTCGAAAAGCTGGTGGAGGCCCTGCATCCGGACCGGGACCCCGCCCGCCATCCGATTTTCCAGACCGCCTTCCAGCTGGAGGACGGATGGGCTCCGGACCCCTTCGGCGCCTTCGCCGCCGAGTCCCTGGACCTCGGGATCGAAGCAGCGAAGTTCGATCTCAACGTCGTGGCGGTGCGCAGCGGTGAAGACCTCACCCTGTGGAGCGTCCACGACACGGATCTCTTCGAGGACGCGACGGTCCTCAGCTGGCTCGACGCCTTCGACGTCCTCCTGGGGGCGGCCCTGGAGACGCCGGACCGCCCCCTCCACGATTTGCCCCTGCTGGGGCCCAATGCCGCGGACCTGGTCCTCGGCGACTGGAACGACACCGCCGTCCCCTACCCGCGGGAAGCGAGTCTCGGTGACCTCATGGCGGAGGTGGCCCAGGGGGCTCCGGAGCGCACGGCGCTCATCCAAGGGGCGGAGCGCCTCACCTACGGGGAGCTGCTGAGCGGGGCGGACCGGATCGCCCGGACCCTGCGGCGGCTCGGGGTGGGCACGGAGGTCCGGGTGGCCCTTTGCCTCGAACGGTCCCCGCGGTCGATCGTCGCCACCCTCGGGGTGCTGCGGGCCGGCGGCGCCTACGTCCCCCTCGACCCCGGCTACCCCAGGGAACGGCTGGCTATGCTCCTGGGGGTCGTCGGCGCCGACGTGCTGGTGACCGACGGAGCTTCCCGCGGCTCGCTGCCGGAGGACTTGCCGGCGGGGCTCGCCGTGGTCGACCTCGACCAGCTCGACGCCGAGCCCGAGGAGGGGCACGGCGAGCCCCTGCCCCCGACCCTCGGCGGGGACGCCCTCGCGTACGTGATGTTCACCTCCGGCTCCACCGGGGTGCCCAAGGGGGTCGCCGCCACCCACCGGGGGGTGATCCGCCTGGTGAAGGGCAACGACTTCGCCGGCCTCGGGCCGGAAGAGACGTGGCTACACTTCGCCCCCACATCGTTCGACGCCGCCACCCTCGAGCTCTACGGACCGCTCCTCAACGGCGGCTCCCTGGTGGTGGCCCCGCCGGGCCGAGCGGGCCTCGACGAGATCGCCCAGGTGGCCGCGGACGGCGGCGTCACCTCCCTGTGGCTAACCACCGGACTCTTCCACCAGATGGTGGACGCCGGCAGGCTCCCCACCATGCCCCGCCTGCGGCAGGTGCTCACCGGCGGCGACGTGCTGGATGCTGAGCGCGCAAAGACGGCCCTCCGGCAGCTACCGGAGGGGGCACGCTTCGTCAACGCCTACGGGCCGACGGAGAACACCACCTTCAGCACCTGCTGGTCGACGGACGACCCCGAAGCCATCCCCACCAAAACCCCCATCGGCATACCCATCCGGAACTCCCGGGTGTGGATTGTGGACGACCGCTTCGAGCCCTTGCCCCCGGGTATCCCCGGCGAGCTGCTGACCTCGGGGGACGGCGTGGCCCGGGGCTACCTCGGCCGCCCCGCCCTCACCGCCGAGCGCTTCGTGCCGGATCCCTTCTCCACCGAGCCCGGCTCCCGCGCCTACCGCAGCGGTGACCGCGTGGCCTGGCGCCCCGACGGCGACCTCGCGTTCTTCGGCCGGGCGGACTTCCAGGTGAAGGTGCGGGGCTTCCGCATCGAGCCCGGGGAGGTGGAGTCGGTACTACGCCGGCACCCGGACTTACGGCAGGCGGCGGTGGTGGCCCAGGGGGATCCCACCGGCGGCAAGCGCCTGGTGGCTTTCTACGTGCCGAAGGCCGGCGGAGCGGCCCCCGGCCGTGACGACCTGGTGGCCCACCTCCGGGCAAGTCTCCCGGAGCACATGGTCCCCGCCGGGTTCGCCGAGCTCGAAGGGCTTCCCCTGGATCCCAACGGCAAGGTGAACCGCAAGGCCCTTTCCGCGATGGACGTCGACACCGGTGGTTCCGGCGGCGGCCACGAGCCCCCGGCGACCCCCATGGAGGAGATGTTGGCGACCCTCTGGTCCGACCTCCTAGGGGTCGACACGGTGGGCCGCCACGACGACTTCTTCGCCCTCGGCGGCCACAGTCTTCTCGCCACCCGGCTGCTGGCGCGGGTGGCGGACCGCCTCGGCGTCGACCTGCCGCTGCGGGATCTCTTCGCCGCGCCGATCCTCTCGGAGCTGGCGGCCCAGCTGGACGGCGCCCGCTCCGACGGGGGCCTGGCTTCGGTGCCGGGCCCGCAGAGGGGGGAAGGCACAGCCGACGGCGATGCCCTGTCCTTCGCCCAGCAGCGGATGTGGTTCCTGGCCCAGTGGAATCCCACCTCACCGGTGTACAACGTGCCCACCGCCCTGCGGATGAGGGGCCCCCTCGACCTCGACGCCCTCGGACGGTCCCTGAACGCCATCGCCGAGCGCCACCGGGTGCTCCGGACCCGTTTCCAGAACCTGGCCGGCGAGCCGACGGCGGTGGTGGACGACGCGCTGGATCTGGCCCCGGAGCTGGAGGCCGACCTCCTCCAACGGCCGGAGGAGGAACGCCTGGCGGCGGCGACCGCGCGGGTCCGCGACGAGGCCCGAACCCCCTTCGACCTGGCGACCCAGGCGCCGGTGCGGACCCGCCTCGTCAAGCTGGCGGACGACGACCACATCCTCGTGGTGACCTTCCACCACATCGCCTCCGACGGGGAATCCCTCGGTGTTTTCGGCCGCGAGCTGTCGGCGCTCTACTCCGCCGAGACCGGCGGCCTCGACACCGGCGGGGCCGCCCTGCCGGAGCTGCCGATCCAATACGCCGACTACGCCGCATGGCAGCAGACCTGGCTGTCCGGCGGCGAGCTGGAGCGACAGGTGGACTACTGGCGGGGGGTGCTGGGGAACATCGGCGAACCCCTGCCACTGCCCACTGACCGCCCGCGCCCGGCCCTCCCCCGCCACCGCGGGGAGGATATCCACCGACACCTTCCGGAGTCCCTCGGCGTCGCCCTCGACGATCTGTGCCGCGGCGAAAGCGTCACCCTCTTCATGGTCCTCCTGGCCGCCTGGGGCAGCCTTCTGGGACGGCTCGCCAACGTGTCCTCGGTGCCGGTGGGCTGCCCCGTGGCGGGGCGCACCCGCGCCGAGACCGAAGGCCTCGTGGGCTTCTTCGTCAACACCCTGGTGATGCGGGCGGATTTCGGCGACGACCCGACCTTCCGCCAGCTCCTCGCCCGAGTCCGCGGCACTGCCCTCGACGCCTGGGCCCACCAGGACGTGCCCTTCGAAAAGCTCGTGGAGGCCCTGCAACCGGAACGGACCACCTCCCACCACCCCTTCTTCCAAGCCGCCTTCCAGGTTCTCGACGCCGGCGACCCGCCGGCCCTCGGCGACGCCGACGTGGAGCACCTCGACCTGGACTTCGGCCTCGCCAAGCTGGACGTCATGCTAGGGGTCGCCCGCCGGGGCCACCGCCTCCAGGTGACCCTCGAATACGACGTGGACCTCTTCGAGCGAAACACCGCAGAACGCTGGCTCGGGGCCTTCGAGACCCTCGTGGGCGCCGCGGTGGCGGATCCCGACCTGCGGATCTCGGAGCTGCCGGTGATGAGCCCCGAGGAGCGCCGCCTGCTGACGTCGATTTGGAACGGCTCGACCCACCCATACCCTCGGGATCGGGATATCGCGGACCTCTTCGGCGAGATCGCCCACACCCATCCGGATCGGCCGGCGGTGACGGACGGCGACGTGACCCTGACCTACTCCGAGCTCCTGGCGACGGCTGACACCTGGGCCGCGGCCCTCCTCGAACGGGGGGTCGGACCCGAGACCCCGGTGGCGCTGCTGATGGAACGGGGGGTCGACCTGGTCACCGCCATCGTCGCCATCATCCGCGCCGGCGGCATCTACGTGCCCCTTGACCGCTCCTACCCCGAAGACCGCCTGATCTACATGCTCCAGGATACGGCCGCCCCCTTGGTCCTGGCCCAGGAGGCCCTGCTGCCGGTGCTGCCCTGGCTGGAGACGGACGGGGCGCCGGGCGTGCTTTGCGTCGACCGGGACCGCGCCCTCCTGGAAGCCGGGGCGTCCCCCGGGGGCCCCGCGGTTTCGGCGGTACCCCGACCTCCCTCGCAGGGGGCCTACGTCATCTACACCTCAGGCTCCACCGGAAAGCCCAAGGGGGTGGTGGTCCCACATCTCGGTGTCGTACGGCTAGCGCGGGATCCCGGGCCGTTCGACTTCGGGCCCGAAGACCGTGTCGCCCACTGTTCCAACGTCTCCTTCGACGTCACGACCCTGGAGATCTGGGGAGCCCTCCTGAACGGCTCCTGCCTGGTGGCGGTGGAGCGGGATGTGGTCCTGTCGCCCCAGCGGCTGGCGGCGACCATCCGGGACGAGGGGCTCACCATGATGGTGCTGTCCACCGCTGTTTTCCACCAGCTGGCGGAGTACGAGCCTGAGGCCATCGGCCACCTGCGGGGGATGCTCTTCGGCGGTGACCGCTGCGAGCCCCCCCGGGTGCGGGCCGCCCTCGACGCCGGCGCAGGGCGGGTGGTGAACTGCTACGGCCCGACCGAGGCCACCACCATGTGCGTCGCCTATCCGGTCACCGAGCTCGCGGAGGACGCGGTATCGGTCCCCATCGGCACGCCCCTGTCGAACGACACCGCCTACGTGGTCGACCGGCGGGGCCACCTCGCCGCGCCTGGGACCGCCGGAGAGCTGTGGGTCGGCGGCGACGGCCTCGCCCGCGGCTACCATCGAAAACCGGCGATCACCGCCGCCGCCTTCGTCCCCAACCCCTTCGCCGACATCCCCGGGGAGCGGCTTTACCGGACCGGGGACCTGGTGCGCTACCGCACCGACGGCAACCTCGATTTCCTCGGCCGCATCGATCACCAGGTCAAGCTGCGGGGCTTCCGCATCGAGCTCGGGGAGATCGAAGGGGCCCTGCGTTCCCACGAAGACGTCGCCTCCGCCCTGGTCCTGCTGCGGGGCGGAGCCCAGGACGGAGGTCCGGAGCGGCTGGTGGCCTACATCGAGGCCCGCGGGGGCGCCCAACCCGAGGCCGAGGCCCTCCGGAGCCACGTGGGCCGAGATCTTCCGGACTTCATGGTGCCGTCCGCGGTGGTGACGATGGACGCCTTCCCCCTGACCCCCAACGGCAAGGTGGACCGCAAGGCCCTACCGTTGCCCGAGGCGACGGTCGACGCCGAGCATCGACCGCCATCAACGCCCCTGGAGCGGCTGATCGCCGATGCCTGGGGGGCGATCCTCAGCCGGGAAACGGTGGGCCTGGACGACGACTTCTTCGCCCTCGGAGGCCATTCCCTCCTCGCCACGAAGGTGTTCGCCCGGTTGCAGGACCTCCTGGAGCTGGAGCTACCCCTCCACCTGCTGTTCGACGCCCCCTGCCTGGGGGACTTCTCCGCCCAGGTGGAGGCCCGGATTCTGGCCACCCCCGGGGGCGAGGACATCCTCGATCTGCTGGCGGAGATGGAGGCCCTCTCCGAAGACGAGGGCGCCGCCCTCCTGGAGGGGGAAGGACCGTGAGATCCAATCCCCCGAGGAGGGCCTATGGGCGCTGAGCAAACGGCCGGGGGCCTACCCCTCTCCCCGCCCCAGCTCCGCCTGTGGCGGGAGGTGAAACGGGATCCGGAAGGGCACCACCTTCTCCACGGATTCGCCTTGGAGCTGACGGGGGACCTCGACCCCGCGGCCATGGCGGCCGCCCTGGGGGACGTGGTGTCCCGGCACGGCGTGTTGGGCAGCCGGATCGCGGCCGAAGAGGCAACCCCAGTCTGGGTAACGACGGCGGAGTCGGTGCCGTTCCCCGTCGACCCCCTCGGCGATCTGGGGAAGGCGGAAGGCCCGCTGCGCAATCCCGAGGCGGAGGCCCTGCGGAGGATCTTCGGCGACCTGCGAGCCCCCCTCGATCCGGCGGCGGAATCGCCGTTCCGCCCGCGGTTGCTGCGGCTGGGCCAACGGCGTTCCATCCTCTCGGTGGTCGTCCATCGCCTCGCCGCCGACCCCCGCTCCCTGGAGATCCTGGGGCAGGACTTCGGTACCGCCTACCGCGCCCGCTGCGCCGGTTCCCCGCCGGCGTGGCCGGCTGCCCCAGAAACCCCCGCAGGGCCCCTGGACGGGGATCCGGGGGCGTGCGCCGACGGGCCGACGCCGGAGGAGTCGCTGGAGTTCTGGCGGCGCCGACTCGCGGGGGTCGACAGCGAGACCTTCGAGCTGCCCTCGGACCACACTCCGCCGATGACCCCGTCCCGCGAGGCCGCCCGACTGCCCTTCGAGCTGGAAGGCGAGGTGGTGGCGGCCCTCGTGGCCCTCGATCGACGCGGGGGGACGGACCCCCGGGCCGCCCTCCTGGCCTTGGTGCTCGGCTGGCTGTCCCGAATTTCAGGCCGTGGGGACCTCGTGGTCGGCACGCCGACGGACTCCCGTCGCCCCAGCCAGGGAGGAGCCGTCGGCCCGTTCGAGGATTGGCTACCCCTCTCGGGGGATCTCGGAGACGATCCCACCTTCGAGCAGCTCGTCGCCCGCGCCGGGACGGCCCTCGAAGAGGCCCGGGATCATCGGGCCGTCGGCTCCGGCGACCTGGCGGAAGCGCTGCATCCGGAGCGCGTGGGCCGACGCAACCCCTTTTTCCGCGTCGGCCTCGATGTCCGCAGCGGAGCCGACCCCCTCCCCGACTTCGGCGACCTGGAGGTGCGGGAATACGACATCGGCCCGGCTCCTTCGGAGCTGGACCTCCACTTCATTCTGAAGCCACGGCCGGGCGGCGGCCTGCTGGGGGACGTCGACTTCGCCCTGGATCTTTTCACCCCCGCCACCCTCGACGCCTGGCTCGACAGCCTCGTCACCTTCGCCGCCGCCGCAGCCCATGGACCCCGCCGCCGGATTTCCGAGCTCGACCTGGTCCCCCGGCATCAGCGGCGCCGCCTCTTGGAGCACTGGCGGGGGGACGACCTCCAGCTGGGCCCGGAGGTCCACCTCGGGGATCTGTTCGCCCGCAGGGCCGAAGCGCGCCCCGATGCGCCGGCGGTGCTCTGCGGCGAGGGGGACGAGCGCCGCGCCTGGACCTACGGCGAGCTGGACGCGGCCTCCGACCGCCTGGCCCGACGCCTGCGGTGGCTCGGCGTCGGCCCCGGGGTCCCGGTCGCCCTGTGCCTCGACCCGTCCTTCGACCTGGCACTGGCGACGTTGGCGACGGTCCGCGCCGGCGGATGCTACGTGCCCCTGGATCCCTCCCATCCCCTCGACCACCTGACGTACATGCTGGAAGACTCGGCGGCCGCGGTGTTGGTGAGTCGGGACGGGGTGCTGGAACGGGGTCTCGGCCACGCCCTCCGGTCTTCCGCCGGGCGTAGCGTCCACCTTCTGCGACTCGACGACGAAAGCGCCTCCGAAACTGGGGATTCCCCCGTCCCTGACCGCGGCGAGCCGCCGACCCGGGCCGACGAGGTCGCCTGCATCATGTACACCGCGGGGATCGTGGGGCGCCCCAAGGGGGTGGCGGTGACCCATCGGGGCATCGCCAGGCTGGTCCTGGCGAACGGTGTCTTCGGGCTCGGACCGGGGGATGTCGTCGCCCAGGTGTCCAGCCCCTCCTTCGACGCCTTCAACGTCGAGCTCTGGGGGGCCCTTATCCACGGCGGGCGGCTGGTGGGAATCGGCGGCGACGCCCGGTCCGATCCGGCGGCCCTGCGGCGACGCCTCAAAGAAGATGGGGTGACGACTGTCCTCCTCACCACGGCTCGCTTCAACGCCTTGATGCACCTCGACCCGACGGCCCTGCGGGGGCTGCGGACCGTCATGGTCGGCGGTGAGCCGGCCGACCCCATGGTCCTACGCCAGGTCCTGGAGGCCGATGGCGCGCCGGACCGCCTGCTCAACCTCTACGGCCCGGTGGAGACCGCCACCGTCGCCACCTGGCATCCCGTCGATCGGCTGTCGGCGTCGGCCCGCACCGTCCCCATCGGTCGCCCGATCCCGAATACCTCCGCCCTGGTGCTCGACCGTCGCGGACGCCTGTGCCCCGTCGGGGTAACCGGTGAGCTCCACCTCGGCGGCGACGGTCTCGGACGTGGCTACGTCGGCCGTCCGGCGGCGACCGCCGGCGCCTTTGTCCCCGACCCTTTCCGCCGCGGCGGAAGGCTGTTCCGCACCGGGGAGCTCGCCCGCTGGCGTCCCGACGGCCGCCTTGAGGCCCTCGGGCGTCTCGATCAACGGGTGGAGATCCGCGGCCGGCACGTGGAGATCGCACGGGTGGAGGCGGCCCTCGGCCGCCACCCGCGGGTGCGCCAGAAAGTGGTGGTGGTCCAGCAGGATGCCGCCGGTGAGAGTCGATTGGTGGCCTTCGTGGTCCCCCCGAGCCCGGGGGACCCGCCGTCCGCCTCGGAGCTCCGGGACCACCTGGAGCTCCAGCTCCCGGACCACATGATCCCCTCCGCCTTCCTTTGCGTCGGCATGCTGCCGATGACCCCCCATGGCAAGGTGGACCGCAGGGCCTTACCACGCTTCGACCTCGCCGACGGCTTTCACGACGGGATCTTCACCGCCCCCCGCAACGAGTTGGAGGCGACCCTCGAAGACATCTGGTGCGATGTCCTCGACCTTGATCGGGTGGGGGTCGACGCCAACTTTTTCGAGCTGGGGGGGCACAGCCTCATGGCGTCCCAGTTGCTGGCCAGGGTCCGGGCACAGCTGGGGGTGGGTCTACCGGCCCGCGCCATCCACCAGACGCCGACGGTGGCGTCGATGGCAGAGAGGATCGCCGCCATTACCGAAGAGGCGGGGGCCGACCCGGATCCGCGGACGGAGCCGACAACGCCGGCGCGTCCCCAGGACATCCCCATGTCCTACGGCCAGCGACGGGTATGGTTCTTTGATCGACTCCTCCCCGGCACTCCCCTCTTCAACCTGGCCGCCGCCGTCGAGCTCCGAGGGAACCTCGATGAAGAGGCCTTCCGGCGAGCCCTCGCGGAGCTCACGCGGCGTCACCGGGTGCTGCGCTGCCGCGTTGTTGAACAGAACGGAAAGGTCCGCCTCAGGGTCGACGAGCCCCAGGGCCTACCCCTGACGGTGGACGCCCCGACGGATTCCGGAACCGACCACGACGGCACCCTCCAAAGGTGGGTGGACCGCGAAGCCAGCCGCCCCTTCGACCTCGCCCGGGGCGCCCTTCGCGCCCGCCTGCTGCGCCTCAACCCAGCCCGGCACGTCCTCGTGCTCGCTGTTCATCAGCTGGCCGCCGACGAGCATTCCCTGGAGCTGCTGGTGCGGGAGCTGTCGAGTCTCTACGGCGCTCTCGTCCAAGGAACCGCGGTGCCGGCGCCGGAGCCGTCCGCCGGCTACGAAGACTACGCGCGGAGCCAAGGGGCCAGTCCGGTGGACGGCCTCCACTCCGTCGACCTGGCATTCTGGAGCCATCAGCTGGATGGTCTGGTGCCCTTGGAGCTACCGACGGACCGGCCCCGCCCCGCCTTCCCTGACCATCGGGGGGCGGTGCTGTCCCTACCGATTCCCGCCGCCCTGGCGACCGGGGTGGAGGACTTCTCCCGGAACCGAGCTCACGACGAGTTCCTGACCCTCCTCGCCGCCTTCGAATCCCTGCTCGCGCGGTACACCGGCCGCACCGACATCGCCGTCGGCACCTTTGATCGCGGCCGGCACCGCGGGGATCTCGAAGACATCGTCGGCCTGTTCTCCGACAGCCTCGTTCTGCGCACGGACCTCGACGGCGACCCGACCTTCGAGCAGGTGGTGGGCCGGGTGGCGGAAACCGTCGGGGCCGCCCGTGCCCACGGAGAGCTACCCTTCGAGCGTCTGGTGGAGAAGCTGCAGCCGGATCGCCTCGGCGGTCGTCACCCCTTCTTCCAGATCTCCTTTCGGGTCGCGGCCCCCGAGCCCCGGGGGGACTGGCGGGGCCTCGAATCCCGGGCCCTCCCCACCCACGCCGGCGGCGCCCCTTGGGACCTGGCGGTGACGGTTCGCCGGAACCGCGGCCCAGGCCGCACCCTGGAACTTCGCTACGCCACCTCCCTCTTCGACCGTGGGACCGTGGAGCGATGGGGCCGGGCCTACCTCCTGCTTCTGGAATCCCTCTTGGCCTCCCCCGGGGAGCCCCACACCGCCGCGACCTGGACGGATCCGACGGACGTCCCCCTGCTTCGGAGCCTCGCGGCCGGGTCCCGGGCCTACCCGCGGCATCTTTCCCTCTGGGACCTGTTCAAGAAACAGGCTACCGAGACCCCGGAGGCGACGGCGGTCCTCCATCGGGGCCGACGGCTGACCTATCGCCGGCTGCGGGACCGCGGGGCGGCTTTGGGGGGTCGGCTTGCGGCGGCGGGGGTCCGTCCCGGAGACACCGTAGGTCTCTGCGTCGAGCGGAGCATCGATTGGGTGGTGGGGATGGTGGGGATCCTGTCGGCCGGCGGGGCCTATGTCCCCCTCGACCCCCACCGCCCCGCCCGCCGGCTCGCTTCCATCGTGCGGGACACCGGCCCATCGACGGTGGTGGGCTCCTCGCAGGCCCTGGGCCACTTCCCGGTCCCCGGGCTGGCGGCCGTTTACATCGACGGGACGACCACGGAGGATCCGGACCCCGCCGAGATAAACGGCGCCGGGGTGGACGGCAGCTTCCCCGCCTACGTGGCCTACACATCCGGCTCCTCCTCCGATCCCAAAGGGGTGATCGTGCCGCAGCGGGCGGTCTCGAGGCTGCTGCTCGGCGCGGGGTTCCTAGACCTCCAGGACGACGACATCGTCGGCCAGGGGTCGAGCCCGTCCTACGACGCGGCGTGCTTCGAAGTCTGGGGGGCCCTGCTCCACGGTTCCTGTGTCGCGATCCTCGACCGGGAGGTGATGACGGACGCCGCGGCCCTCGAACGGGCCGTCCGCCGGCTGGGGATCGACGTCCTCTTTCTTTCCACCGGCCTTTTCCACCGGGCGGCGCGGCACACCCCGGGGCTCTTCAGGGACCCCCGCACCGTGCTCTTCGGTGGAGAGCGGGCGGATCCCAGGGCTGTGGCTTCGGCCCTCGCGGCGGGGGACGCCCGACTGGTGAACGTCTACGGCCCCACCGAGGTCAGCACCGTCTCCACCGTCCACGGGTCGGCTGAAGTCACCGAAGGGGCCGACGGGATTCCCATCGGCACGCCGGCGGCCAACACCGAAGCCCACGTGATGGATCCCACTGGGCGCCCCTGCCCCGTCGGGGTACCGGGCGAGCTATGGCTCGGCGGAGACGGCCTGGCCATTGGCTACGCAAGTCGGGCGGCGGCAACCGCGGATGCCTTCGTTCCCCATCCAAATTCTTCGACCCCGGGGGAGCGGCTCTACCGCACCGGCGACCTCGTTCGCCTCCGCGGGGACGGCCAGCTGGACGTCCTCGGTCGCCTCGACCGGCGGGTCGAGATCCGCGGCTTCCGGGTCGAGCTGGGG
>JBCDIS010000155.1:0-16363 GCA_038748685.1 Acidobacteriota bacterium | reverse complement strand
GAGCCCGAGCCTGAGCCAGAGCCAGTGCCTGAGCCCGAGCCTGAGCCTGAGCCTGAGCCTGAGCCTGAGCCAGATCCAGAGCCTGATTCCGAGCCTGAGCCCGAGCCTGAGCCAGAGCCTGAGCCAGAGCCAGTGCCTGAGCCTGAGCCAGAGCCTGAGCCCTCTCGCTCCAGAACTCCTCTTGGGCCTCACGCTTCAGCGTGAGGCCCAAGAGGAGTTCTCGGGTCGAAAGCACGGCTTCCAGTCCCTCTGACAAGCTCACCAGACTACCCTGCCACCCTCGCCAACCCGACTCGGCTGGCATTACCAGCAGCGCCCGATTGGTCACCACAGCGTCGACACTGAACCAAGTGAGGGGCGTCTTGCGAGCGTATGGCTCGATCAGAGTATCCTCGTGCCAAAACCACGCCTCGAGTGCCCACCACGAGGGTTGAGGCTCCCTAATATCTTCGCCGATCTGGCCATCGAAGAAGCTAGCGCGCTCGGCGATCGAGGCCATGCGTGCCACAGCCTGCTTGGGCCGAAACTCGGTCTGGAGGGGCAATACCAACCCGGTGACCCACGTCGCTTCATGATCCAGCCAGGGCAGCCTCTCGTCGTCTTCGAGAAGAGGTCGCCACGACGAGACCGACTAGTCCACGCTTTTCTTCAAGCCGAGGGATGTCCCCGCTGTTTCCCGGCGGGACGACGGCAGACGGGCGAGAAGAGCCGCTCGGAAGCCGTGTCCCGCCTCGGACGCTTCCGCCGCAGCCTGCCAAGCCTGGTCGAAGCCTGCCAGGTTGGCCTTGTTGGCCGCAACACGCTTCGCGCTTCCAACCCTTTCCCAGCTGTCTGGGCGGCAGGCGGCAGCGAACCACACCATGGCCCAAGCCCGGCTTCCGGCCTCCGTCATTTTCACTTCCTCGCCTTCGAGCACACGCACCAGCAGCTCGAGATGCGCATCCTGCTTCAGATCGAGCCGGGCCAGCAGTCGGCTATGGCCGATGTTGCCGCTCTGCATGCCATCCACTGCCAGCAGCAACACCGCCACCTCGTGCCAGCCATCGCGCACCAGCCGCTCTTTGAGCAGGTTCTCATCGAGGAACTCCGCCTTGTCGGCCTCGGCGTTGGCCTGGGCAAGTAGGAAGAGGGCCGCCAGATACTCCTGGAAACTCAGGTGGGCGAATTGAAAGACCCCCTCTTCGACCTGGGTGATAAGGCCCGTACGGGCGACGAAATACCCTGCTAGCTCTTTGGCATGCTCTAGACGGACCTCGCGTAGGCGACCGGCGTTGAATTGGATGGCCTCCACGACGTCGGCCACCAGCTCCGATTCTCGCCAGCGGAAGCTCGCGACCTTCTTGCGCCCGTCGCCCCCCGTGGCCCGATCGTGGGCGGCGAAGGCCACGGTCGAGAGCACCTGTAGCTTGTCTTGCCGATTCCAGTTGCGCGCCCTTTCCAGGCCGTTCTCACCCTTCGGCCGGCCCATCGCCTTATGCTGGTCGAGCACCTCGAGGTACGCGTCCACCAGCAGCTGATAGAGCTCGGCGCGGGTGTGGGGCAACTGGCCGCGGGTACCGTGAACAAAGCAAATCGACGCTAGGTAGGCCGGGCGCCGAGCCATGGGCAACAGGCGGCCCGCTTCGTCGTCCGACGTCAGGCGCTCGAAGAGTGAGTCGACCGCGTTCTCGGCCTCGCCGGTACGCATCGGTCGCAGGGCGAACCAGCGCTCGAGGTAAGTGCGGATCTGCTCGCGCGAGAAAGGCGCGACGTGTAGGTGCACTCCAGCGGGCAGATCGTCCTTCGCCTCGAGTCCTTCAAAGCCCGAGGGGCGGCCGGTGACGATGCAGACGTTGGGCTGGTCGCCCTGTAGCCAGCGGTGGCCCCGAAGCGCCCTGGAAAGACGTCGACGACGCTCAAGTCCACCGACTTCGTCGAGACCATCGAGCAGCAGGATGGCGTGACCGCGATCAAGGAACGCCCGCAGGGCTCGGGGGTCGAACTTCTCGCCCGGGGCACCCTCGACCTGCCCGAGCCACCAGTCCACCAGGGCTTCGAGATCGTCGAGGCAGGGATCGGGCACGCCCCTCAGCACAAGGGGGATCGGCACCCAGCCGGCGAAGCGCTCGTTGAACGGGTCGCGCACCTCACCCGCCAGGCTAGCGACCACCGCCTGGGTCAGGGTGGTCTTGCCACTACCCGGCTCACCGGCGACGAGGAGGGTGCGGGACGGCGGGCTCGCGTGGGCAATGACATTTCTCGTCGAGGTCACGATGTTGGGATCTAGTGTGAAGATCCCGTTCTCCTCGAGCTCCTTCAGCCACTCTTCGAGAGGCAATCCCTGCTTGACGATCGCGTCTTCATCCGCCGAGTCCGCCATCCGCTCGCGGGTAAGCTGGAGCGGCACGTAGATCTGCCGCAGCAGCAGGGGCTGGTCGTCGGGTGCCAGGCCGGCGAGGGTCAGCTTGCCGAATCTCTTGCGCAGCCAACGGCGGTAGACGCCGCGGGCTTCGAGCATGGCGCCGGTGGGCTCGAAGCGCTTCATGCCGCGGCCCCCCGACGTAGCAGGGGTTGCAGACGCTCGACGATGGACATGCCCTCACCCCCGGACTCGCCTTCGCCCAGGCCCTTGACCCATTCCTTCCATTGGACAATGAAAGCCTGATCGCCTTTCAGGTGGTCGAGGCGGTCAATCAGCTCGCCGACCACGAGATCGGTGTCGCCGCGCTTTGGCTCCTCGCCCAGCCCGTGCAGATGGGGCAGAGCGTGGCGAAAAGCCCGCAGTAAGAAGTAGTCGACCGGCGATGCTCCAGGCTCGAGCGAGCCCTCCAGCAGAACCTGTCGCAGCCGCTCGACCTGCTGCGGGTCGTAGGCCAGCAGCCGGTGGACGTCGGGGTGGACGGCCCGCAGGTAGGCGAGCAGGAGGTAAGCCTGGAAATCACTGCCGTCGGCATCGTCGCTGCGGTCGAGGCTCCAGCCCGCCGCCAGGCCGCTGACGAAGGTCTTCAGCTTGCGAGGGTTGGGCTCCACCAGCGCGAGCACCCTCTCGGCCAGGTCCTCGGTCTTCCATCCGGTGTGGGCCTCGTCAAGACCGGCCTGTTCCAGCAGCTCCTCGACGAAAGCGGCGTCCCCCGTGGGCAGGGGAACGTGCAGGGAGGCTTGGAACAGCTTGTCCAAGTATTCGCGGGCCACCTCCTCGCCCTGATCCAGGACTTTGGCCGTGGCACGGCGAGCAGCGGACCCATCCATGCCGAGTACGAAGACGCAGTAGGGAGTCTGCAGATAGAGCTTGATCGCTTCGAGCAGGTGGACGGTCTGGGCGTCGGCGCAGCGGTCGAGATCGTCGATGAAGATCACCAGTCGGCGCTGGGCCACCAGGTAGTGTCGGCCAGGCAGGAACTCGGCGCCCCGCTTGCGCAGCAGTCGCCGCACCGCCTCTTCAAAGAGAAGGTTGAGGCGCTGGGCGTCGTGCATGTTGTCGAAGCGGAGCTTCTCGCCCGCGTCTTGAGCTTTTCGGGCCCGGCCGAAGATGCCACCGGAGCCGACACCTGGCATGCCGTGCAGCGCCGCAATTGCGCCGGCGAGCTGATCGAGCAGCGGCAGCGCGGCCTCGACCGCGTCCTGGCTCAGGCTCTTGACGTTCTCCTTCAGCTTTACCAGGGCGGTGAACTGCGCCCGCAGCTCGTGCAGCAGGCCCACGGCGGGCAGCTCGGCCTGTTGATGCTGCCAGGGATTGAACCAGATGGGCACCACCAGGTGCTGGAGGTTTTACGTCTCTTCGGGGTGCAGCTGGGCCTTCAGCTCTTCATCGATGAAGCCCGTGGACTCCGTGACCTTACTTTTCCAAGAGCCACGCAGATCGTCGGGCAACTCGTCAGTGGGCTCTTTGGACGTGGCCAGCGTCGCCGCCAGCGGCTGGCCGCCGAGGAGGGCCATGGCGTAGCGCATGAGCGAGGTCTTGCCGCTGCCCCATTTGCCCTGGACGCAGATGGCGAAGGGTGGCCGACACGTCAACACCCGCCGAGCCAGCTCGTCGCCGGCGCCCTCCATCCCGAGACGCTCAAGGTCGAGGGTCCAGTGGTCGTTGCCGAACATCGACCGAACTCTAGCAGGTCGGCAAACCTACTCTTGCGGCGCCTACGATGGAGATTCTCCGTAGGGTGGGGTAGGGCAGCCTAGGGAACCGACCCTACCTCGGACTGTGCTGCCAAGCCCTTCTAGAACGCCGCTATGTTCTCAGAGCCGACGGTAAGACCTACCCCGGCTTGGAGCCACTCCATTCATCTCGTTCGACCTCCGCTGGCGGCCGCGAGCCGGCCGGTGCTAGGATCCTTGGACCCAAATTTGGACCCAAAAACGGTCCAGCGATGCGGAGGGAACTGGGCTAAGTGCTTGGCAGCAAAGGAGATGAGTGGTGCACCCGGGAGGATTCGAACCCCCAACCTTCTGATCCGTAGTCAGATGCTCTATCCAGTTGAGCTACAGGTGCTTTGTGGGGCCGCGGGCGTGACCGCCGGCGGAGGCGGGATTGTAGACCATCCGGCTCGCGGGGTGCAAGCCCCTTGGGGATTTCTAGTCGAGGCTGGCGGACTCGATGAGGCCCCCCAGGGGGGAGGAGGCGGTGGCGTAGAGCTTCTTCGGGATTCGGCCGGCGTGGGCGGCGAGCCAGCCCGCTTCGACGGCGAGGCGCATGGCTCGGGCCATGCGGACGGGGTCGGCGGCGGCGGCGATGCCGGTGTTCATGAGGACGCCGTCGGCGCCCAGCTCCATGGCGAAGGCGGCGTCGGAGGCGGTGCCGACCCCGGCGTCGACGATGACGGGGACGCCGGACTGCTCGATGATGATGCGCAGGTTGGCGGGGTTGCGGATGCCCATGCCTGATCCGATGGGGGCCCCGAGGGGCATGACGGCGGCGGCGCCGAGGGCTTCGAGCTTCTGGCAGATCACCGGGTCGTCGTTGGTGTAGGGCAGGACGACGAAGCCTTCGTCGACCAGGACCTCGGTGGCCTTGAGCAGCTCGACGTTGTCGGGGAAGAGGGTTTTGGGATCGCCGATGACTTCGAGCTTGACCCAATTCCAGCCCCCCAGCTCGCGGCCCAGGCGAGCGGTGCGGATCGCGTCGTCGGCGGTGTAGCAGCCGGCGGTGTTGGGCAGGAAGAGGTATTTCTCGCGGTCGATGTGGTGGATGAAGGCGTTGGGGTCGGGGTCGTCGAGGGCGACCCGGCGCAGGGCGACGGTGACCATCTCGGTGGCCGCCGCTTCGAAGCTCTTCACCATGGCGTCGGCGTCGGTGTATTTGCCGGACCCCAGGATGAGGCGGGAGCGGAAGGTGCGGTCGGCGATGCGCAGGGGCTCGACGGTGAGACTGGGGTCGGTGGCGGCGGTCTCGGTATTGGGAGCGGCGGATTCGGGAGCGGTCGTCATGGGGATCCTCTGGCGGGCCGGGAAGCGCCCGCAATGGTTTCGGGTCCCTCGGAGCATATCCCGGCACCGCCCCCGGCGACGCTACCTCAAGGTCACCTCGACGTCGGGTCCACCGGTGGTGACGGCGACGGCGGAGAAGACCCGGCCGTCGGCGGCGGTGGCCTCCACCGTCCACTGACCGGCGGGTATCCCTTCCACCACCGCCCGTCCTCCGCTGACGGTCCAGGCGGTTTCGAGGGCGCCGCCCCAGGCCAGGTGCTGGAAGGGGCGCCCAGCCGCGTCGCGGACGACGAGGCTGGCGACGGCCTCGGCGTCCACCAGGGAGGGCACCCGCACCCGCAGGCGACCGGCGTCCGGCAGCACCACCGCCAGGGGCTCCGAAGGCACCTCGACGCTCCGCTCGACGGCGGCGCCGCCGGTGGCGCCGACCCAGAGACGCCACCGCCCCGGCGGCAGGGTGCTGAAGGGGGCGCCGCCGTCCACCGAGGCGCGGGTCTCGGCGAAGGTGCGCCCTCCCGCCCCCTGGCCCCTCAAGGTGATGTAGCCCGGCGGGGCGCCGGAGCTGAGCTGAACGACGACGTCGAGCCCGGCGGCGGGCTGGATCTCGAACCGCAGCCCCTCCACCGCGGCGCCGGCGGGCACCTGGACCCGCTCCTCCACCACCTGGTAGTCGTTGCGCCGCACTTCGACGCGGTAGCTGCCGGGGGGCAGGCGCTCCTGGCGGAAGGTGCCGCCGCCGTCGGTGCCGGCGGTGAAGATGGATCCGCTGGCGCCGCCGGGGAGCTCCTGCTGGAAGACCACCGACGCCCCGCCGACACCCGCCCCGGTGACGCCGTCCACCACCTGGCCGACGGCCCCGGAGGTGGCCAGCTCGACGACGACGTCACGGTCCCCCTGGAGGGAGAGGTCCTCGTTGTGGACGAGGCCCCGCTCCCGGTGGGCGACGCTCAAGCGGTACCGGCCGAGGTCGAGGTCCTCCACCCGGAACTGTCCCTGGGGGTCGGTGGTGACCGCGCGCCGCCCGGCGACGGAGTGCCGGAGCTCCAGCTGGGCCCCGGCGAGGGGCTCCGAGCCGTGGAGCACGGTGCCGGTGAGCTGGGCCCCGGCGCCGAATTCGAGATCCCGCTCGACGAGGGGCTCCGCGGCCTCGACGGTGAAGCGGGCCCGCACCTGTCGTCGGCCGGCGTCGAGGCGGGCGATGACGGTCCAATCGTCCGGCGCCAGGTCGGCGATGCGATAGCGGCCCTCGAAATCCACCTCCCCGGCGAGGGGGGCGCGGCCGTCGGCTTCGGCCCGCAGCTCCAGCCGGGCCATGGCTTCGAAGTCGAGCCCCAGGATCTGCCCTTCGAGGCGGGCCCCGGCCGCCAGCTCCAGCTCGATGCCGTCGACGGAGGCGCCGGCGACCTGGACGTCGGGGGGATCCCCCTGGACGAGGCCCCCGCGGCTCCCCCGCAGTCGATAGTGGCCGTCCGGCACCGGCGCCAGCTCGAAGCCGCCGTCGCCGTCGCTGGTGGCCCGGTGGTCCCCCAGGGGTGAGTCGGGATCCGCCGGAACCAGGTGGAGGGCGACCCCGGGGAGGGGGGCGCCGGCGCCGTCCACGACGCGGCCTGCGACCCTGCGTCCGCCGTCGAGCACGAAGTCGACGGTGGTGACCTCGGAGACGATCTCGACCTGCGTCCGCTGCGCCGCGTACCCGGGGTGGACGGCGGTCACCTCCAGGGCCTCGGCGGAGGGGGGGATGCCCGCGAGGCGATAGTGCCCGTCGGCGTCGGTCTCCCCCCAGGGGCGGCCGGCGTTCACCCGGGCCCCTTCGACGGGCTCCCCTTCGACGTCCACCACCCGGCCCACCACCGCCGCCCCGGCGTCGAGCACGAGGCGCAGCCGTGGGGTTTGTTCGGGGGAGAGGTCGAGGCGCTGTGGGGCCGTGGGCTGGAAGCCGGTGGCCCACGCCTCCACCTCCGCCGGCCCAGGGGGCACGTCGGCGAGAAGGAATCGGCCTTCGGCGTCGCTGCGGACGGTCCGCCGACGTTCGGCCGAGATCGCCGCTCCGTCGGACTTGGACTCGGCGACGTCCTCGGCCCCGACGATGGCATCGGCGACGGCGACGGACACCTCGGCCCCTTCGATGGGGGCACCGGCGCGGTCCACCACCCGGCCCCCGAGGCTGGCGGCGGGGCGCAGCTTGGCTTCGAACGCGGCGGGGGGCACGAGCCCCCGGAGGCGCTGGGGCAGGAAGCCGGGGGCGTCCACCAAGAGATCCACGGTGCGGCCCGCTTCGAGGCCCGCCACCGCCAGCCTGCCTTTGGCGTCGGCGCGGGCGGCGGCGGGGGAGGACGGCCGATCGTCGGCGGCGCCGTCTGCCAGGACCCACGCTTCCGCCTCCGCCACCGGGACCCCCTCGGGGCCGAAGGCGAAGCCCCGCAGCTCCACCCCCGGCGCCAGCAGCAGGGTGCCGAGGTCCACCGGCCCGTCGCCGTCGGCCACCTGGACCCCCTTCACTTCGAGGGGGGCGAAGCCGTCGGCGACGGCGACGACGTCGAGGTGGAGGCCCGGCAAGCCCCGCAGCTCAAAGCGACCCTCTGCATCTGCCCGGGCGGCGGGCTCGTCGTCTTCGGCGGCCATGCTTTCGGAGGCGCCGTGGGGCCGGACGCGGACGGTGGCCCCTGGGATGGGGCGGTCGTCCAGGTCCACCACCCGGCCGTAGGCCAGGCGTCCCCGGATCAGCACGATGTCGAGGTCCCCGGGGGAATCAGCTTGGGGGGTCGGGTCCAGGGATCCGTTCCAGGGGGCGAAGCCGTGGCGCCGGGCGAGGAGGCCGTGGGGGCGGGCGGGGTCGAGGCCCACCAGCTCGAAGCGACCCTCGGCGTCGGTGGTGGCGCGGGCGGCGGCGGCGTCGAACACCATGGCGGTGGGCTCGCCGGCGGCGTCGGCCCGCAGGGAGACCCCGGCGAGGGGGACGCCGGCGCCGTCCACGACGCGGCCGGCGACGCGGCGGGCGGGGTGGAGCTGGAGGTCGACGGGGTGGCCCTCGGCCTTCGCCATCACCCGCCGAGCGGCGGCGACGTGGCCGGGGGCGTGGGCCTGGATGCGGAAACGGTCGCCGGCGCCGGCCCGCAGCCGGAAACGGCCCTCCCCGTCGGTGAGCACGGCGGCGCCGGGGTCGTGGCTCGGCCACACCAGCGCCCCCGCCAGGGGGGAGGAGGAGTCTCCGGCGACGGACCGCACGACGCCGGTGACCGTCGCGGGCTCCGCCAGGGCGATGGGTCCTGGTGTCGCTGACAAGTCCACCCGCAGGCGACGGCCGTCCTCGGCGACGAGGAGGAGCTCCCCGGTGGAGGCCAAATCAAGCTTGGAACCGCCGTCGAGGCGGGCCACGGGCCAGCCGGTGCCGGGGACGGCGGCGACGACGACCCCGTTGTCACCCGCTTCTCCGCGGAGGCGGAGCGGCGTGGACGACTCGTGGGCGCCTAGGACGAGGCGGGCGCGGCGCACCCCCAGGGCTTCCACCGGCGTCGGGTCTCCGGGGGCGTGGGCGAAGAGGTCGAGGCGCTCACCGCGGCCCCGCACGAGGTCGAGGACACCGCCGGCGTCGGTCCAGCCGCGGCGGGGGGCGGGGCGCCAGGCGCTCTTCTCGGGCTGTTCGAAGAGGGAGCGGTCGGCGCTGCGGGCCATCACCCCGATGCCCCGCAGGGGGCGACCGGCGGCGTCCACCGTCTCCACCCGGGCCGTCTCGGCGGGGTGGAGGACCACCGGCGGCAGGGCGAGGTCGTCCACCAGGGGCAGCACGGGGAAGGTCATGGGCACAAACCCCTCGGCGAGGACGGTGACCCGGAACATCCCCTGCATCCCTTGCCAGGCGAAGCGGCCGGCGACGTCGGTGCGCCCTTCGGCCAGCGGGGGCTCCGGCTCGCGGCCCTCCCACAGGGCGGACTCGACGCCGTAGGCGGAGGCCAGGGGTGCGAAGCGCACCGTCACCCCGGCGAGGGGGACGCCGCCGGACCCCAAGACCTGACCGGTGACGCTGGGGGCGCCGGGGGCAGCGACAGCGGGGGATGGAACGTTCGGAGCCGGGACGTTGGGAGTGGGGGCCGCGGCGGACGGCCACGTCCACAGGGCGAAGAGCAGGGCCAGGGGAAGGGCGACGGCGGGGACGACGGGGGGGCGGGTCCTTCGGGGTCGGGGCATGGCGGCGCTGGGCTCCTGGGGTGGGGTTTCCGGGATGGGGCTCCTCGAAGGAGGGGGTAAGAGAGGTGCCCGCGGCGCTGGACGACACCGCGGGCACCTGGCGCTACAACGAGGGTAGTCGCAGCACCGTCCTAACCGAGGCCCGACTCAGGGGCAGTTGACGAGGGTCTCGCCGACGCAGAAGTCGGTGCCGCCGCCGCCGTTGACGTAGTCGGTGCCGCGCTGGCCGTCGAGGTTCGGATCGTCGTCGGCGCCGCCGCGGAGATCGTCGTTGCCGTTGCCGCCCTTGATGACGTCGCCGCCGGCGTTGCCCTGGAGGCAGTCGTTGCCGTCGTTGCCTTCGATGTAGTCGGAGCCGTCGCCGCCGAAGAGGTCGTCGGAACCGCCGCGGCCGAAGATGGTGTCATTACCACCGCCGCCGTTGTAGCAGTCGGCACCGGCGGTGCCGGTGTAGACGTCGGGGCCGGGGGTGCCGAGCTGGCACGGCGGCGGCGGGAAGACCTGGATGTTGCAGGCCGGGATCGGGATCGGGTCGATCGGCACGGCGACGACCTGGGTGGCCGCGGACGCGGCGCCGGCACAGAGGAGCAAGGCGGCGAACATCAAGACGTGGACTTTGGTCTCTCGCATGGAGATTCCTCCTGTGGGGGTTGGGGGTTCCCGGGCCGCGCACGGGGCGACCCGGGGGGCGATCGATCTGGGCCCGGCCCGCACGGCGCGCGCCGGGTCCCTCGCGAGTCGACGCCGCCCTCTGCTGCCTGAGGTATGACCTCGGTAGAAGGCGACGGGGGTGTCGATGTCCGTTCGCCTATCTAACGTCCGAAACCTCCCCAAAGGGGATCATCGGCGGAGACGATTGGCGTCAACTCACGGATCGGTCGTCCGTTCGGGCCCTGCCCCCGGACCCCGCCCCGAGACCAGGCGCGCCTCAGTCTTCGGGGTCGAAGAGGCCGAGCTCGGCGCACAGGGCCCGCAGCTCGGCGGCGGCGGCGCCGCGGGGCTCGTGTACCGCAACCGACAGCCCGCGGCTGGCGGCCATCTTCCACGCCACCCGGCCGTGGAGACGGGTCTCCAAGAGGCCGATCCCCTGCTCCTCGGCCAGCTCTTCGAGGGCGTCCAGGGCGTCCTGGGCGATGCGGGTTCGGGGGATCACCTGGTTGAGCACCACCGACGCCGCGAGGTCGGTGCGGGTGGTCATCAGCTCGTCGAGCATGGAGAAGACGTCTTCGCTGGCCCAGATGTCGTAGGCGCTGGGGGTGATGGGCACCAGCACCCGATGGGCCGCCGCCAGGGCGGAGCGGAAGGTGGCGGTCTCCCGGCCGCCGGTGTCGATCACCGCCAGGTCGAAGGGGGCCGCCAGGGCCGGCACCTCCCGGTGGAGGATGGGCTTGGTCATCTGGACGACGCGGAAGCCGGGTCGGTCCTCACCCCGGGTGGCGGCGAAGAGGGTCGCGGACGCCTGGGGATCGGTGTCCACCAGCAGCACCGATTCGCCGGCCCGGGCCGCCTCCGCCGCCAGGTTGGTGGCGAGGGTGGACTTGCCGACGCCCCCCTTGGTGTTGGCGACGGCGAGGACCGGGGTGGGGGCGCCCGCCATCAGGACCCCTCGGGGTAGAAGGCGGCGTGGAATCCCAGGGGCATGGGGTGCTCCAGGCGCAGGCGGACCCTGGGGCCGGCGGCGATATCGAAGGCGTCGAAGATCAGGAACGCGCTGGCGCGGGCCTCGGCGTCGAGCTCCTGGCAGATCACGCTGCCGCGGCCCGGGTCGGAAGGATCCCCCAGGAACACCGGCTCGCCGCCGAGGTAGCGGTTGTGGCCGGCGTTCCAGGTGTCGTGGGCGCCGGGGGAGCTCCAGCGCAGGTGGGCCACCTGGTCGAAGAACTTGCGCCCCGCCTCGCCGGTGCGGGAGATGCCGAGGAGCCAGAAATCGTCGTAGGCCCCTTCGTCGCGCCTGGGGTCGACGGCGGGGAAGTCGGCGCACAGGGTGTAGTCGATCTCGGCGGTCTCCACCACTTGCCAGGTCTTCCGGTCGAGGATCCGGCGCACCGGCAGGGCCCGGGGCTCATCGACGAAGAGGTCCGGCAGCACCTGGTACTGGCCGTACACCGGGCGCTCCAGCTCCAGCACGTCCACCACCAGATGGTCCCCATCCTCGAAGGCGTTGATCAGGTGAAGGCAGAAGCGGTCGCCGACGGGGACGGTCCCCAGGCGGTCGCCGGTGGCCTTGTCGATCACCAGCATCTCGGTGCCGCGGCCCGGCTCCCAGGCGAGGCCGTCCATGATGGTCTTGCCCCCCGCCATCAGCCCCTCGACGTCGAGCACGTAGGGGCTCAGGTAGAAGATGACGTGCTCACCGCTGATCATGAAGTCGTGGGTGGAGCAGGGGGCGCTCAGGGGATGGCGCTTGCGGTACGCCAGGTCGCCGGTGGCGGCGTCGAAGCGGTAGAGGGAGAGGGAGGGCTGGCGCTTCGAGAAGGAGATGCCGAAGTTGAGCATGTCGCCGGTGGCGGCGTCGAAGCAGGGGTGGGCGGAGAGGGGGCTGACGGCGTTGAGGCGGCCGTCGAAGGTGTACTCCCCGCGGGTTTCGAGGCTCTCCGGGTCGAGGGAGAAGGGGAGCCCCTGCTCGCCGAAGGCCAGCAGCTCGTCCCGCCAGCGAAAGGCGCTGACGTTGGCGGGGGATTCGAGGGCGATGCCCCGCTTGAGCTGATCCCCCTCGAAGGCGGTGCCGAAGGTGCGGAAAAGGGCGCCGCCGGCCTCCTCCTCCGCCAGCCATTTGGTGGAGCGGACGAAGCGGTGGGTGAAGCTCACCCCGCCGGCGCCGAAGTGGAGTCGGGTCACCGCACCGTCGCCGTCGAGCCAGTGGCGGTAGGCGAGGTCGCCGCGGCGGAACCGCGACGGGCCGTTCAAGTAGTAGGTGCCGCGGACGTAGGGGGGCACCTCCCCCTCGACGTCGGTGACGGCCCACGAGCCCTCCACCACGTCGAGGTCGAAGGCCCGCTCCAGCAGCGGCGCGGCGCCCGGGGCGACCTCTTGGGGCGTCGTCAACTGGCCACCTCCTCCGCCACCGGCAGGGTGGCCTCGGTGCGGAAACGTTCTAGGACAAAGGGATCGAAGGACCATTCCTGGAGCCCCGGGTCGTCCCGGTGCTCGGCCCAGCGGGCCGCCATGGCCTCGGGGTCGAAGCTGAGGTCGTTGACGTCGAGGGCCTCGACGTAGGCCCGGCTGGTGAGGACCTTCGGGTCGTCCAGCACCACCGACGCCACGTGGGCGGCGATGAAGAGGGCCATCTCTTCGAAGTTGTCCACCTGCTGGCGGACGATCTTCTTGGCCTCGTCCACCGACACCCCCACCTGGTAGAAGGTCTTCTCCGCCGCCCGGAGGGTCCCGAGCTCGGTGAAGTCGAAGAAGCGGGGCCCGTCGGTGGGCAGCCGGTGATCCTTCTTCCACTGGTAGAACCCCGAGAGCAGCCCCTGGATGCCGCGGTTCATCGGCCCGAGGCGGGAGAACTGGCGCAGGAAGGCGATGATGAAGCGGCGGTCGGTGAGCAGCTCGTTGATGAAGGGGAACACGTAGACGCCGAAATAGATGGCCAGCTCCCAGGCGTACTTCAGGCTGAAGCACTCCTGGTCCCCCAGGCAGTCGTAGCTGACGGCGTAGGTGGGCACGTAGGCCTGGTACACCGCCTTCATGAGGGATTCGTAGGTCTGACACTTGCGGGTGAGCTCCGCCGGATCGTCGGTCTGTACGGCGTCCACCACGAGGGTGTTGTAGATCGAGATCAGGTCGCTGCCGGGGCTGTAGAGGGGGTCGGTGAAGCGACCCGACTCACCGGTCATGGCCCAGCGGGAGGAGCTGAGGGTCTGCACGCAGTCGTGGGAGAAGGTCTTGTAGCCGCCGAAGTCGAGGACTTCTCGCTGGGGCAGGTCGCGGGCGAACATGGGGAACCGCTCGCACACCCAGCGGGTGGCCTTCTCGACGGAGAAGACGTCCCGCCAGTGGATGACGTCGCTGTCGAAGACGAGGCCGAGGCTGGTCTTGCCCTGCAGGGGGATGACCCAGAACCACAGGCCCTCGTCGCAGAAATGATTGGTGGCCAGCCACTGGGGCAGGTGGCCGGTCTGGCGGTGGTTGGGGTGCAGGCGCCGGGACTTGGGGTCGAGGTCCGAGAGCTTCTCGATGTCCACCAGGCCGTCCACCCACCAGAAGAAGGCGCCGTGCTGGATGGAGTTGGGGCGCGCCAGTTCCTGCTTCTTGGCCAGGAACCGCCGCCGGCCGGTGGTGTCCACCACCCAGCGGGCTTGGATGGTGTGGTGCTCCTCCCCGACGCGGAATCGCACCTCGTGCGGATCGGAGGAGGCGTCGGCGGCGAGGGTGACCCCGAGGTCGACGGCCAGGAGCTGGACCCGGAAGCGGTCGCTCTCCCGGTTGCGCCGCAGCAGCTCCCCTTCGAAGGTGTTGCGGTCCACCTGGTAGCTGGCGATGTTCGAGAACGGACGGATGTAGGACGCGCCGTAGTCTTCGAAGTCTCGGTTTTCGCCGCCGCCGCTCTTCCAGTAGAAGCGCAGGTTGTACTTCATGAAGTGCTCGTGGAAGAGGTAGGACTCCATGTCGAGCATCTTCGAGAAATACCAGCCCGCCAGCTGCACGCTGGACTCGCCGACCTTCTGACGCATGGGTGGGAGCTCGTGACGCTTTTCGATCAGAAGGACCGTCTTGTCGGTCTCGAGCAGGAGGTGGCGGGCCAGGGAAAGACCCGCGAGTCCGCCGCCCAGGATGACCACGTCGAAGCCGTCACGGCCTGGGATCGAGGGGGTGGTTGTCGTCTGCATTCCGGGTGCCTCCGCGGTTTTCCAGGGGGGTTCGTCGTCCTGTTCGATCGTAGATTCAGTCGACCCGACGATAGCGGGTCTTGAGGCCGTCGCCGATCCGCTCGATCCGCCCCGACGCCTGCAGGGCCTGGAGACGGGTCCGCAGGGCGGTGCGGCTCTTACCGGTGGCCTTCACCAGGTCGGCCATGGCGGCGCCGTCGGCGGCGCCCAGGGCCGCCAGGATCGCGGCGTCGCCACCTTCGGCCCCGGCCGACGCGGCGACGAAGCTCTCGACCTGGGTCGAGGTCGCCTCCGGTCGCGGTGTTTGGGGAGCCTTCGCCTTGGGAGTTCGGGCCTTCGATGTTTGGGCCTTCGATGTTTGGGCCTTGGCCGACCTGGTCTTCGGAGCTTTGGCCTTGGCCGGTTTCGCCTTGGCCGGCTTGCTCTTCGGCTTCAACTTCGGCGCCTTCGCCTTGGGGGTTCGGGGTTTGGACGGCTTCGCCTTCACCTCGGGCTCCGGCGCTGGGGCCGTCGTCGCTGGGGTCGCCGTCCGCATTGGGGCGTTGGTCTTCGGCGCTTCGGGCCGCGGCGCTTCGGGCCTCGGCGGATCCGCCCCCCGGACCCGCGGCGCGGCGGGGGGACGGGCGGGGTTGCCGAGCCACTCGACGGCGCGGCCCACCCAGCGGTCGACGCGGCCCTCCAGCCAGGAGCGCATCACGGCGCCCCCTCCGGCAGGATCCGGAAGGCCGACCGCCACGGCAGCTCCGGGCTGCCCTGGGCAGCGGCGGCGGCGCGGGCCGGCTCCGCCACGAGGGCCCGCCACCGTTCCTCCGCGGCCCCCTCGGGACGGTGGGACACCAAAGCCGACAGCCAAGGCTCCCGGGCCGGGGGGTCTGTGTAGAGCGGCGCCACGTGGTGGATCCAAATGCTCAGCGCGCCTGAAATGCCGTGGGCGATGGCGTCCCGAATCGACGTATCCCGCTCGTCCGCCGGCAGGGCGCGCTCCAGGAACGTCTCCAGGATCTCCGGATGCCGCAGGTGGGCCAGGGTGACGGCCCACGCCACCCCCGCCGCGGCGTTGCGTCGTCCGAGGTCGTCGGGGGCCTCGGTCCGGGCTTTCTCCAGGGGCCGGCCGATGGAGACCGGCGGCAGCTGACTCGGCAGGAAGACCAGCGCCCGGCCGACGCCGTGCCAGAAAGCGGCCCGGGCTTCCTCCGGCGCGCCGATGTCGTCGCCGTCGGTCGGTAGGTCGCCGAGGGCCCGGTCGAAGGCCCCCAGCCGGTCCGCCGCCATCTGCCGAACGCACAGCCCCAGGGCTTCGAAGACGGGGAGGCCGTAGCCCGGCAGGGCGCTGCGCCGGCACAGGTCTCGGAAGTCGGCGAGGCGCTCCACCAGCTCCGGGCCCTCCGCCCCCCGCAGGCGGGGCAGGAACCGGCGGGCCAGGGACAGGCCGAGGCCGGTGTGGAGCGGCAGGCGGTGCTCCCGGGGGGGCTTCGGATCGAACCGCAGCCGCGATTCCAGCAGCACCTCACCGTCCCAGGCCGCCTCGCCGTGGGCGTAGCCCAGCCCCTCCAGCAGCCAGAGGGCCTCGAAGGTCCCGCGACCGCGGCCCGTGGCGCGGACCGCGGCGCTACCCGCCGCGGTGGCGGTCGCCGCCCCGCCGCGGGGGGCCGGGAGCCGCAGGATCGAAGGCGCGAATTGGAACCACTGGAAGACCTCCATGCGGTCCCGCAGGGTGCGCAGACGGCGCCGGGACGCCCCACCCAGGGCCGGGTCGGCGGTACGGGCGGCGAGCTCCGCCATGCCGAGGCTCCCCCGCAGGGCGACGGCGGCGGCGACGGACTTGGTGCCCAGGAGCCAGGGCTCACCGGCGTCGAAGGCGGCGTCGAGACCCCCCCGCTGGAGGGCGTCGCCGGTGCGCAGGAGCTCCTTCATCTGCGGCCCGAGGCGCCGCTCCGCTTCGCCGG
>JBCDIS010000154.1:0-16383 GCA_038748685.1 Acidobacteriota bacterium | reverse complement strand
GGGGGGGGGGGGGCTGGGGCCGGCGGCGCTTGGGTGGGGGCGGGCTCTCAGATCGGCTTGCTCAGAGACAGAAAGGGCCGACGACCCTTGGGTCGCCGGCCTCTTCCTTCGTATCCTTTGACCTCAGCCTCAGGGGGCGAGGGTGCGGTACGACTCGAACTCGTCGAAGTAGTGGCTGCCGGTGGTGGTGGCGTCCACGTCCTTCACGGCGCCGACGCGGATGTGATCAACAGAGTTGGTGCTGTTGTTCAGGCCGGTGCGCTCGGAGACGAAGTTCGGGGTCACGCCGTCGGCGGCGAACTTGGTGCCGCGGCAGAGGCCGTCGCCGGCGCCCGGAGCGGAACCGGCCTGCATCTCGAACATGAAGCGTGTGTCATCGTTGTCGAAGATGAACCACTTGCCGTTCGAGTTCATGACCTGCCAGTTGTTGCCGTTGTTGCGGCACTTGAACATGATCCGAGACTTGTTGTTGGCCTGGAGGAGCTCAAGGCGCATGAAGGCGCGGTTGGAGGCATCGCGAACCCAACCCACGACGTGGCGGGTGGTGCCCTGAACCATGGTCAGGTTGGTGGTGTCGATGCGGAAAGCGAAGCGGTAGATTTCCTCCGCGTTGGGGGAATCATCCTGAAGGAAGGCGCGATCGGTATCACCCTGGAAGGCGACTTCGAGACCGCAGGGGCCGCCGCTGCAAGCGGTGCCACCGGTGCCGCCGAGGGCAGCAGTGTTGTTGACCTGGAGAGTGGCGGCATTGGCGGTGGCCGCCGCGAGACCCAGGATCAAGAAGATTGCGATTTGTGTAGACCGCCGCATTGACTGACTCCTTAACGGTTGGTTTCCGGCACGGGCCGGCGAGTACGAAGCAAATACAACAACAAATACCTCTGCCGCCTTAGGCCACGCCAGCATAACAAGGCCGGCGGGTTGGCGCAACCCCCAGGCGGTACCTGGGGAGGCCCCATTCCGCGCGGTTCCGCGGCTGCTTTCAAGCGTCCGGAAACCTTGCGATCTCGATCTCTTTTGGGGCCTTCGACGACGTAACGCGCCATCGCTCTGGGAAACCCGCCGAATTCGCAAAAAAAAGTGGGGGCGAATCGGCGAGCGGGCCTTACTGACTGACTGTGGACCCTGAGTAGATGGGTAATTCTCGCATGTTCAGGAGGCGGACGCCAGGGGCCTGTTCGTCTTGCAGGGAAGGGATTCGACGGGTATCGAGCCCGTCGAGTCGGCCCGGTACCTGGTGTCGCGGCGGGCGTCAGGGTGCCCGTCCCGTGATGACCTTGAGCAACCTCCAGGCTCCGGAGACCCCGGGTACGCGGACGAGGATCCCGTAGATTCTCTCGACCCAGCGGTGGCGGGCCGAGGTCCCGAGGTGTCGCCAGAGGTCCCCTTCCGCTGTGGCGCGTTGAAGCTCCGCAGTGGTGGAAGCGAGGTCCGCTTCGAGGCTGGCGACCCTGGCCTGGAGCCCCGGGAGCTGGGCCAGCTCCCCTTCCCGGTGGCGCAGCACGTCGGCGCGGGCCGCCAGCTCGTGTTCTGCTTTCAGGAGCTGGCCTTGCTGGGCCGCTAGGGTCTCGGCCTGGGCCCGGAGGGTTTCCTGTTGGAATTGCACGACATCCTGGAGCTCCGCCAGGCGGCTCGCCATGGCCATGGCCCGCTCCTCCGCCCCCGCCAACCGATCTTCCGACCCGTCGAGGGCCAACTCCTCCAAGGTCTCGACCCTCCGCCGCCAAGCGTCGACGAACTCCGGATCCTTCAGCGGTGGGGCCGGTAGGGGCGCCCGCAAATGCCGCAGCAGATCCTGCCGCCAGGACTCAGCGCTGCGGGGGGTGACCCGGCCCCGAAGGCCGGCTTCTAGTTCGACATCCCTGCTCAGCTGGGGGGGGAGCGCCAGGGCTGCGCAGAGCCTTCGGTAGAGTTGCTCGTAGGAGACCCAGCCGTGGCCCCGGTGAAACGCAGCGTCGTGGACGAGGCCGAGGACGTTCCGAAGGACCAGCCACGACGCCGGTACCCCCGCGGGGGCATGCCATTCGAGGTCGAAGAGGTCGTAGCGCCCTTGCTCATCGACGACCGCATTGCCGGTGACTGCATCCAGACTCTCGCCGACGAGTCGGTCCGGCAGATCCGGGTGGGCGAAGCGCTCCAGCATGGCGGCGATGAAAGCCCGCAGGTCTTCGAAGAGGGCGTCCCCCTCACCGAACCAAGCCCGGCGCAGCAGTCGATGGCGGAGCCGCTCCCCCCGCGCCACCTCCCCTTCGGAGGGGGCCCTCCACTCCACCACGTCCTCGCCGCTGCCGAAGCTTCGTGTTGAGTCCGCTCCATCCATCGCACGTTTCGACACGCGAACGCCGGCGCCGCTCGCCCGAAAGTCGGTGTGGGTGGGTACCGATCGCCCGGGGGAGTAGTGCCAGGCGACGCGATCGGGTTCACCGACGAGTCGACGCAGCGTCTCCCCCGGAGCCCCCGATCGGGTGGCGGCCACCAGAAAGGAGTTCGAGAACTCCGCGAAATGCCCGGCGCGGGCCAGGGTGTGGAGGGCGAGGTAGTCGGGGACGAGGTGGCTACGTCCCCGTCCTTCGGCGAATGGCCGGAAGCAGGCCAGGTCCACCGCCAGATCTGCGTCCAGGTCCACGAGGTCGGCTAACTGGACGCTGGCGGGTAGCTTGTAGTCGGGAAACGGCAGGTACCAGCGGTCCGCAACGAGCCCTTGGCGCGCCAGTCGGTCCGTGAGCTCCCGGCGCGAGAAGGTGCGGGCGGACGGGCCGAGGGAATAGCCCGCCACACCGTCGAAAAGGTTGCCGGTATGGTCCTCGCCGACGCCGGTCCAGTATTGGATGCCGAGGGGATTCTCGATGGCCAAGAGCAGGATGCCGTCTTCCCCTAGCAAGGATGCGGCGTGGGCCAGAAACGCGTCGAAGGGATCACGGCCGTCACCGGCGGGGCGCATGTATAGCTCGGAGTACTCGAGCACGCCGAAGACGCAGACGACGTCGAAGGTCCGCCCTGGGGCAAAGTCTTCGATGCGGCTGTGGACGGCGCTCCAGCCTTCGAGGTCTCGGAGTCGCTCCCGCAGGCAGGCCAGCCGGAGCTCGCTGCCCTCCACCGCCAACAGGCTTCCGGCGGTTTCGGCGAGGAAGCGGGACACGCCCCCCATCCCAGCCCCCAGTTCGACGACGTCGAGGGCGGAGAAATCGAGGTGTCGGATGAGCTGGGAACGTTCTGCGGCGAGGTGGTAGCGGACAGGCCAGGACTCCCCCTGATGCTCAGCCGCCACCTGGATCCCGGACGATAGATCATCGGCGCCGCGGAGGATCTCCAGCAGACGTCTTTCGACCTCCAGGCCGTCGCTGTATCCGAAGCCCGCCGCGGCTTCGGAGGGGGCGTTCTCCGAGGGGTTTCGCATCGGCGGCATGGTAGCACTGTGGTAGCCTGAAAGCCCTTTGGGCGCCCCGTTTTCCGGCCCCGAACCTCCCTACCCCATGGCCCGTCTCCCCGAATCCCTGCGCCGCTGGCTCGCCCCCTTCGCCCGGCCCCTCGCCCATCGCTGGCGCAGCTGGCGCTACCGTTCCGACCTCGGCGACGCGCGACCCGCCGGTGAGGCGTCCTATGTGTTTACCCAATGGTCCGGGGCCGAGGGCTGGGCGGTGGAGCTAAGGGTACCGGCGACGCGGGTCAGCGCCGAAGAAGCCGTCGCCTGGTGTGCAGGCCAGACCTTGGCGGAGCTGCGGGCCGTCGGTCTCGACGATGGCGGTGAGGAAGTCTGGCGGGTGGACGCCGAAGGTGGCACCGACGACGACTCCCCCGCCCTGTTTTTCGGCGCTCCGCCGCTGCTGCCGGAGGTATATCCCGCCTGGGCGGAGTCTGCCCTTCTGGTGCTCGCCGCCGAAGAGGTCGACGCGGTGGTCCTGGCGGAGCGGCTCGCCCCCGCACTCGGTGTCGAGCCCCGGTCTCCCTCCGAGCTGACGGAACCGATGCACCGGTCCAGGACCCTCTTCGCCGCCAGCTCCTGGCACCACGACGCCGCGACGGACCGCATCCGCCCCCTTCGGCCGCGGGTCCTCGTGAAGGCCATCGACACCGGCGGCACCCGCCCCCTGGAGCCCGGAGGGGAACCCGCCTTCCACCACCGCTTCCGCCGGGGGGACTACGTCGCTTCCTATGACCTTGGCCCCAAGGCGGAGCTGGTGCTGCGGGACGCCGCAATGCTGCGGCGCCGGTCCCTGTCCGGAACCAAGCCCAGGGTCCTGGTGTTGGCGCCGTTCCTCGCCCGCGGCGGTGCCGAGCACACCCTCTTCGAAACCCTCGCCGTGCTCCGGGACCGATTCGAATTCGCCTTCGTCACCCTCGCACCCCACAGACCCGAGCTCGGGGATCGCCGGCCGGATTTCGAGACTCTGTCCCCCAGGGTTTACAGCCTCGGCGACCTAGTGCACCCCGCGGCGATGACCGGCATCCTCTCGTCCCTGCTCGATTCCCTCGGGGCGAAGATCCTCTACAACGCCAACGGCACCACCCTCTTCTACGAGCTGATCCCGAGGCTGAAGCAAGAGCGGCCGGATCTGCGGATCGTCGACCACCTCTACGACCACCGGGTGGGGTACATCGACTCCTATGGTCCGGGCACCCTCGATTGGCTCGATTTCTGCGTGGCGGAGAATCGCCGCATCGCCCATACGCTGACCACCGAGAAGGGCTGGCCCGCCGACCGGGTGCCGGTGATCTGGCCCTGCGGCCGGAGGCCGGGGACCTTTCCCGTCGGTACCGACGCCGAAGCCACCCGCCGAAGGCTGCGGGGGGAACTGGGGCTACCGGAGGACGCGGTGGTCCTGCTCACCGCCGCCCGCATGCACGCGCAAAAGCGCCCCACCGACCTGGTGCGGCTCGCGGAGCGGGTCCAGGATCTCGAGCGGGTCCACTTTCTGGCGGTCGGCGGAGGACCGCTGGAGGACGAGGTGGACGCAGCGATCGAAGGCACCGCTGCCCGGATCCGGCGCCTGGCCTTCCGCGACGATATCCCCGACCTTTTGGTGGCCTGTGACGCGGGTTGCCTGGTGTCGGACTACGAGGGGTTGCCGGTCTTCCTCATCGAGAGCCTGCAGGCGGGTCGTCCGTTCCTCGGCACCGACGTCGGTGACATGGGTTGGCTCCTGCGCCACACCGGCGCCGGCTGGGTGGTGGACGAGCCCGGTGATCTCGACGCCCTCGAAGCCGCGGTCCGTTCCCTGGCGGACGATGACGAGCGGGCCCGCCGCGCCGCCCTCACCCACGCGGTGGCCGCCGAGCTGGACGTCGCCACCTGTGCCGAGCGCTACGGGGCGGCACTCGACGGGCAGCCGGTCACCGCGATGCTGAGCGCCCGGGGGGCGTAGGCTTGGGACTTCGGCATCGCCTGGAGGCGCTGTTCTGGGGCTACAGCCCGCTCTGGCGTCGACCGGCGCGGCGTCTGCTCCGCTCGGCGTCCCTGGCGCGCCATCGGTGGCGCAGCCGTTCCGCCCCGGTCGGTGCCCCCCCCCGGGTGGTCCATGGACCGGCGGCCGAGTCGGGGGCGGTGGACGCCGGTTGGACGGTGGCAGCGGACGCCGAGGTTTCGGCGGCGGCGGACGCCGGGGTGGCGGCGGCTCTGGCGGAGCTCCAAACGGAGCCCCCCGTCGATCCGGCGACGTCCCACCCTCGATACACGCTGTGTCTGGAGGGGGACGCCGCCGCGGTTCGCGGCCTGCCGGCGACCCTCGTCGAGTCGATGTTGATGGCCGCCGTCGCTGAGGACTCGGATCTGGTGATGACCGGGTGGGCTGAACCGGCTCCGGACGCCCATGGTCCGACGGGGGACCTGGCTCCGTTCCCCGGCGTCGGCACGCCGGTACTGCTGCGGAGTCCTCGTCCAGGAGACCCGGCGCGGCCCGCCGTCGGCCGGGCGTTGCCCCACTTGACCTCCTTGGACGGCCCGGGAACCGCCCCGTGTCCCCTCCCCCGCTCCGGCCCTCACATTCTGGCCCCCGGCGGAAGGCCCGGGGTGGTCCGGCGCTCCGCGCGGGATCTGAGCGTCGCCCTCGAAGACCTGGGTGCAGTCCCGGGGCCCCCCACCGTCCTCTTCCTTCTCCCGTTCCTGGCGGTGGGCGGAGCGGAACGCCTGCTCTTTGACCTCATCGCCGACTGGGCAGGTCGCTACCGTGTCCTGGTGGTGACCCTGGAGCCTCACCAGCAGGGGCTCGGGCAGACCGTCGACCGGTGTCGGGACCTTACCCCCCACGTTTACACCCTCGGGGACTGGCTGCCCAGGGACGCCCACGGCGGCGCCCTGGGGCACCTCATTCGGCGCTGGCGGGTAGAAACCCTGGTGTCGTGGAACGGCACCGTGTTTTTCTACGACCACGCCGCGGACCTTCGCCGACGCTTCCCCGGCCTGCGCCAGGTGGCGCAGCTCTACAACCACGAAGGGGGGTGGACCGCCCGGACCTCGCCGGAGGTGCTGAGGGCCGTCGACCTGCACGTCGCGGTCAACCGGCGCACCGCCGACGCCCTCGAAGCCCGCGGCGGGTCTCCGGATCAGATCGCCACGATCCACCACGGCGTCGACGTCCCGACGCCCTTTGCCGCCGAGAAGGCCCGGGCCCGCAGGAGGGACCGGAGGGCCGAGCTGGGTCTCGGTGAAGACACCTTCGTTGTGGGCACCTTCATCCGCCTCCATCCCCAGAAACGCCCCCTGGACATCGTCGCCCTGTCGAGGCGGTTCGACGGGGAGAATGTGCGGTTCCTTCTCGTGGGCGGCGGTCCCCTGAGCTCCGCCGTGGACGGTGAGCTCGCCCGCCGGCCGGCCCCCAGCCTCCTGCGGCGCCCCCTCGTCGCTGACGTGCTCCCCCTCTACGACGCCCTCGACCTTTGCCTCATGACCTCCGCCTACGAGGGGCTGCCGGTCTTCCTGCTGGACGGGTTGGCCCGGGGGATCCCCTGCGTGGCGCCGGCGGTGGGGGACATTCCTCTGTTGCTGGAGGGCGGCGGCGGCGTGACGGTGGGGCGGCCCGGCGACCTCGACGCCCTGGAGGCCGGAATTCGGCGACTGATGGACCCGGACCTTCGGCGGGAGGAAGGGGGCCGGGGGCGCCAGAGGGTCGCCGATCGTTTCGGTCTTCAGCGTTTCCGTCGTGAGTATGAGTCCGCCCTGTTTCCGCAGTACGTCCGCCGGTCCGGGGGGGAGCCCGCCGATGGCTGACGCCTCGCCCCGGGCGTCGGTGGTGATCCCGTCCTACAACCACGGGAAGTACATCGAAGAGGCCCTCGCCAGCTGCCTGACGACGGACCTGCCGGTGGAGGTGGTGGTGGTGGACGACGGCTCTACCGACGATTCGGTGGCCCGGATCGAATCCTTCGGCGATTCGCGGATCCGCCTCTTTCCCCAGGCCAACGCCGGCGCCCACGCCGCCCTCTCCCGCGGAGTGTCCCTGGCGAAGGCCCCCGTCATCTTCATCCTCAATTCCGACGACGCCTTCGAAGCGGGTCGCATCGATCGCCTGTTGGCCCTCTTCGACGACGACCCGGACCTCGCCCTGGCGGCCAGCTGGTTGCGCATCGTCGACGGTGACGGCGAGACGCTCGGGGTCAAGGAGGGATGGCGGAATATGGAGCCGTGGCCGAAACCCAGGCCAGGAGCGAGCCTGGCGGACCTCGGGGACCCCACCCTTGCCTTGCTCGAAACCAACTACGTAGCCACCACCTCGAACGCCGCCTTCCGCCGGGATCTCGTCTCGCGCCGTGGGCTCGACTTTCTGCCGCTGCGCTACGCCCACGACTGGGATTTTCTCCTGGGCGCTTGCCACCTGGGCAAGATGGAAGTGGTCGAGGAGCCCTTGGTGCGCTATCGCGTCCACGGCAGCAACACCATTTCGGAGGGGCGCGACGAAGGGCGCGGCCTGATGCGCTTCGAGATCCTCTGGCTCCTAGCCCGTCACGCCCGCCGGGTGCTGCGGGGGATCTCGCCGGAGGTGGCGTCCGCCGACGAGCTGGAGACCCGCCTCTGGCGCTCCCTACCCCGCTTCGGCGCCGAGACTCTCCTTCTCCAGCTTCTGGCCCTCCGGGGGACGACGAACTCCCCTCCCCCCGCCTACGATCGCCTCCTCGACCCGAATCACCCGTTCCGTCGCGCCGCCGTCGATCTGCTGGCGGAGCTGGAGCCTTGACCGGCGGCCGAGGGTCTCCGGGCAAGCCCGCGGAGACGGCTCCCGGGGCGCTCTCGGTGGTCATTCCGACCCGCAACCGGCGGCGCCAGCTGGCGTCGACCCTCGCCGCCCTGGCCCAGGAGGCCGCCGAGGCTCTGCCCGGTGGACCCCTCCAAGTGGTGGTGGTGGACGACGGCGGTACGGACGACACCCTCCCCTTCCTAGATGGCTTTTCCGATCCCCGACTGGCGATTACGGTTCTTCGGCAGGACGGCGCCGGGCCAGCCGCCGCCCGCAACCGCGGCGTCGCCGCCGCCAGGGGTGAGCGGATCCTGTTCCTCGGCGACGATACCCGCCCCGCACCGGGCTGCCTGCGATGGCACTTGGCGTCTGGGCATCTGGCAACTGGGCTCCCGGGGCAAGGGGACGACGGGCCGATGGCGGTCCAAGGGCATATCGACTGGGACCCGGAACGTCCGGTCACGCCGCTGATGGACTTCCTCGCCCCGGCGGGCCCCCAGTTCTACTTCCGCGGCCTGCGGGACGGAACAGTGATTCCCTTCACCGCTGTCCTCGGTTCGAACCTCTCGGCCCCGAGGCGGTGGTTGGTGGACGAGCCCTTCGACGAGGGCTTCCCCCACGCCGCCGTGGAGGATACCGAGATGGCTTGGCGCTGGCAGGCCCGCGGCTGGCGGACCGTCTACCGGCCGGGGGCCCTGTGCTGGCACGATCACTGCTACGACGACCTCACGCCGTTCCTGGATCGGCAGCGGCGTGCCGGGGCGTCGGCCCGATATGCGATCCGGAAGCACCCGCGCCTTCTCTGGCCGCTGGCCCTGCGGCCGACCCTCTTCGGCGCAGCGGTGCGCATGAGGCGCCTCCTCGGCCGCGGACGCCCCACCGACGGTTGGGACCTCGCCTGTCGCCGCGCGTTTCTAAAGGGTTTCCTCACTGGCGGAGCCGTCACTAGGTAGACCCGAGGGCCAGGGCCTCCCCGAGGGCGGTGACCAGGACGGTACCCGCCGCCGAGATGGAAGGTCCCCAGGCGACCACCCCGTCCTCGTGGCCCGCCATCACGAAGAGGCCGGTCTTCGGCGGTGCCCCTCCGCCCCCCGCCGGCACCACGAGCCGAGCGACCTCCGCCGCCATCTCCGGCGTCCCGTAGGGAATCGCATCCCCCGTGGTCTGGAGACCCAGGTCCGCCGCGCCGCCCCAGAGCTCCGGGCTGTGGACGTGGAGCACGGCCCGGGCGGCGGGAACCGCGTCGTACACCGCCGCGTGGGTCAGCGATTCGGAGGAGGGGCGTGTGGGCCCGCTGGCCTCGATGCGATTGGCTATAGCGTCCCAGCGGTCCACCCGCGCCCAGCCCTCGGTCCCCAACGCCGGAAGATGGCCGGTCTGGCTACCGCTGATCACGAAGCTGCGCCCACCTGCGGGCCCGCTACCGGTCAGGCGGTGGCTTAGGTTGCCGAAACCGTAGCCGTCGTAGCGGTCGGGATCGCTGCCGAGGAGGGCGAGGCGCCTCAGCACCGCCCTCCATCCGTCGAGGTTCCGCAGCAGGGTGTGAGCTTTCAGGACTCCGGCCCAGGTGTCTTCCGCCGTTGTCCTCCGGTATCGGAGATCGAACTTGATGACACCTTCCTGTTCTGCCACCGGTCTAGCCCCGGCCGTCGAGGGCGGCGGCCATCCCTTGGATCGCCTCCGCCAGCACCTCGGGCACTTCCTCCTGGAGGAAATGCCCCGCCTGGGTTCGCCGCACCGGAGCCTCGGGCCAGCGCTCCACGTGCCGCTTCAGGGCCCTGCCGAGGATCGGATCCCGCTCCCCCCAAACCAGGCTGACGGGCCCTTCGAAGGACGACGCCCAGGCTTCCCCCCGCCGCATGTCCGGCAGGCTGGGGTGTTCGGGCCCCGAGGGGACCATTCTCGCCAGGGCCAGGGGTGCGATCCGATCCCGGAACCGCCGCAGCGGCCAGCGGTAGGCTCGGGCGACATCGCCCTGTATCGACAACGGATCCCCCTGGGTCCTGTGGAGCACCGTCTGGGGAAAGCCCAGCAGCCGGAACACGACGTCGGAGGCGATCGGGGTCCTGGCGAAGCGGTGGAAGGCCGTACCCCTGGGCCTACTCGGCAGGGCGATGGCGGTGTTGGCGGCCACCAGGCCCGCTACCCGCTCCGGTTCGCGGGCGCCGATACCGGTGACCATCGGCCCGCCCCAATCCTGACCCACGAGGATCATGCCCCGGAGGTCGAGGGCCCGGATCCACTCGGCAAGGGCGTCGCCGTGGTCTTGGACGGTGTGGTCCCCCAGCTTCGGCAGCTTGTCGGAGCACCCCAAACCCAGAAGATCCGGCGCCAGGATCCGCAGGCCCGACAGGCACCGGATCACTTTGCGCCAGAGGAAGCTCCAGGTGGGGTTTCCGTGGACGAGCACCACCGGCCTGCCCCCTGGGTCGCCGTCGTCCACGAAGCAGATCGATCGGCCGGAGTAGGCTCCGTCCTGGACGACATAGCGCCGGCGGCGAAACGGAAATCGACGGGCGATGGGTTCCGGCAGGCTGGGGACATCGTCGTGCAGCATCTGACGATTTTAGCCCACCGCCGGCTCGGCGTTCGGTGACCTCAGTCCTCCCGCAGGGCGGTTGTCGGCGGCACCCTGGATGCCCGTAGGGCCGGGAGTAGGCTGCCGCTCAGGGTCATGACCGAGGTGAGCCCGCACGCGACGGCGAGGCTCCACAGGTTCGCCGGCTGGACACCCGCGAGGATGGACTCCAGGGTCCTGCCCGCCACCCAGGCAAGGCCGAGGCCGACGCCGCCCCCCACCGCCGCCAGCCAGACCCCCTCCCGCAGGACCATGCCGAGGATGTCGCCAGCGCGGGCCCCCAGGGCCATCCTTAGGCCGATTTCCCGGGTCCGCTGCGAGACGGCGAAGGAGAGCAGGCCGTGGATCCCGATGCCCGCCAGCAGCAGGGCCAGGCCCGCGAAAGCCCCGAGCACCCGGAGCTGGGCCTGCCGCGGGGCGGTTTGCTCGTCGAGCACCGCGGTCAAGGGACGGACGCTGGAGACGGGCACCTGGGGGGCCACCTCGCGGATCGCCGCGCGGACCTGCGGCGCCAGGGACATGGGGTCGAGGGAGGTGCGGATCGCCAGGTCCTTGGGCATGTAGAAGACGAGCCCCTGGTCCGGTACCTGTCCGCTGGGAACGTAGACCTGGGGTTCGCTGGACCGCTCCAGTCCCCGCACGCGGATGTCCCCCACGACGCCGACGATGGTGCGTTCTTGGAATGCGAAGTCGAACCGGCGGCCGAGTGGATCCTGGCCCGGGAAGTACGATTCGGCGAAGGACCGGCTCACCACCGCCACAAAGAGGGTGTCCTGGGTGTCGGTCGTCGCCACGTCGCGGCCGGACTCGATGGGGATATCCAAGGTGTCGAAGAACCCCGGCGTGACAAATCGCAGGCTCGCCCGCGACGGCCGCTCCCTCTCCTCCGCCCCGGCGGGGGTCACCTCCCAGATTCCGCCGGTCATGGTCATGGGTAGAAAACTGATGAACGCAGCGTTTTCGACCCCCGGTAGCCCGCGGACCCGGGACAGCACCTGGTCGTAGTAGGCGACCCGCTTGGCGGTCTCGCCGTAGTCGACGTAGGGAAGCGGAGTGCTCACCGCAAGGATCCCCTCGGTATCGAATCCGGGGTTCACTTCCTGGACCCGCCATAGGGCTTGAACCAGGAGGCCCGCCGCCACCAGCAGGGCGATGGAGGCCGCCACCTCCCCCACCACCAGGGCCGATCGGACCTTTTCGGTGCGGGCCCCGAGGGCCGTCCGGGAGCTGCCGAGGGCACCGGAGAGGCTCCTCCGACCGGCGATTCGCAGTGCTGGAAGCACGCCGAAGGCGAGGCCTGTCACCAGCGTCGCGAGGCCTGCGAAGAGCATCACCCGCGGGTCCAAAGCGGTCGCTTCGGGGATCGGTAGGTTGGACGGCACCAGCCGCGCCAGGAGGGGAACCGCCAGGGCTCCTAGGCCGATTCCCGCGGCTCCCCCCAGGGTCGCGAGCACCAGGCTTTCCGTCAGGAGCTGACGAACCAGACGCTCTCGGCCGGCGCCGAGGGCGGTTCGGACCGTCAGCTCCCGCTGCCGCGCCAGGGTGCGGGCGAGGAGAAGGTTCGCCACGTTCAAACAGGCGATGAGCAAGACGCACCCGGCGGCGCCGGCGAGGGCCAGGAGCAGTAGACGGCTTTGGCTCGAGACGCTGTCCCGCATGGGGTATACCGACACGCCCTTGTCCCCGTTGTCCTCGGGGTACCGTTCCTGCAGCCGCTCCCCCACGAGGCCCATCTCGATCTGGGCCTGTTCCCGGGTGAACCCCGGCGCCAGCCGGCCCACGACCTGGAGGTAGTGGTTGTTGCGGTCCTCCTCGTCCTCTTGGGACAGGGGGTGCCGTGGGATCCAGAACATGGAGTCCCGCCTTGGGAAGGCGAAGCCCCTCGGCATCAGCCCTACGACCTCGTAGGCACCGGTGTCGAAGGTGACGGTGGTGCCCAGAATCCTCTCGTCACCGCCGAAGGCCGATTGCCACAGCCCATAGCCGAGGACGATCACCGGTTCCGCCCCCGGGTCGCCGTCGGCGGAGACCAGCGCCCTTCCCGCCAGCGGCTGGGCCCCGAGGAGCTCGAAGAGATCGCCGGTGACGGCGGTGCCACGGACCCGCTGCGGGTCTCCGCGCCCCAGGAGGTTCATGGCCATCGAGGTGTAGGCCGCCATGGACTCGAAGGAGGTGGACATGGCCTGCCAATCCTTGAAATTCGGCGGCGACGCCTCCATCTGCCTGTATTCCGGATGCCGCTCCCACACCTGCACCAGCCGCGCCGGCTCGTCGTAGGGCAGGGGGCGCAGCAAGACGTGGTCGGTGACGGTGAAGACGGCCGTGTTGGCGCCGATGCCCAAGGCCACCACCGTCACCACCGTCAGCGCGAATCCCGGCGCCCGCAGGAGTCCACGGCCGGTGACCCGAAGATCTTGGCGCAGGATGTCGAGGTGGGCCCGAAGGCCCGCCCCCACCATGTCCGCCAAGGTTTCGATCCATAGGCCCGAGACGGCCCCCGGGCCAGAGGCCGCCCGCCGTCGCTCTGCGAAGACCTCCCCCATCTCCCGTCCGTAGTCGTTCCGGAAGGACGCCGGGAACAGCCGCAGCAGCCAGTGGAACAGCCGCATTAGACCGTCCCCCGAGCGAAGCCCAGGGACTTGGCCAGGTCCACCATTTGGCCCAGCCGTTCGGTTTCCGCCCGGGCGACGCGGGTTCCCAGCGGGGTGAGGCGGTAATACCGCCGACGTTCGTCATCCAGCTCCGGCGACGGGCGGTCGAGGGCTTCGGCCACCAGCCCTTGCTCCTTGAGTCGGTGGATGGTCCGGTACAGGGTCCCGGCGCCGAGGCGGACCTTGCCGTTGGTCCGCTCGGTCACCTCCTGGAGGATGGCGTATCCGTGGCGATCCTGGTCGGCGAGGGCCATCAGGATGTGGAAGGTCATCGGAGGCAGGGGCAGAAAACGGAGGGGGTCGTCCAGGTCTGACTCTTTGGGATCGCTCATGGCTTCAATATATCCGCTTTGCATATATCAACTGTGAATATATCCACGCGGCAGTGATACGCCCCGGCGCAGAAAAGGTTCTGCCCCTCTTTCTCCTAGAGAGCGCGGCGCTATCTTCAGCAGCCCGGTAGGGCTCGGCGGACCCGATCGCGAAACCTGCGGCTGGTGACGACGTGGGTTCCGTCGTCCAACACCAAGGCCCGCTCCCCGTGGAACCAAGGCTGGATCTCCACCACGAACGCGAGGTGGACGATCTGGGAGCGGTTGACCCGGACGAACCGCCGCGGGTCGAGATCCTCGGCTTCGAAGCGCTTCAGGCTGTCCCTCACTTCGTGGATCCGGTCGCGGGCATAGATCCGAACTTTCTTCCGGTGGGCCTCAAGCCGGCGAATCTCCGCCACCGGGACGAGGGCCGCGCGCTCCCCATGGCGCAGCGGAATCCGCTCTGGAAAGCTGGAGGTAGCAGGTCGGGCCCCAGGACCTGTAGGCGGACCGCGTCGCCGGGGTCGACGCAGGACACCGGCCGGCGGGTCTGCTCGTCGATCAGGCCGAACCGAAGGGCATTGTCGCCGCAGACGCCGAAGGCGAGGGCCGGAAGGAGGAAAACGAACGAGCTGATCGCAGCGGCGGTGCTCCGTGGGGGGCGTGGACAAGAGAGCGAACGTCCAGGCATGGGAGTCATCTCCTAGGGTGTTGTATTCCATGCCGACGCGAGGTGCGTCGGCGCTACACCCGTAGACTGTGCCCGTGTGTCTCCGCGGTCCACGGATTCGCGCTGACCGTCGTCCCCGTGGGAACAAATGTCTACCCTCGGTGGACGGGCCGAGCGAACCCAATCGGCGGCTGAGCCCGGTTCCCAGCCACCGTCGGTGGGCCTATTCTTCGAAGATGGCGCCGAGATGGCCGCTGTCGCGGAGCTCCTGGAGCACCCCGTTGATCCTGTCCAGCAAATCGCTACCGGGCCGCAGTCCGAGGGCGTAGGAGTCCTCGAGGGGCAGATCAAAGGCGATCTGGAGATCGTCGGTGAAACGCATGAAGCCGGGCTGACTTCCCTGGTAGTCGTCGAGAAGGAAGTCCGCCCTGCCGTCCGAGACGGCCTCGTAGCTCTCGATACCGAGGTCCACTTCCACCCGGCGGATTCCCGGCAGGGTGTCTAGGAATTCGGAGTGGCTCGATCCCGGGAGCACCGACGCCTTGAGACCCGCAAGGTCGTCGACGCTGCGGATGTCCGTGCGATCCTTGCGCACCACCACCGCAACGCGGCTCCGCCAGTAAGGCTCGCTGAACGAGATTTTGCGCTGTCGCTCGTCGGTGACCGAGAACGAACTGGCGATGATGTCCCCCTCCCCCGCCAGAAGGGCCGGGATCAGGTTGGGATAGCTGGGGAGACCCTCGTCGCTCAGGGCCGGCACGATCTGGAGCTCCACCCCGAGCTCCTGGGCGACGAGCGAGAGGATCTCGACATCGTAGCCGGAGAAGGCATCGGTGCCCCCGACCCGCTTCATGGGCCCGGCGTCGAGGTTGGTACGGATGAATGGATTCTCCTGATTCGGCACGCACAGCATCCTCAGGGCCCCTCGGTCGAGCACCCGCTGGAGATCCCCGTCCCCGGCGGCGGGCGACGGAGCGCGGGCGTCGTCGGCAACCAGGGGGGATGCGGGGACGCTGAACAGGACTACCAGAGCGAGGGCGACGAGGGCCGCGGGGGGACGAGCCGACCGCCAAGATTCGCGGCGGATGGGTCGCGGGGAAAGGTTATAGAGAGCCATCGGCATGGGAGCATACCGTGCTCCCCGCGACACGCCGTAGTCAACTCCCATGGGCATCTTTTCAGCCCCAAGCCTCTTTGAACCCTCCCCCTGGGGACTCAGGGTTCGACGAGGAAGAGCGCCAGGTCCATAACGTTGGTTCCGGTGGGCCCGGTGATCACCAGGTCCCCGAGCGGCTCGAAGAACCGATAGGCGTCGTTGCGGAGCAGATGGTCGTCGGGGTCGAGGCCGGCGGCGCGGGCTCGGCGGACCGTTCCGCCGTCCACCATGGCGCCGGCGGCGTCCGTGGGGCCGTCGATGCCGTCGGTACCGACGCACGCCGCCAGGATCCCGGGTTCGCCTTCGAGGGCCAGGGCCGTGGCGAGGGCCAGCTCCTGGTTACGACCGCCGAGGCCGTCCCCGGTGACGGTGACGGTGGTCTCCCCCGCCGCCACGAGGCATGCGGGGGCCTTCACCGGCTGGCCGCTGGCGCGGATTTCCCGGGCCCCCGACGTCAAGACCTTGGCGACCTCCCGGGCTTCCCCGGTGAGGGTGGTGGTGAGCAGGAGGGGCCGGTAGCCGCGGTTCTTTGCCTCGGCGAGGGCGGCTTCTGCTGCCCGGCGGTTGTTGCCGACGACGTGGACCTCCGTCCGATCGAAGCATGGGTCCCCGGGGCCGGGGGACTCCTCGGCGCGGTCGTGGAGTCCGGCGTCCAGGTGCCGCCGTACCGCCGGCGCCAGGCGTTCGGGGGTCCAGAGGCCGGAGCTCTCCAGGACCCCCCGGGCGTCAGCGAAGGTGGTGGGGTCGGGGCTGACCGGACCGGAGGCGATGTCGAGGTTGGCGAGGGCTTGCTGTCGCCCCGCCTGGTCCAACTCGCGGCCTTGGAGGTTGTCGAGGCTGGCGCGC
>JBCDIS010000153.1:0-16437 GCA_038748685.1 Acidobacteriota bacterium | reverse complement strand
GCCGGTTTGTCCCTGGTGCTGATGGAGACCCTCGCAGAGTTCGGCGCCGTGGAGTACTGCGCCGTGGACACCTTCGCCACCGGCATTTATCGAACCTTCAAGCTGCCCAACGGACACGCCCTGACGGTGGCGGCCCAGCTCTCCGCGTGCCTCCTGCTGTTCGTTGTCCTGCTGATCGGCCTCGAAGCTTTCGCCCGACGCGCCGCCCGCTTCCACCACACCTCGGCGCGCTACCGTAACCTGCCGTCCTGGGAACTGCGGGGGCCCCGCGCCGCCCTCGCCACCGTCGCCTGTGCCGCGCCGGTGCTCTTCGGCTTCGCCGTCCCCGCCGCCATCTTCGCCCGCCGGGCTTGGCTGGAGGGGGACGCCCGGGCGCGGGAGATGTTCTTCGAGATCGGGACCAACAGTTTCGTCCTGGGGGCCATCGCCAGCACCCTCGCTGTGACGCTGGCGGTCCTGGTGACCTTCGGCCGGCGTCTCCACACCAACCCCGCCACGCGGCTGATGACGCGGATCGCCAGCATCGGCTACGCCATCCCGGGGGGCGTCATCGCCATCGGCATCCTGATCGCCGTCACCTGGGCCGACCATCGGATCAACGCCGTCGCGGGGTTCCTCTTCGGCACCACCCCCGGTCTCGTGCTGAGCGGCACCGTCGTCGCCATCCTGTACGGCTACCAAACCCGCTTTCTGGCCGTGTCCATCCACCTGGTCCAGGCCAGCCTGTTGCGGGTTCGCCCCTCCGTCGACGACGCCGCACGGACCCTCGGCGCGTCGCCGATCCGGATGCTCGGCAGGGTGCATCTGCCGCTGCTTCGGGGTACGCTCTTGGCCGCCGGCATGCTGGTCTTCGTCGACGTGGTGAAGGAGCTGCCGGCGACCCTCATCCTCAGACCCTTCGGCTTCGAGACCCTCTCGGTGCGGGTGTACCAGCTGGCTTCGGACGAGCGCCTCGGAGAAGCGTCCACCGGTGCACTGGCCTTGATCCTGGTGGGTCTGGTTCCGGTGGCCATTCTGTCGAGGATGCTGGACCGCACCCGACCCGGCGCCCCCACCTAGGGATTCGATCTCCGCCACCCATGCCACCTGTCTCCGTCTCCGGACTCCGCATCGCCGAGGTTTCCCACACCTTCGGGGACTTCGTAGCCGCTCGTGGGGTCGGTCTGGAAGTTCCACCCGGCGAGGTCCACTGCCTGCTGGGGCCGTCCGGGAGCGGCAAGTCCACCCTCCTGCGGCTGGTGGCGGGCCTCGAGCTCCTTCAGGAGGGACGGATCGAGATCGGCGGAGCCGTGGTGGCGGGGCCGCGGATCCACGTGCGGCCCGAGGAGCGGGCCGTCGGTTTCGTCTTCCAGGACTACGCCCTGTTCCCCCACCTCGATGTGAGGCGCAACGTCACCTTCGGCATGGACGGTACCGGCAGGAAGGACCACAAAGCCGCCGCCGACACCCTGCTGCGCCGGGTGGGCATGACGGACTACGCCGACGCCATGCCCCACACCCTGAGCGGCGGCCAGCAGCAGCGGGTCGCCCTGGCCCGGGCCCTGGCCCGCCGGCCCGCCGTCATGCTCCTGGACGAGCCCTTTTCCGGCCTGGACGCCCGACTTCGGGCCGACGTGCGCCGCGCCACCCTCGACGTGCTCCGCGCCGCCGGTGTGGCGACCCTGATGGTCACCCACGACCCCGCGGAGGCCATGCTGGCCGGTGACGCGGTGAGCGTCATCCGCGCCGGCAGGGTCCTCCAGACCGGCTCCCCCGACGAGCTCTACTACCGGTCCGCCAGCGGCGAGGTGGCGGAGGTCTTCGGCCCGGTGAACCGCCTCTCCGCGAGGGTCGAGGGGGGGCAGGTCCCCACCCCCTTTGGGCCGCTGCCCGCGGATGGCTACGGTGAAGGGGACCGGGTGGACGTCCTCTTCCGCCCCGAGTCCGTGGAGCTGTTCCGGGAGCCGGAGGCCGGCGCCGTCGGCGCCCGCGTCGAGGCGACGGTTTCCGAAGGGGCCCTGGTGCACCTGACGGTCCACCTCGACGACGGTTCCACCGTCGACGTGCGGGACCTGGCCCGAAGACCCTGGGCGCCGGGGGACCGGGTGTGGGCCCGCCTCGGGGAGGACGTCGCCACCCTGCGCCCGGGGCGGGAAGGTCCCGGGGAGACCTAGAAGGCGGAGGCTGGTTTCGCTCCGCCCTCAGCCCTTCTTGCGACCGCCCTTCTCAAAAAACGCCGCCATGGCGCCGAAGCCCTCGCCGGTGGACCTGTGCTGGTCGAGGAGCTCCCGCACCGACGGGCCGTCCTCCACCCCTTCCCCCCCTTCGACGGGCTGCAGAGAGATTCGCTTGCGGGCCCCGTCGACGCCGAGGACCCGCACCGCGAGGCCCTGCCCTTTTTCGAGCACCTCCCGGGGATGATGGATACGCCGACCGCCCCCCAGCTCGCTGATGTGGACCAGCCCCTCCACGCCGGGTTCCAGCTCGACGAAGGCGCCGAACGCTTCGAGCCGCATCACCTTGCCTGTGGCGACGGTGCCTTCAGCCCACTTGGACACCGCGTCGAGCCAGGGGTCCCGCTCCAGGGCCTTCATCGACAGGGACACCCGGTCGCGGCCGTCCTTGCCCTGCTCCAGCTTGGTGATCCGCACCTCCACCTCCTGCCCCACCTTCAGCAGCTCCGAGGGGTGGGCCACCCGGCGATGGGACAGCTCGCTGACGTGCATCAGCCCCTCGAGGCCCCCGAGGTCGATGAAGGCGCCGTAGTCGGCGAGGGCCGTCACCTTGCCCCGCACCAAGGCGCCGGCGGTCAAGGTGGCCCGTACGGCCTCTGCCTTCGCCGCTTTCTCTTCCTGTAGCAACACCTTGCGGGACAGCACCACGTTCGGCCGGCGACCCCCGCCGCCGGGCTCGTAGCGCTCGACCCGGAAGCGGAGCCTGCGGCCGACGAACTCGGCCGAATCCTCGACGTATCGGTCCGCCAGCTGGGAGACCGGGCAGAAGGCCCGAAGGCTCTTCACCTCCACCTCCGCGCCCCCTTTGTTGACGCCGGTCACCAAACCCTCCACGACGTCCCCCACCTCCAGGCCGTGCCTGGGGTCCACCCCCCTGCCGACCGGTCGCAGGACCAGGCCCCCACCGGGGTTCACCGAGATCACTTCGGCGGTGACCTCGTCGCCGGCGCGGAACTGCAGGATGCCGTCGTCGTCCGCCAGCTCGTCGGTGGGGATGACGGCCTCCGCCTTGGCGCCGATGTCCACCAGCGCGGTCTCCAGGTCCATGGACAGGATCTGCCCCTTCACCCGCTCCCCCACCTCGGGGGACTTGCGGGCGAAGGCGGCCTCCCCTTTTTGGCCTTCGAACTCCGCCAGCGCTGCGGCGAAGTCGTCTTCCCCTTCAGGGCGCCGATAGGCGACGTTGGCTTTCGGCTCGGCCCTCGGCTCCTGCCGGATCACCCGCTCCCTGGGCTTGCCCCCCGGTCCGTCCTGGAGGCGCTCGAAGTCTTCGAGGATGTCGCCGAAGTCTTTGCTCGAACGATCGCTCATGGCTGGCTCCTGGCCGGTGGCCGAGGCTCGGGCGGGGAACCCCATTGCCCCTCGCCCCCAGGCGGGTTATAACCATTCCTGGAGAACCGGTTATAACCGACTGCGGAGCGGAGGTCCACCTCCGCCGGGCGCGGGGAGGAGGAGACACCATGAGCGACCACAGCCACATCGAGATCGCCTACTCATCGATCCGGGTCTTTGCGGACGACGGTACCCTCGACATGAAGGAGCTGGAGTTCCTTCTCGGTCTGGCGCTTCGGGACGACTCCATCGACGACGACGAGAAGCGGGTCCTCGCGAGCATCTTCGACAAGGCCACCGCCGCCGGGGTCACCGAAGATGTCGCCAGCAGAATCCAGCAGGTGCGCGAACGCTACCGCTTCTGAGACTCGGTCGCCCTCCCCTGCTCCGGCCACCGCACTGCTGCCCCGGATCGGCGGAGTTTGCCGACCCGGTGGGCCCGTGCTAGGGTGCGCTTCGTCGGGTTCATCCTTCGTCTGCGAACGACCCCACGCCCACCGAAGCTCAGACGGCGTCCTGCCGACTTCCCTTCCCCAGCGCCACGTCGACCCAACTCGCCCCGATAGACAAACTCGATGCAGTCCGTCCCGGCGTCCCGCCGGGCACAGCAACGTTGGCTCGGCCTAGACCGAGCAGGAGAAAGTACGATGTCCAAAAAGCTCTACGTCGGTAACCTTCCCTTCAGCGCCACCGACGACGAGGTCCGCCAGCTCTTCGGAGAGTACGGCGAGGTCACCTCGGTCCAGCTGATCACCGACCGCGACACCGGCCGCCCCCGCGGCTTCGGGTTCGTCGAGATGGCGGAGGGGGCCGACGAGGCGATTGAAGCCCTTCACCAGAGCTCGATGGGAGGCCGCAGCCTCAATGTCAACGAGGCCCGGCCCCGCGAGGATCGCCGCCCCAGCAACCGCTGGTGAGGCTTGCGGCGCCGCTTCGGATCCTCCGTAGCGGCGCTTCGCATCCCTATTCCGCCGCCCCTCCCCGTCGCCTCGATCCCGCAGAAAGGGCCCAACGGCCCCCTCAACTCAGACGAACGCTTCCGCCGCCCGCAGGGCCGTGCGGATAGCCCCGTCCACCGCCACCGCCTTGGCTTCGAGGTCCGGCGCCTCCTTCTCGGTCCGATCCGCCACCACCGCGCAGACGCACCCGGCGGAAAAACCGTAGACGTTGGCCATCACGAAAAGGGTGCCGCACTCCATCTCGAAGTTGAGGATGTTGAGGTTGCGATACTCGTCCACCATGCCCACCCGGCTGCGGATCAGATGGGGATTGGCGGACGACGCGGTACGCTCCTGACCTTCGTAGAAAGTGTCGACGCTGGCGGTCAGCCCCACGTGGTGGGCGATCCCTAGATCCGCCGCCGCCCTGGCCAGCTCCACGGTGACAAAGGGATCCGCCGACGCCGGATATCCTTCGGGGGCGATGTCCAGCGCAGCCCCCTGGCGGCATAGGGCGCCGCTGGTGACCACCACCGTCCCCGACCGGACGTGGTCCTGGATCGAGCCGCAGGTGCCGATGCGAATGACCGTCTTGATACCGACCTGCACCAGCTCGTTGATCACGATCGAGAGGGAGGGGGCCCCCATGCCGCTGGTGGCGGAAAGGATCGGGCGGCCGCTGGGCAGGAAACCGAGGTACGCGTTGAGCCCGCGATTCTCCGACAGCGGCCTGGAGGACTCCAGGTAGTCGGTGGCGATCTTCTCCGCCCGCCCCGGATCCCCTGAGATCACCGCCACGTCGGGCGGCTCGTCGCCGAGGTGCTGGGGGCCGAAGCCGAGGTGGTAGGGAACGGGGGGCTGGGTCGAGGGATCGTGGGTCATGGTGTCCTCCGGCCGAGAAGCTTACACCGCCGAAGCCGGATCCGCCCGCCGAAGGACCCCCTACCCGGCGGGCGCCGCCCGAAGCTCTTCGTACTCCGCCACCAGGTCGTGGTCCCCGTCCCCGAGCCGACCGCCGCTGGCCTGGGTCAGGAAGCTCAGCAGCTCCCGGACCCGCACCAGATCGCCGGCCACCCCCTCCCCCAGGGCGTCGAGGTGGCAACGAATCAGCAGCCGCAGCGACGCCGGGTGCAGCGGGGGCCTTGAACAGTTGCCGGTGGAGCAGCTGGGCGCGATGGCCCCCTCCAGCACGTCGATGGCCTTCGGAAGATGTCCCTTCGCCCGCAGCACCTGGGCCAACCCCAGGGGGAACGTCGGCTCACCGGGCAGGAAGTTGACCGCCAGGGCGAGGAACTGAAGGGCTTCGTCGAGCTGTCCGGTGATCACCAACGATTCCCCGAAGGCCTGGCACAGGGCCGGATCTCCGCGGCGGGGATCGGCGACCCCTCGGAGCCGTTCCACGAGGGCGCCGTGCTCGCCGAGGGCGAACTGGGTCTCGGCCCAAAGCCCGGGCAAGGACACGTTTCCGGAGAGGTCGATCGGCTCATCGCCGAAGGTGGTCCAGGCCGCCTCCAGATCGTCCCGGGCCCCTTCGAACTGTCCGAGCATCAGTCGGCATCGCCCCCGCTCCAGCCGCAGCACGGGGTCGTCCCCCTGGGCCTCCGCCAGCGCCTCCAGGACCGGGGACGCCGCAGCGGCGTCCCCCTGGCCGAGCTGGACGAACGCCTGCCGGAACTCGACGGGGCGCCCGTCGTAGCGTTCCGCAACGTCGTCGTCGAGCATGCCCACCAGGGTCTCGTAGAGGTCGTCCGGATCGATCTCGACGCCGTGGCCCACCACCGCGGGGCGCTCCTCCGGCACCTCCGCGGGGACCATGTCGACCTCCGAAGGATCGAAGGCCTCGGGGCGGCTCGCCTCTTCGGCGCGGGACGCCAGCTCCCGCAGCCGCAGGTCGATCTCGGGTCGGCGGGCGTCTTCGGCGTGCTCCAGGGCTCCCTGGAGCCATTCCGCGGCGTCGTCGAAGTGCCCCTCGTCCTGGGCCCGCTGGGCCCGTTCCAGGTAGCCGTCGACGGCGGCGGTCCGCGCGCGATCTACCAAGTCCCGGGCACGGGTCTCCCCGGCGGGCCCCGCCGCCTCCGCCGCGGAGGTGGCGAGGCGTAGGGCCTCCGCCGCCTCCCCTTTCTCCAAGAGGGCCTCGGCCCGTTCCAGGTTGCGCAGCGGATCGCCTTTGAACAATCGGTCGAAAAATCCCATGATGCCGCCAATCTAGCAGGATCGGGGCCGCTTCAGGACCCCGGGGCGTCGATCAGGTAGTAGATCTGCGGTTCCATGCGCAGGGCAGTCAGCGTCCGGGCCGCCGCCGACGCCGCCCAGGGGTACCGTTTGAGCCAGCGCCGGGCCCCGGTCCGCGGCGCCGCGTCATCGCCGATGATCACCTGCACCATCTCGGGGAAAAGGTTGGTGGGGACGGCGCCCAGCCGTCGGCACTCTTTCTCGAAGGCCCGGCTCGACACGTGGAAGACCTCGCCGAGGATGTCCCGGATGCGGTGCAGGGGGCGGCGCTTGCCGGTGGCCGCCAACCAGGCCCAGGCCACGTAGGCCGCCGCCGGCTTGGGGAGGGTCCCGGCAAGGGGGGCGTCGATGTGGCCCACCTCGAAGGGGAAATGCTTGTTGGGCCCGAAGGCGAGGAGGACCCGCTCCCCCACGGAAAGCATCGACCGCAGCCCCGCCCGCCAATCGGGGACGTGCTCCAGCATGAACGCGGAGGCCACCAGCTCGAAGGCGTCGGGGGCGAAGGGCAGGGCCTGGACGTCGGCCCGCACTGCGGTGATGTCCCGCTCCGCGGTTTTGAACGCCATCGGGAACATGACCTGGATGTTGGCCACCACCGAACGGGTCGGTCGATAGTGGCGGGCCAGGCTGCGGGTGAGCCCCGGGAAGTTGCCGCCGGTCTCCAGCAGCGTACCGACGGCTGGAACCCGGGGCGCCGCCAGGCGGACATATTTGGCCTTGTTGCCCCCCCGCAGCTCGGCGGTCATGTAGCGGATTTCCCCCTCCATGCGCCGGCGGACCCCCTCCGGGGTGGACGCATCGAGCCGGTACTGGGACTCCATGCGGCGCCGGATCTCCGCCTCCACCGCTTCGGTGGACACGATCTCCGGCTCCACCCGCTCCGCCCGACCCCACGGATCGACGCCCCCCGGGCTTTCGTTCCCCGAGTCGGCGCCCCCGAGATCGGCGGAGGCGGAGGCGACGTAGGCGGCCTCCTCTTCGCTCTCGAGCCCCTGCGGCAGGAGCCGCGGGATCTCATCGAGGATCGGGTAGTACCGGCGCTCCCCCCCACGACTGCGCAGCAATCCCTGGACGACGTGCCGAGACGACCGGCCGCCCCCCACGAGGGGGAACCAGCGGTCCACCCGGACCAGATCCACCTCGGCGCCGGACTCGGGGCAGCGCAGGATCTCCAGGAGGTCCGGCCGCATCAGCCGCCCCCCGCGCCCGCGGGGCGGTTCACGTTCCCGAGGCGCTCCCGGCTCTCTTCGAAGGCTTCACGGCCGCCGTCGCCGGTGACGAAGAGATCGAAGAAATGCTTGAGGGTGAGGACCCGCAGGAAGACTTCGTCCTCCCGGGTCTCCCGGCGCAGGTAGACCCCACGGACCCGCACGTCCACCGACGGGATGTCGTACACCGCGTCGCGGACGAAGGTCTTGACCCGGCTCTTCAGCCTGGACCGCCAGTTGGCCCGCCCACCGCTCGCCCGCAGGGAGTCGAGCCGGCTCAGCAAAGCGCTCCGATCGAGGTAGTCCCAGACGGCGCTGGTGCGATCCTGAAGTGCCGCCGAAACCGCGCGGCGGACCGGGGTGTCCCGGGCCAGGAGGTCGACGAAGTCCTCCAGGTTACTGCGGTCGGCGAAGGGGAACGGCCCCCAGACCTCGGGGAAGGCCTCGGCCCCCGCCTCGTTGAGGATCTTCTGCTCCCGCCGGGCGGCGATGGACAGACGCTGGACGAGGCGAAGTAGACCTTCGTCCAGCAGGGGGTTGCGGTGATCGAGGACCAGCTGCTTGAAGTAGCCGGCGGAGTTCAGGTAGCCCTGGAGACGGTGCCGGAAGTAGACCTGGTCGCCGACGTTGTCTTCCTGGACATCGGCGTACTCTCTTGCCAGGGCAGCCAGCATGGCGTCCCCCGCCTCGCACACGTCGCGGTGGGCGGCGGCGCGCCAGGCGCTTCGACCGTTGGCGAGGCCGGAGGTGGACCGCAGACACATGCGGAGGATGGCGTAGGCGGGGTCGAGCATCGACCGGCCGCGGGTGAAGCACTGGTCCCCCCGCAGCACGCGGACGAAGCCCTCTCCGGCCAGGTCCTCCATCACCCGTAGTTCGTCGCCGTGGAAGGCGCCGACGTCGGTGAGGCCGTCGAGCACGTAGGTCAGCCGCAGGGCTTTGTCGGCGAATCCGTCCACCGATCGGCGGATCTCGGTGTACTGGGTCCCCAAGTGTCGGGCGATCTGCCTGGCGAGGTGCACGTCGGAGCCGGGCTGGGGGTCGTTCGACGTCCAAGACACCGCCCGGACCTTGGAGGGATCGTCCACCGACCCCACCGCCGAAGCCAGGATGGCGCGGGAGTCCTTGCCCCCCGAGAGGAAGACCGCCGTTTGCTCCGGGTCGATGAAGTTGCGCTCCACGGACCGCCGCATCTGCTGACCCAGCTGGGTCCGGAGCTCATCGTAGGGGGTGCCGTCCCCGTCGACGGTGAAACGGTAGTCGGCGTAACGCTCCACCTGCACGTCACCGTCCCCCCGGATGGACAGCAGGTGCCCCCCCTCGATCCGGCGCACGAAGCGAAAAAGGGTGCGGTCGGCGAGGGTGAAGCCGGAGGCGAAGAAGACCCCCAGGGACGCCATATCGAGGGAACGCTCGAAACCCTGGACCGCCAGGAGGGCCTTGACCTCGGGTGCGAAGTAGAGAACGCCGTCGACGACGGTCCAGGCCAGTGGGCGGGAGGCTCGACGGTCCACCGCCAGGGATACGGAGCGCTCGGAGCCGGAGTGGTAGAAGACCCCGGAGTAGAAGCCTTCGAGCCGGCGCATGACCTCGGCGTCGCTGGGCCGGGCCTCGCGGTAGAGGTCCTCCGCCCGCGGCGAATCGCGGTGCAGCGCGCCGTCCAGGAAGACCCGCGACCGGGGCTCGTCCGCCGGCCCGGGGGCCCAGCCGGGGGCCTCCCCGGGGCCGGGCCACGCCAGCGGCATGAGGTGGCGTAGACCGACCCGGGAGACCGCGAAGCCCCCCGCCAGGTCGGTCCAGGTATCGACCTGCTCGGCGCCGATGTGGGACAGCCTCGATGCCATGTCCGCCAACACGTGGACGGAATCCGGTTCGAGGGGACGCCCCCGGTGCAGGCCCACCATTCCAAAGAGTCCGGGCATCTCAGCTCTCCCTGAGGCGCGCGAGGACCGAAAGGCCGGTGCGTACCTGAAGCATGGAGAATCCGCCGATGATCGCTTCCATGACGGGGGTCGGCCAGTTGGCCAGGGAGCTGGCCAGGCGGTAGGGCCGAAGCCCCTGCTGCACGTGGATCACCTCGAAGCCCAGATCTTCGAACAGCCATGACAGGGCGTCGGCGCTGAAGTAGAAGAGGTGGGAATCGTCCATCGTCCGTCCGCGGCGCAGCCGCTCCTTGAGGGCCAGCTGGTTCGGCACCTCGATGAGCACGAAGCCCGGGGGTTCGAGGTGGCGCTTCAGCGCCTTCAGCGTTTCCCGAGGGTCGAGCAGATGCTCGAAGACCTGGGCGGAGAGGATGATGTTGAACCGCTCTTCGGCGAAGGCGTCGTCGTCCACCAGCCCCTGGTACACCGGCAGGTCGTAGGTGTCCTCTACGAAGCGGACCAGATCCTTGTTGAGCTCAAGGCCCATGACGTCGAATCCGGCGTCCCGGGCCTCCAACAGGAAGCCGCCGGCGCCGCAGCCGAAGTCGAACAACCGGCGCCCGGCGTCCTTGGGGTAGAGCCGGTCGATCAGTCGCAGGATGTAGCGGTAGTGCAGCTGGTTGCGCGGCAGAAGGCGCTTCTGGGCGTCCGGCAGAATCTTGTCTTCGTAGATCGCCAGGCGCAGATCCGGCGGCATTCGGGGATTCCGTAGGACCACCCCGCAGCAGGGGCAGCGTTCGTAGACGATGTGCTTCCCGGCCTCGAAGAGGGAGGGGACCCGCACATAGTGGCGCAGATCGGTGGCGAAGCACACCGGACACGCCTCGAGGTATTCGAGCAGGGTCGCGGAGGCGCTCAGGCCGACCCGCCCGTCCTCTTGCCCGGGATCATTCGTCGTTTCGGGGCTCATGGCCACCTCCATTCCAAGACGCGAGCCGCGAGGCCAGCTCGCCGATCCGCCGCCGTTCCCCGGGTTCGAGGAAACCCGTCGAGAGGACCAGCGCCGGGAAACCACACAACACGAGAAAGAGCTGCCAAGTGAGGCCCGCCACCAGGCCGAAGCCCAGATCGACCCCGGCACCGACGGCGAACACCAGGGCGCCTGCCGCCACCACCTTGACCAGACGCCCCACTTCCAGGTCCACGGGGTGGTATCTCTGGGCCAGGAGCGCCGTGGCCAGAGCCAAGAACGCGTACGACGCGGTGGTGGCCCAGGTGGCCCCGAGCATGCCGTGCTTCGGGATCCACAGCACGTTGAGCCCGATGTTGAGGGCCGCCCCCACCAGCGAGAACAGGGGCAGCACCTTGGTCATCTTCGCGACGTGGACCCCCGGCGCCAGGCAGAACTGGACGCCGGCGAAGGCATAGGCCAGAGCGACCCAGGGCACCACCTCGTGGGCCCGCCGATAGCTCGGGCCGGCGAAGGCTTCGAGGCCCTCCCGGGAGACCAGGGAAAGCCCCAAGACCCCCAAGGTCAGGGCGAAGACGAGGTAGGTGAGCACCCGGGCGTAGGTGCTGCGGTACTCCGGCCGCTTGCTGATCGAGAATGCCACCGCCGGCCACGCCAGTTGAAACGGCCACACCAACCCCATCTGCAACACCATTCCGATCTTGTAGCCGACGCTGTAGACCGCCACCTCCCCCAGGGCCTCCTGTAGGGGTCCAGACGCCTCGCCGAAATAGCGCAGGAGGTAGCGGTCCGCCATCGTGATCACCCAACCGGTGATCGCTGTCGGGATCACCAGGACGCCGAAATGGAGCAACGGACGCACCAGCCGTCGCTCGAAGCGCGGCACCAGATCGCTGCGGGCCATCCACATGCCGAGGGGCAGCGCCACCACCGCCGAGACCAAATTGCCCCAGAGCACGCCGTGGATCCCCATCCGGAACCAGACCACCAGGGCCACGTTCAGCAACATGCCGAAGCCGAACTGGACGAAGTTGAGGACGGCGTAGGACAGGGCCTGCTCCCGGGCCCGGAAGGACGACAGGACGATTGCCACCAGGCTCGACACCACCACCGTCGCCACCGCCAGGCGGATGACGTCGGCCCGCCCCGCTTCGCCGACGATCCAGATCCCCACCCGCTCGGCAAACGCGAACAGGAGCCCGCCCCCGAGGAGCAGGGCCCCAAGATCGAGGGCCAGGGCCGTCGGGAGGACCGCCTTCTGTTCCTCCTCTCCCTCGCAGTCGCGGTGGAAGACCTTCGTAAGCGCCGACGGCATCCCCAGCAGAAGCAGGCCAAATAGGATGGCCGACAGCCCGGTGAGCAGTTCCAGGATGCCGTATTCCGAGGGGTCCAGGAAGCGGGTGTACACCGGAAGCAGGATGAACGACAGCCCCCGCTGAGCCATGTTGGCGACGGCGTAGAGTCCGCTGGACCCGGCCACCCGCTTGAGGTCGGAGACGATCTGGCTCACCCATGACCCCTCACGCCCGGACCTTGGGGCGCACCCCGAGGACCCGCAGGTACAGGTCCTCGGTCCGCTCCGCGACGCCGTCCCAATCGGGCCAGGAGGCGGCCCGGGCGGCGGCCGCGGCCCGCCGTTCCCGCACCAGCTCGGGGTCCTCCAGAACCCTTGCCAGCTGGCTTCGCAGCCCCTCCGCGTCCCCCACCGGGAAAGCCAGGCCCGTATCCCCCACCACCTCGCGGTTCTCCGGGATGTCCGTGGTGACGATGCAAAGGCCGTAGGACAGCGCCTCCAGCAGTGCTATCGAAAGCCCCTCCATCACCGACGGGAGGATGAAGGCCCAGCAGTTGGAGTACAGCTCCTGCATGTAGTCCCGGTCGACCCTGCCGAGGAAGATCACATCGTCCCAAGCCTGCCGCTTCACCGCCTGGACGTAGTCGTCGGAGTAGCTCGTGCCGCCGGCGATCACGAGCTTCTTGCCCAGCGGTGCCAGGGGCCGCAGGGCTTCGAGCAGGGTGTGGACCCCCTTTTCCGGTGAGATCCGACCCGCGAAGAGGAGAAAGTCGTCGGCGCCGAGGCCGTGCTCCGCCAACCGCTCGATACCCCGACGCTCCGCCGGCACCACGGCGTTGGGAATCATGTACGGACGACGGCCGTGGGTCTGCTCGTAGTGATCCTGGAGGACCCCCGAGACCACGCAGGTGGCCGACGGGCAGCGGGCTGAGGCCCACTCGCCGAACTGCAAAGATCGGCGAGCGAATCCACCCCACTTGGCCCGCTGCCAGTCGAGTCCGCGGACCGAAACCACCGTCTTGGTGCCCAGCAGCCGCGGCACCAGGGCGAGGGGCGCGGAGCCGATGGCGTGGTATTGAACGATGTCGAACCGGCGGGGAAGAACGTCGAGGGTCCCCAACAGGCTGTGGGAGAGGGTCTCGATGTGCTTACCCCGCACGCAGGGAAGCCGCCGGAGGCGAATTCCCCGGTACTCCCCTTGGGCCGGTGTGAAGTAGGTCCGGCAGTAGGCGGTCACCTCGTGGCCCCTGGCGGCCAGGCGCGACCCCACCTCCTCGTAGTACGTCTCAATGCCCGAGTACGTGCCCACAACCCCCCGCGCGCCGAGGAAGGCGATACGAAGCTTGCGGGAGGGGGACTCGTCCATGGTTCGGCCTCGAAGGTCCATGGCGGACCTGGATCAGTGCGCCGGCGGCTGGGCCCGGCGCCGCGTCGCGCGGGCTGCGCGGCGGCCGGGTACTCCGCACGGAACGGTGCGTGCCGGGAGGGGGGAAGGGCCAGACGATTCTACAATGAAACCGGGGACCCGGAGATCTTCGATGGGATCTTCCCGCCCCCGTCGGCGAAATGACCTGCGGTCTTCCCGAGACCTTCCGCCAAGTCCACCGTCGGCGCGAAACCGAGGCCGCCCTCGATGTCCGTCAGATCCGCCAGGGAGTGCCTGACGTCCCCCGCCCGCGGCGCTTCGTAGGCCGGTTCGGGACCACCGCCGACGTGCTCGCGGACGCTGCGCCAAAGCTCGTTGAGGGTGACTCGGCGACCTCCAGCGACGTTGTACGCCCGTCCGCAGGCCGCGGCGGGGGCGACGGCAGCCAGCAGGTTGGCGCGCACCGCATCCCCCACGTAGGTGAAGTCACGGCTTTGCTCCCCGTCGCCGAAGATCACCGGGGCCCGGCCCGCTGTGTAGGCGTCGAAGAAGCGCGGAATCACCGCGGCGTAGGGCCCGTCGGGGCGCTGGCGGGGTCCGTAGACGTTGAAATACCGAAGGCCGACGATGTCCAGGCCAAAACAGCGGCCGTAGATGTCGGCGAGGTCTTCGCACATCTTCTTGCTCGCCGCGTAGGGAGACAGCACCGCCCCCTCCACCCCTTCCCGCTTGGGGAGCTCCGGACTGTCGCCGTAGACGCTGGAGGACGATGCGTACACCAGCCGCTTCACCCCGGCGTCGCGGGCGGCGGCGAAGAGGTTGGAGGTGCCCCCGACGTTGACCGCCAGGCTGGTGGCGGGATCCTTCATCGACCTCGGTACCGAGCCGAGGGCCGCCTGGTGAAAGATCACCGACGCGCCGTCGCAGGCGGCGGCACAGGCCGCCGAATCCCGCAGGTCGCCGCGGAGCCACTGGAACCGTTCCGGGCCGTGGGACCGCGCCGACGCGAGGTTCGACTCGAGGCCGGTGGACAGGTCGTCGAAGACCCGCACCCGGGCACCCCGGTCCAGCAAGGCGTCCACCAGGTGGGAGCCGATGAAGCCCGCGCCCCCAGTCACCAGGGCCAGCGCGCCGTCGAAGTCGGCGGGTCGCTTCGGTGTCGACATCAGCGACCCTGGCCGCCGGTGGCGGCTTCGGCGGAGGTGGAGCCGCCCTTCATGAACTCACCTTTCTGCCCCAGAAGCAGCGGTCCGACGACCACCGGAACCGTGAGCAGCAGAATCTTGAGATCCAGCCAGAGGGACCAGTCGTCGATGTAGTCCAGGTCCATCGCCATCCACTCGTCGAAGGGGATCGAGTTGCGCCCACTCACCTGCCATGTGCAGGTGATGCCGGGCTTCACCGAAAGCCGGCGGCGGTGGGCGTCGTCGTCGAAGCCCTGGTAATCCCGCTCGGGCAGGGGGCGCGGTCCCACCAGGCTCATATCCCCCTTGAGCACGTTCCACAGCTGGGGGAGCTCGTCGATGCTGGTCTTACGGAGGAAGTCCCCCACCGGGGTCAGCCGGGGATCCTTCTCGATCTTGAACACCGGTCCCTCGACCTCGTTCAAGTGCTCGATCTCCTTCAGCCGCTCCTCCGCGTCCTGCACCATGGTGCGGAACTTGTAGACCTTGAAGTTCCGCTTGTTGAGGCCGACCCGGGTCTGGGTGAAGACCATGGGCCCCGGGGACGACAGCTTGACGGCGAGGGCCGCCAGGATCATCACCGGGGACGCCAGAAGCAGCGCCGCCGCCGCGCCGAGGCGGTCGATGGCCCGCTTCGCGAGGTGGGCGAAGCTGGTTTCCTTGGCCTGGGTCAGGGTCAGCATGGGCTCCCCGTCGAAGACCTCCAGCTTGGCCTTGGCGAGGCGGGAATCGAAAATCTGGGAGATGAAGCGGACCGTGATGCCCTGCTCCTGGCAGATGCTGACGATCCGCGACGAGTGGATGTAGGCGCTGCTCACCGGCAGCGCCACCACCACCTCGTCGACGACGTGGTTCGCCATGTACTCCGCCAGGTTCTTGAGCTTCGCCACCAGTTTGTGGCCGTCCCGCCGGAAGCCCTCGATGCCGTCCCACTCCTCATCGACGAAGCCCGAGATGTAGTAGCCCAGCTCCGGCTTCGTCCGCACCGATTCCGCAAAGTGGATCGCCCGGTGGTTGGTGCCGATCACCAGCAGGCTGCGGAGGTTGCGACCCCGTAGCCGCATCTGCGCCAGCAGGGAGCGGAAGACGAGGCGTATCGCCACCGTGGTACCGACGCTGAAGATGAAAAAGGCGAGGAAGAACTCGAAGGTCTTGAGGCCCGCCATCCGATTGTGGTCGAGGGAGCCGGTGATCAGCAGGAAGACGATCAGGCAGCCCATGAGCCCCGCCCGCAACACGTCCACCGCCTCGTGGAGGGGCGACTTCAGACGGCTCGAGTTGTAGAGATCGCGGGAGGCGAAGGCCACGTGCCACGCGATGAGGATCCCCATGACCGCGGCGACGTGCTCCAGGGTGACCCAGGCCAGCAGCTCTTCGGTACTCATCGCCCGCAGCCAGCCGAGGCTGCTGGTCACCCAGGTCGCGGCGACGAAGGCGACGACCATGATGACCAGATCGACCAGCTTGAAGGTCTCGTGCAGAAGCTGCCTGCGGCCATCGTTCATGGGCTTATTCGACCTCGTCGATGCGAGGAGCCGTCGCTGGCTGCTCCGTGCTTAGGGCCTCGGGCCGCCGAGCCTTGGGCTCGTTCTTGAGAAGGGTCACAGCTGAGAAACCTCGCACCCGCTCCGCCGCCGGGCAAACCCGCGCCGTCCTTGGAGTCAGGGGTTCCATATCGTCCCCGGACTTTCCCCCGCGGACCTTACGGGCCGAATTACGGGTCCTCTAGGGATACCTCCGGCCCAGAAGTCCACAGTCTCCGACGGCAGCATCGAGTTCCCACCCTCCTTGAATCATCAAACCCTAAGAGATCAGCAAATCTCAGGCCAGGTCCGAAT
>JBCDIS010000152.1:0-16527 GCA_038748685.1 Acidobacteriota bacterium | reverse complement strand
GACCATCCTTGGTTCATCGGCAGCCAGTTCCACCCCGAGTACAAGAGTCGGCCGACGGAGCCCCATCCCCTATTCGTTTCGTTCATCCGCGCGGCCCTCGACGAGCAGAAGCGCCGCCAGTCGCCGGAGCGTCGGCAGGAGCGACAGGAAACACCGGCGGTGGAGGTGGTGGCGTGAGCGACGCCGCCCCGATTTCGGACCTGCGGCTGCCGGAGGACGGCATCCCCCGACGGCCGCATCCGGTGGAGCTGGCCCCCGGCGTGGTGCTCGGTGGCGACGACCCGACGCTGCCGGTGATCGCCGGGCCGTGCGCCGTGGAGAGCGAGGCCCTGGTGCTGGAGGTGGCCGACGCCGTCGCCGCCATGGCCGAATCCCTCGGCCTGCCGGTGGTCTTCAAGGCGTCCTTCGACAAGGCCAACCGTTCGTCCCTCGGCAGCTTCCGCGGCATCGGCTTCGAGCCGGGCCTCGAAGCGCTGGCGGCGGTCCGTGAACAGACGGGGCTGCCGATCCTCACCGACGTCCACGAACCCGGCCAGTGCGAGCGGGTGGCGGAGGTGGCGGACGTGCTCCAGATCCCCGCCTTCCTCTGCCGCCAGACCGATCTCGTGCAGGCCGCCGCCCGCACCGGCCGCGCCGTCAACCTCAAGAAGGGCCAGTTCATGGCGCCGGACGACGTGCGTCGGGCGGTGGACAAGGCGACCTCCACCGGCAACGGAAAGGTTTTCGTCACCGAGCGGGGCTACTCCTTCGGCTACCACAACCTAGTGGTGGACATGCGCTCCTTCGCCATTATGCAAGGGGACGGCACCCCGGTGGTGTTCGACGTCACCCACTCCCTCCAGCTCCCCGGGGGTGGCGAGGTCACCGGCGGCGCCCGCCGCTTCGCCGAGCCCCTGGCCCGCGCCGCCGTCGCCGCCGGCGCCGACGGCGTCTTCCTCGAAGTCCACCCCGACCCCGAGAACGCCCTCTCCGACGCCACCACCCAGCTCCCCCCTGACCGCGCCCACCAACTCCTCGAATCCCTCGTCGCCGTCCGCCGGGCCGTCGTCTCCCCGTAGGACCCGCGTCGGATCCCATGGGCAAGAACCTCTGGCTCGTCGGCGCGTGTTGACACTAGTGAGCAAGCCGGAGAAGAGTCGTATGCTCGCAGCCCCCGGCGGCTTCCGGAGTAGGGGCGGGGCTTGCCCCCGCCCGTCTTAGACCGCCGTCGTTTCGAATCCTCCGATGGGCGTTGCCTTCACGTATCGACCCATCCCAGAGAAGCCACATCCGTGTGTCGGCGTGGTCCAGACTCTGCACCGCGGATTGGACTCAGGATCACGACCTCGGTCTTGGTGCCGTGATCGGTAGAAGGTCGACCCGCGGGACGGGGCGCCAGATAGTCTTTGGGCGGTCGTTCTGAGTTTCACTTCGCTTCGGCAGTTTCCGGCTAGCGTTCTTGCCCCGCGGGCGGGGGCAAGCCCCGCCCCTACCCCGAGAGGGTTCAGCGGGATGTCGATCCATGCGGAAGGGGTTTGCGTCAACACGCCCTAGTTGAGTGCGCCCGGAGCCAGCAACGATTCTGGTCGACCTATCGGCGGCTGGCCGATCGATGGCATCTCTTCTACAATGTCGAAGAGCGATTCAAGCTGGCGGACACGGCTCCGTCGTCAACATCGTCGACGACGCCCATTTCGCCCACTTTTCCGCCGACCTAGAACTTCCAGACGAGACTTGACGTGGCCCAGACCAAAGACACCCTTCGGCAGAGTCTCGACTTCCTGCGGATTGGGAATCGGGCGGTGGAACGTGCCCAGCAGGAAAGCCGCGAGATGGGCATCGCCAACGTCTACTCACGACGGGGCCGCGTGTATTGGGAGCTTCCCAACGGCGACGTCACGTTCGAAGACCCCTACCGGCCCGGCGGCCCGCTGGCGCGTCCGGCTTCGACCCCACGGGCATGAGTACCGCCTCTGGACATGAGGGTTCCCCGCGGGCACCGCGGGAGGTGGCGCGGTGGGTGATCGACCTGGAGGCCAACGCCATCCGCGCCCTGGCGGATCAGCTCGACGGCGGCTTCGATCGGGCCGTGGAGATCATCCGTGGCTGCACCGGCCGGGTGGTCTGCACCGGCATGGGCAAAAGCGGGCTGGTGCTCAAGAAGATCGCCGCGACCCTGGCGTCCACCGGCACGCCGTCCCTCTTCCTGCACCCCGCGGAGGCCATCCACGGCGACGTCGGCATGATCACCGGCGACGACGTGGTGCTGGCGGCCTCGTACTCCGGCACCACCGAGGAGCTCATGCGGCTGGTGGAGATCGTCAAGCGGCTGGGGGTGCCCCTCGTCGTGATGACCGGCAACGGGCAGAGTCCCCTCGCCCGCCATGCCGACGTCCACCTCCGGACGGAGATCGACCGCGAAGCGTGCCCCCTGAACCTCGCCCCCACGGCGTCCACCGCCGTCACCCTGGCCCTCGGGGACGCCCTCGCGATGGCGCTGCTGGAGGCCCGAGGCTTCACCCCGGAAGACTTCGCCCGGCTGCACCCTGGGGGGCGCCTGGGGAAGCGCCTCCTGCCGGTGCGGGAGCTGATGCACACCGGCGACGACCTGCCCCGGGTCCGCCGGGACGCCGATCTGAGGCGGGCCATCGTCGAGATGTCCGGCAAGGGACTCGGCATCACCGCCGTAGTAGACGGAGACCACCGCCTGGTGGGCTGCTTCTCCGACGGAGACCTGCGCCGTCTCCTGGAACAGGGGGGGGACGCCCTCCTGGATCGATCCGTGGGGGAGGTGATGAGCCCGAATCCCCGGATCCTGGACGGCGACGACCTGGCGCCGGTGGCGCTCCAAAAGCTCGAAGAGCACCGCATCACCTCGATTTTCGTGTGCGACGACGACCGTCGCCTCGAGGGGATCGTCCACATCCACGATCTCTGGCGCCTCGAGCTCTTCTGACGGCCGGATCAGCCCGGGGGCCCGTTCCTAGGCTCCAGGCCGCCTAGGCTTCAGGCGCTCCCGGCCCCCAACACGCCGAACTCCTCGAAGAAGAGCTCGGCGAGAAGCTCATGGCCGCGATCGCTGAGGTGGTGATCGTGGCGCCAGAAGAGCTTCTCGTTCGAATGCCGCATGTCGGCGAGCGGATCCAAGGTCCGAATGCCCTGCCGGTGTAGTCGCAAAAGCAGGCGCTCCCCCAGCCTGCGATTGACCCCAACGTCGCGGGGGCCTAGCCCCAGCTTCTCGGCGGCTTCCCCGCAGTAGCCCGCCTCGAGATCACAGGCGGTGGGCAACACCACGACGAAGAGCTCGATGCTCTGCAGGGCGCAGGTCCGAGCGATCCCCTCCAGCCGCTCGGCGGCGACGCCCGTCGCCGTGGCCTGGAGCTGTGGTGTAGCTTTGAAGAAGTAGGCCTGGTTCAGACCTTGCCAGACCGCGTTGCTGTGATCCGAGGCCGTCTCCGCAAGCCGCGGCATGTACCCCGCGGGGCGTTCGGGGACCTCGATCATCCTTCTCTTCTGGGCGGTCCGCACGGCGTCCAGGAAGTCGTTCCCGCTGAACACCACCACGATGAAGGCATCGGGGCGCAGATCGAGGAATTTGTCGAGGAAGCCCTCGTAGTTGAAGGGACCGTAGTGTCCGGTTCCGCCGTTGATCACTTCATAACCTTGCCGGCTCGACGCTCCGTTCAGCAAGGCTTCCAGCCGGTTCGAAAACGACTCCGAGTTAGGGACCACCCCATCGATATGGGAATCGCCGGTCACCAGGACTCGGAACGTCCCTTCCGGCTTGAGGATCGGCGTATCGGCGTCTTCCCGAAACCCGAGGTTGTTGGTGCTGAGGTGAAGAACCTGGTCAGGGTGCTCGTCCCACCCGGTCGTCCTCACGGCGTGCGGCTTGTGGAGGTGACCCGCCAACCCGTCGGCGACGTAGAAGTCCTCCTCACCGCGGACCTCCCGGAAACTTGCGCCGTCCCCCTGCGTCCAGCCGGGAATTCCGGGCAGGAGCCCTGCGTCGCGGCCCCCGGCACCGACGACGATTCCCGAGAGAAAGCACAGCCCCCAGGCAATCCAGCCGATCCAACCCCGTCCGCCTTCGGCCCTTCGTGGAACGTCGGCGGCCCGGATCATGGCGCCGTCCGGAGACGATTCTCAGTGGAAAGGGTGCGTTCCGGAGTGACCGTCGGTGGGCAGGACATTCCAAATTGGGGCATGGGCCACTCCTCATCTTTTTCAGATTTTCAGATCATGATATTCGACCATCTCCAATATGTTTTCGCGACAAATAGCGTCGGGTTCCGCAGTGAAATAGTTCCCACAACGGGGGGCGAATTGGGCCGAGTCCCTTTCTGAACAGCCGGTCCCAGGCCGGCAGATCCCCTCCTCCAACCGACCACGCGGTCACTCTGCCCGGGTCATCGGCCCGCGGGTCGTCGGCAGCAGGTCGAGGATCGTCGGATCCCCGTCTAGAGCGCGGCCGCGGGCATCCACCAGGGCCCCACGAAGGGGCGCCAGGGAGGGCATCTCCGCGCCCGGCAGGCCCTGGAGCAGGGTGGCGTGATTCCCTTCGTAGAGCTCGAAGACCGCGGCGACCGTCAGCTGAGACGGATCGCAGCTCAGGAGGTAGGCGTCGGAGTTGCCACCTTCTGGGCGGAGGAGCGAAGCCTCCAGCAGCGGCGCGATGGTCTGCCGCAGCTCCTCCGGCAGTAGCCCCAGGCTCTTCGCCATCATCGTCCCCGGGGTCGACGGTTCGTGGTTCCGTAGCCTCGTCGCGGAGAACACCAGCGCACCCAGGGCTAGCCACGCCCCTTCGGCAACGGCGGCGGACCGCCGCGGGCGCGCGAGGTTCTCGTAATTCTGGACACAGTAGGAGCACTCGACCCCGAAGAGGACGATCCCCCAGGCGGCCTGGATCGAGATCATGAACAGCAGCGCCAGGCCGAAGCTGCCGTAGACCACCGACACCTGCTGCACCCGGTCAGCGTAGAAGCCGAAACCCAGCCTCAGACCCTCGATCAGCAGGGCGGCGGCGATCCCCCCGGCAAGGGCCGCCGAAAACCGTACCTGCGTCGACGGCACCTGCCAGTAGAGCACCGTCAACCCCAGCAGGGTGACGAGGAACGGGAGGAGCTGGGCCGGCAGCGAGTCCGCCAGGGACACGAAGGTCCCGTGCTGTCGGAGCAAGAAGAGGCCCGAATAGGTGACGCCGATGAGCAGCGGACCGGACACCAAGAGCAGCACGAACGAGTTCAGACGACTGCGGAAGCTGCGCCGACCCGCCACCTCCCAGATCTGATTGACCATGTTCTCGATGGCCCCCATCGCCCCGAGGCCGGTGATCAAGAACAGCGCCAGGCCCACCCCGCGGAGAGAGCCCGATTGTTCGAGGAACTCCTTGAGGGCGTCGGTGACCGCGGCTTCGGTGTAGGGCAGAACCTGGACGAGCAGCTCCACCAGGTACCCCTGCCTCTCGCTGAAGAAGGCGGCGCCGAAGTACGACAGGGCCGCCAGCAGAGGAATCAGGGAGAGCGCCGTGACGAAGGCCAGAGCGGCGCTGCGGGTCGGCAGCTCGTCGGCCCGGGCTTTTCGCTGTGCCATCCGCAGAACCCGGAGCCCCCGCCCCAGGGCTTGGGACCTGCGGGCCAGGGCGGAGCCTCCGGCCCCTGGCGGATCGGTCTCCGACGTCGGATCGGTGTCCGCTACGGGCAGCGGATCGATTTCGGCTCCGGACGGAGTGTCGGACGGTTGTGGGGTCGTCTCGGGGTCCACGGACACGGTGCTCCTCGCGGTACGGGCAGCATATCGCGCCCACCGGCCCCGGGGCGGAGCGCCCGTCGGCGGTGCCGAGACGGCCCGCGGTGCGGCGGGGGAGCCGCGCCGCGGCGGAATCGAGTAGACTCGGCCTCCGGTTCCCCGGGACCCGTCCTGCTGGACCTACCCCTCTGGAGGCATCATGACCGACCAAAACGACAACCACCGCGGCGATCCCCGCGGTGACAACGTCACCCCTATCGACCGCGCCCGACAGGCGATGAGCCAAACCGTAGATAAAACCCGCGAAGCGATGGGCGACCAGCTCGGCGTCGCCCGGGAACGTTTCCAGGACGTCGCCGATCAAGTGGGCGAGCGCCTCGGGGATCGGGGTGAAGAGGTTCGGGAGGAAGTCCGCCGACGGGCCGACCGCGCCAAGGTGGTGGCCCGGGAGCAGCTCTCCGCCCGTTCGGAACAGCTGCGGGAGGGCTACGAGAGGCTCCACGACAACGTCGGGGTCGCCTCCGACGACCTCGCCTCCTACGCCCGCAACCATCCCGGCCGCGCGGTGCTCATCGCCGCAGCCGCGGGATTCCTCCTCGGCCTACTGTTCCGCGGCAGCCGCGGGGACTGACGACCCGCCGGGCCCCCCGACCCGCCCGCCAACAATGACCAGGATCCCGACATGAACGAGCACGACTACGACGCGGACCCCACAGCTCCGGAATACGGAACAGAGGGGGTCTCCGACTCCGCCGCCGACCGCCTGGTGAACGAGCTGATGCCCGACGGCGTCGACTGGCAGCGCCTGGTGGCTTCGTACCCCCGGGCCGCCATGGCGATGGCCTTCGCCGGCGGACTCTTCCTCGGCCGTCGACACGGCACCGCGGTGCTGGCCGCGGCTAGCGGCTTCGTCGCCAACGAGGTAGCCCGCAACGTCAACTCCTTCGTCAGCGACTTCTCGAAGTAGCCGGCGCTCCCCACGGGCCCCCGGGGACTCGCCCCGGACCACGCTCTCCGCACCCTTTGCGCAACCTACTGCACATCTCGGACATCCACTTCGGCCCCCATTTCCTCCCTGAGGTGGCCGCTGGGGTCATGGCCCTAGTGGAGGAGCGACGCCCCGACCTGGTGGTGATCTCCGGAGACCTCACCCAGCGGGCGAAACCGAAGCAGTTCCAGGACGCCCGGGAGTGGGTTGATCGGCTGCCGGTGCCGACCCTGGCGGTGCCCGGCAACCACGACGTGCCCATGTATCGGGTCTGGGAACGTCTGTTCACCCCCTACGGTGCGTACCGCAGGCACTTCGCAGAGGATCTCGAGCCCACCTATGAAGACGACTCCCTCTTCGTCGTCGGGGTCAACACCGCCTTCAACTGGACCGTGAAGGACGGCCGGGTCACCGCCGCTGGCCTGGGGCGACTGGCGGATCTCCTGGCGGGCGCCCCCGGGGGCAAGCTGAAGGTCGTCGTCGCACACCACCACCTGATCCCGCCCCCCCGGTTCGACACCCGAAGGCTCACCGTCCGGGCGGCGGAAGCGGTCGAGCTGCTGGCCCGCATGGAGGTCGACCTCGTCCTGTCGGGGCACCTTCACCAGACCTGGATCGGTACCACCGAGGAGTTCTATCCCTCTGGACGCGATCCGGTGATCTTGCTGCACACCGGCACCACCACCTCCGGCCGGGGTCGGGGCTGGGAGCGCAAGCGCAACAGCTGCAACTGGATCCAGGTGGAGGACGACCACCTCGAGGTCCGCCATCTCCTATGGCGCCCCGAGCAAGCTCAATTCTTCGAGTGGAGCCGGCACCGATTCGCCCGACGCCACCTCTCCCCCTTCTCCCTCAGCACGCAGGGGGGCCGTAGCCACCCCCCTGAGAACGGACACCGTCCATGAGCGAGATTCCCCAGAGCATCGGCCGCTACCGCATCCTCCGCCTCCTCGGCTCCGGGGCCATGGGGGACGTCTACCTCGCGGAGGACCCGAACATCGATCGTCAGCTGGCGATCAAGACCGTGCGGGTCCTGGGGGGCACCCCGGAGGACATCGCCGAGCGCAGCCAACGGCTGCTGCGGGAGGCCAAGGCCGCCGGCCGCCTCCTCCACCCGAACGTGGTCACCCTCTACGACGCCGACGAGGCCGACGGAGTGCTCTACCTCGCCTTCGAGTACGTCCCCGGGACGGACGCCGCCCGTCGCGCCGTGGCGCAGCCCCCCCTGACCCTCGGCGAGGTTCTGCGCCTCGTGCGGGAGGTCGCCTCCGCCCTCGAATACGCCCATCGGCAGGGCATCGTGCACCGCGACATCAAGCCCAGCAACATCCTGCTGGGGAGCGAAGGCCAGGCCAAGGTGGCGGACTTCGGCATCGCCAAACTCGGCGAGTCGACCCAGCTGACCCGCACCGGCTCGGTGGTGGGTAGCCCGCAGTACATGTCCCCGGAGCAGGTGCGGGGGGAAACCCTCGACGGACGCAGCGACCTTTTCTCCCTCGGCGTGGTGCTCTATGAGCTGCTGGCGGGGGCCCGTCCCTTCGCCGGGGAGACCCTGAGCACCCTGGTCTTCGAGATCCTCAGCAAAGATCCCCTGCCGCTCGCCTCCCTCCGGCCGGAACTGTCCCCGGGGCTGATCGACCTCACCCGTCGCCTGCTGGCCAAGGATCGGAACGAGCGGCCCGCCGACGCCGCCGCGCTGCGGGTCGAGCTGGAGGCCCTGGAGCGGAGTTTGCCGCCGGCCCTCCTCGCCGCACCGGCCGCCACCGATCCGAGTAGCTCGGCACCGACCCGGCACATGCCGTCGTCCGCATCGGCGCCACCGCCGCCGCCTCCGGCCGCCCCCACCCCCCGCGCCCCCGTGCCGCCGCCCCCCCCCACTGCTCAGCCCCCCACCGCGCCGCCCCCCACGCCCCAGGGCCATTCGCAAGCGGGGCATGGGTACCATGGCCAGGTCGCGGCCCCGCAGGCCGTCCCCGGTTCGGTGGAACGCCCCTCGCCGATTCCGAGCGGCACCTACAGCGGTCCCAAGATGGGCAAAGGCCTGGCCACCGTCGCGGTCCTCGGCGTCCTGGCGGCGCTGGTTGCGGTGGGCGGGTGGCTGGCCCTCAAGCTCTTCATGGGCGACGGGGGAAAGGCACCGGCCGAGACCCAGGTGGCCGGCACGACCGGCGAAGCCCAGGACCGGGCCAACACGGCTCCCGACAACGCCCCCGCCGAGCCGTCCCCGGGGGACGGAGCCCCAGCCCCGACCGTCGACCTCGAGGGCACAGCCGAGGACGGGTCCGCGCCGCCGAGCTCCGGAGATCTCGCTGCGCCCCGCCCCACCGAAGACGGACTCGACGGCGGCCGCCAGACGGTCCAGGCGACGCCGGTACAGACCACGCCACCCCGCGCGGCGCCCGAACAGACGGTGCCGGCCCGCACGGCGCCGGTCCGCAGGGAGCCTCCCCCTGGCGCGGCGCCCCCCGCCGTCCAGACGCCGCCCGTCCGCGCCCCAGCGTCGCCGCCGCGGACCGCCCCGGAACCGGAAACGGATCCCGCCCCCGCCGAACCCACCCGACAGTCTCCGCAGCTGTCCCGCTTCGACGAGGCGGCCCAGGGCGCCCACGCCGTGATCCGCAGCGGCCGGCGCCTGCAGCTGAAGATCCGGCCCGACGACGCCATCGTGCGGATCTTGGCCCGGGGGGACCGGCGGGGAATCGTGCAGGGACGGGCCGCGGAGTTCGACCCGTCGGAGGACGACTCCCGGGTTCTCGAGCTCCCCCACGACGGCGACTTCCTCATCCACCTGGTCCACGACAGCTACCCCGGCGTGCGGATCCTCGTCCACGCCGACGCCGCCACCAGCTCCAGCCCCAAGCTGGTGTCCCTATCCCTGGCCGAAGCCTCTCGCCGGGGCGCCGCCTCCGAAGACTCGGGTCCCCGGACCCTCCGGGTGTCGAGGTCCCTATCCTTCGACGTCGAGCCCCCGGACGCCGAGGTCTGGCTCGACGGCGAGCGGATAGGAATCGCCCGCGATTGGCCCGGCCACCGCCGCGCCCGCAATTCCGCCAACCTCCAGCTCGAGTCCGGCCGTCACGAGATCCGGCTGAAGGCCGAAGGCTACGAGGAGCAGGTGATCCGCGTGGTGGTGGAGCGTTCTGCCCCCAATACCCGACCCCTTCGGCTCCGGCTCCGCCGGTCCAGCGACTGAGGCCCCCATGCCTACCCTCGACATCCGGCCGCGGCGCGGTCGAGACCTGCACGCCCTCCTCGCACCGGCGGACGTCCGACGCCTCGGCAACGGCCTCACCGTCTGTGTCGTCCCCCACCGCCGTTCACCGGTGGTGGCCACCGCCGTCGTCTACCGAGCCGGCACGCGGGACGAGGGGGACCAAGAGGCGGGGGCCGCCCACTTCCTGGAACACATGATGTTCAAGGGCTCGGCGGAGTTCGGCCCCGGGGAGGTGGACCGGGAAACCCGCGCCCTGGGGGGCTCGAACAACGCGTACACCAGCCACGAGATCACCCTCTACTACTTCACCTTCGCCGCCGACCGCTGGCTGCGGGCCCTAGACATCGAGGCGGATCGGATGGCGGGCCTCACCCTCGACCCCAAAGAGGTGGCGAGTGAACGTCAGGTGATCCTCGAAGAGCTCGCCATGTACGACGGGGAACCGTGGGATGCCCTCAACAAAGAGGTACGCCAGACGTACTTCCGGCACCATCCCTACGGCAAGCCGGTCCTCGGCACCCGCGAGTCCCTGGCGGGCCTGGATCGCCGAAAGCTGGATGATTTCCACCGTCGCCTCTACCGCCCCGGGGGCGCCGTCGTCATGGTGGTGGGGGACGTCGACCCCGACGCCGCCCACGTAGCCGTCGCCGACAGGTTCGAAGGCTTCTCCCGCCGGCTGCCGAAACGACCGGAGCTGGCGCACGACCCCGGACCCGGCGGGCCCCTGCGGATCCAGCGGCGGCAGGGTGAGCTGGCGCGGCTTCTGCTGGCCCTACCCTCCCCGCCCACCACGGACCCAGACCATGCGGCGCTCCGCCTCCTCCTGTCTATCCTTGCGTCGGGGCGGGCCAGCAGACTCCACCGAAGGCTGGTGGACGACGACCAGCTGTGCGTGTGGGTCAACGCCGACGTCCCGGAAACCCTCGACCCGTCGTGCCTGGGGATCGCAGCCGAGCTGGTGCCCGGGGCCGAGCCGGAGCGGGCGGAGGTGGCGCTCCTCGCCGAGCTGCGGCGCTGCCGGGGGGTCCCCCCGAGCGCCGAGGAAATCGACCGCGCGAAGCAGATGATCTACGCCGACTGGCTGTTCGGCCACGAGCGTGTGGAGCAGCAGACGTTCCTGCTCGGCACCGCCCTCACCCTCCATGACCTGGAGCAGCCCTTCCGCTACCTGGAGGACCTGCTGAACACCGGGCCCGACGACCTCTCCCGGGTCGCGGCGCGCTACCTCGACGTCGAGGCGGGCTCGGTGGTGGGGTGGTCCCTGCCCGAGTCCGGAGCCGCGTCGTGACCTCGGTCCTACACCCGGATGGGGCCACGGACACCGGGACCCCGGGGAACGTCGTGGTCCGGCATGTCCCCGGCATGCCCCTGATGTCGGCCCGGGTGTGGCTCCGGGGGGGCTCCCGCCTCGAACCCACCCCTGGCCAGTCCATGATCACCGGCAGGCTCCTGGCGGAGGGGACCCGGCGGCGGGATTGGAGCCGGCTGGCGGCGGACATCGAAGGTCGGGGCATGCTCTTGCAGAGCTTCGGCACCGCCGACAAGCTGGTGCTCAACCTCGACGCCCTGGCGGAGGATTGGCGGTTGGCGGTGCAATGGCTGGCTGAGCTGCTGCTGGAGCCATCGTTTCCCGAGCCGCGCTTTGCATGGCTCTGCCGCCAGACCGCCGCCGAGCTCGAAGGGCTGACGGACCAGCCGGACTACCGGACCCTGCGGGGGTTCATGGACCGGCTGTACGGCGATCACCCCTACGGCCGACCCCTGCAAGGGGGGGCCGACTCCCTCGGGGCCCTCTCGGTCGACGACTGCGCCGACTTCCATCGGCGGGTGCTGTCGTGGGGGGGAAGCCTGGTGATCGCCGGCGACTTCGACGCCGACGCGGTCCGCGCCGAGGTCGGGGATCGGTTCGCCGGCCTCGGTACCGCAGTTCCCCCCAAAGTCGCCGCCCCCGAGCCTATGGAGCCCGGGCGCCACGGCCTGCAGGTCGGCGGCGGCGAGCAGGCTCACGTTTTCGCCGGACACCTCACCCTGCCGCGGACCCACCCGGATCTGCCGGCCCTCCAGCTGGCGGGGGTCGTCCTCGGCGCCGGCGCCGGTATGGCGGGGCGCCTGCCGGAGCGGGTTCGGGAGCGGGAGGGGCTTGCCTACAGCGTCGACGTCTCCACCGTCGCCGGAGCCGGCTTCGACCGCGGCCGACTGGTGATCTACGTCGGCACCTCTCCGCGGACCGTCCCCCAGGCGGAGCTGGCGATCCGAGAGGAGGTCGAACGCCTGGTGGAGCACGGCATCGACGACGACGAGCTCGAAGAGGCGAGGGCCTACCTGGTGGGCCGGGATCCGTTCCGCCGCGAAACCCTGCGCCAACGGGCCGACCTCATGGCGGAGGCGGGCCTCTACGGCCAGCCTGTCCACCGCCCGGGGTGGCTCGTCGAACGCTGGCGCTCCCTCGACCGCCGCGGCGTGGAGGCGGCGGTCCGGCGCTGGATCCACCCCGATCGCCTCCAGACGGTCATCGGCTGGCCCGGTACCCCGGCCGCGGATTCGGAGTAGCGGGCCGGGCTCAGCTCAGCGGAACACCCGCTCGAGGGACGGCGCATCCAGGAGGCGGTCGGCCCAGGTCTCCCGCCAGCCGTCGCACGTCGTGGTCGATGCATCCAGGTCCGCCGAATGGTCCTTGTAAGCCGCGAGCTTGACCGCCGGGAACTCCAGAGCCGATCACCCCGATCTCCCGATCCCGCGGCCGGGGACGCCGGCATGTAAAGGAATTGCAACGACCCCGACTATTTGGCCCATCTTCGGTGACGTCGACGCGTCTGGTTCGTATGCAGAGCTAACCGCCCCCCTCCGATCGCTGCTCTGCTTCGAGGAGAACCATGCTCCCTTCGGCCCGACGCTGTTCGAACGTGCCCAGCCGCCCCTTTGCCCGTCGTTTCCCGGTCCGCGGCGGGAATGTTCTCGGCGCCCTTTCGTACGGGATTCTCTGCGTCCTGTGGCTCGGCACCGCGCCCGCCCGCGGCGACGGCGAGCCGCCACCGGCGCCGACGATCCATGCCCTCGCGATCACCGAGCCGGTGACCCTCGACGGCGTGCTGGACGAACCCTTCTGGCAGCGGGCGGAGGTCGCCGCCGATTTCAGGCAGCGGGAACCGGAGGAGTTCGAGCCGGCCACCGAGCCCACCGAGTTCCGAGTCGTCTACACCGAGGACACCCTCTACTTCGGCATCCACGCCTTCGATTCGCAGCCCGACGCCGTGATCGCCCGCGAGATGGGGCGGGACGCGAGGCTGTTCCGGGACGACGGGCTGGTGATCCTCCTCGATACGTTCCACGACCGCCGCAACGCCTACTTCTTCGAGACCAACCCTAACAGCTCCCGCACCGACGGGCTGGTGACCGACGAGGGGAGGGACTTCTCCACCGACTGGGACGGCATCTGGAACGTCCGGGCCCGCCGCACCCACGACGGCTGGACCGCCGAATTCGCCATTCCGCTGCGGACCCTCCGCTTCGACCCTGGGGCCGACGCCTGGGGTCTCCAGATCCGCCGGTTCATTCGGCGCAAGAACGAGCCGACGTTCTGGGCCCCCATCGGCCGTGACGCCGGCCTGTTTCGGATGTCGAAGGCCGGCGAGCTGCGGGGACTCGAAGGGCTCCAGGCCACCGAGACGGACCTGCGGGTCAAGCCCTTCGTCGCCGTTTCCTCCACCCAGGCGGACCCCGACGCCTCCAGCGAGGACGAGGAAGACCTCGGCTTCGACGCCAAGTGGGGGGTCACCCGGGGCCTGTCCCTCGACCTCACGGTGAACACGGATTTCGCGGAAACGGAGGTCGACGAGCAGCAGGTCAACCTCACACGTTTCTCCCTGTTCTTTCCCGAGAAGCGGGAGTTCTTCCTCGAGAACGCCGGCATCTTCGAGTTCGGCCCCGACCTCGGCCCGGACCTCACCCTCTTCTTCTCGCGGCGCATCGGCATCGCCTCCGGCGGCCGCCAGGTGGACCTCGAAGCGGGCCTGCGGCTGGCGGGCCGGGAGGGGCCGTGGAGCATCGGTCTCTTGGGGGCGAGGACCGGCGGACTCGCCGGCGACCCCGGGGCCGACCTCGACCCCGTGCCGGAAAACGACTGGGGGACGATCCGCATCAAGCGCAACGTCGGAGAGCGGTCCAACGTCGGCGTCCTGGCCACCAGCCGCGAAGGGGACGACGGTACCTACAACCGGGTCTACGGCGTCGATACCGCCGTCCAGCTCACCGACCAGCTCGGGGTTTGGGGCTTCGTCGCCGCCAGCGAGGGAACCTCCGAGGCCCACGAAGGGTGGTCCTCGGGACTCGGCGCGGAGTTCGAAGGGGCGTTTTGGGAATGGGAGCTCGAGGCCCTCGACATCGACGACGATTTCACCACCGACCTCGGCTTCGTGCGCCGCCGAGGCGGTCAACTGTTCGAAGCCGAGGCTCGCTACAAACCGCGGCCGGCGTGGCAGGGGGAGGCCGTCCGTAACCTCTTCTTCGAAGTCGAGACCGAAGCCTTCGTGCGGCAGGACGGCGAGGTGGAGAGCTTCGAATTCGAGGTGGACGTCTTCGGCATGTCCTTCGACGAGGGGCATTTCTTCACCCTGTTCCCGGCCTACCGGGAGGAGCGTCTGGCGGAGCCCTTCGAGATCTTCGACGGAGTGGTGATCCCCGCCGGCGAGTACGACTGGACGCAGCTCGGCATCTACGCCGAGACCGCCAGCGGCCTGACCCTCGCCGGATCCGGCTTTGTCGTCTTCGGCGACTTCTACGACGGCCGGAGGGTGACCTCCGAACTGACCCTGACCTGGCGACCTAGCCGCTTCTTCCGCTCCGAGCTGACGTGGCTGCGCAGCGACGTGGACCTGCCGGCGGGGGACTTCGAGATCCAGGTCTGGCGCCAGCGCCTCGGGTTCTCCATCACCCCCGACCTCGGTTTCGACGCCTTCCTGCAGCACAACGACGCCCGCGACGCCCTGACCATGAACTTCCGCGTCAACTGGCACTACCGCCCCGGCTCGGACCTCTTCCTCGTCTACAACCAGGGCTGGGACGCCCCCAGCTTCAGCGACCTCGAGCGCCGGGATCGGCAGGCGATCTTCAAAGCCACCTACCTGTGGAAACTGTGAGCCGCCGGTCCGCGGCATCCACCGATCGGTTCGGGGCGAACCTTCGAGCATGCCGACCCGCACCGTCCTGACCCTCGCCCTCCTCTCCCTGACCGCCGCCCTCGGACTCGCCTGCGCCACCGGTGAGCCCGCACTCGACGGAGCGTCACCGGGGATCTACGACCGGCGCCCACCCAGCCAGGGCGGAACCGGCAAGATCTACATGGGCCGGGAGATCTCCCTCACCATGACCTGGCACGGCATCCCCTGGCTGGAACGGGAGGATCGGGAGGAGCGGGAGCTGCCCGACCGGGTGGTGGAGGCCATGGCCCTCGCCCCGGGGGACGTCGTGGCGGACATCGGCGCCGGCTCCGGCTACTTCACCTTCCGGATCGCGCGGCGGGTGCCCGAAGGACGGGTGCTGGCGGTGGACGTCCAGGACGAGATGCTGACCGCCCTGGGCCGCCGGATGGACGAAGAGGGGCTCGACAATGTCGATTTGATCCTGGGCGCCATCGACGATCCGAAGCTGCCGCCGGCGGAGGTGGACGCCGCCCTGATGGTGGACGCCTACCACGAGTTCTCCCACCCCTACGAGATGATGACGCGGCTGGTGGAGGCCATACGGCCGGGCGGACGCGTCATCCTCGTGGAGTACCGCGGCGAAGACCGCGACTCCCACATCCACCCCCTCCACCGGATGACCGAAGCCCAGGTCCGCCGCGAGATGGCGGCGGTGGGTCTCGATTGGGTGAAGACGCTGGACTTCCTGCCGGATCAGCACATGCTGATCTTCACCAAGCCGGCGGGGGAAGCTCCGGGCTGAGGTCCCCCCCAAGTCCGCCATCCGCCCTTCCCCCACGGTCCGCGCCGGGTCCTCAAGGCCTACGCCGGGGGGTACACCAAAGTGTCATAGACCCGGCGCCGACCTCCCCGTAGTCTGCCGGCGAACGGTGGACCCCGGGGAACGAGCGTGCGCTCCCCGGGGGACCCCGACCACAGGTCCCGCGGAGGTAATCGGTATGTGGAAGTCTCGAACGTTGTTCCGAGCGGCGGCGACGGGCCTGGCCTTGGGGGCATTGGCGCTCACGTCGCCTTCGGCGGGCCATGCCGCGGGCCTGGAGCTGCGTCAACAGGCCGGAGGCAACCTGGAAAACGGCGGTCTGGTGGTCGGCGACCGCCTCTACATTCCCACCGGATCGTCCCTGTCCACCTGGACCCTCCCGAGCACCGGCGCGCCGCAACCGGAATCGATCTCCGACACCGTGCCCGGAACGATCGCGGGCGTCGCGGCCCTGGACGGCTCGCTTTACGTCTCGTGGCGGGGCAGCGACCTCCTGGGCGGGCTCACCCGCTTCTCCCTCGCGGATCCCTCCAGGCCCAGAAGGGCGGAGGAGCTCCCCTACAGCACGGCCGAGTTTCGACAGCCGGGGGCCTTGGCGGTGGTGGGGGATCTCCTCTACCTCGCCGATTTCGAGGCCGGG
>JBCDIS010000151.1:0-16701 GCA_038748685.1 Acidobacteriota bacterium | reverse complement strand
AGGAGGTGGTCCAGCATTCGATTTCGCCGGTCGAGGAAGCGATCCGGCCCTTCGGCGGCGCGGCGCAGGGCCGCCACGTGGGGATTCTCGCCGTCGGCGACGAAGGTCCCCCAGTCGTCAACCCCGTCGAAGCGGACGAGGAGCTCTTGGATCCCCGGCAGGTCGAAGAGGGGGCGCACGAAGGCCGTGGCGGTCTCGTCCGCACGGCCTGAGAAATAGCGGTGAATGCCGGAGAGCTGGGCCGTGACGTCCGCCAGCATCTGCTCAAAGAACATAAGGTAGCCCTGGAGTTGGAGGGCCTGGGAGCGGCGCTCTGGGGGGGCGCTCTGGGGTAGCCCCGTCTCGCCGACGCCGTAGAGTCGCGGAAGATCGTTCTGGATCGGCTCGTAGTCCCCCACCGGCAGGCGTTCCCCCGTCGCCGCGGGCGGGACCCTATGGGACGGCGCTTCAGGGCGGATGCCGGCTCGGCGGGCTTCTACGGCGGCGCTGAAGAGGTCCGTCACCCGGCGGCGATCGTAGGGAACCTCCACGTCGTCCCGGACGAAGACAATGCGGGATTTCGCTGGACTGAGGCGGGGCCTGTATCGCTCCGTCTCCGCAAGGTGGAGGCAGTCCCGGGCGTCGACGGCGACGGGGCGGTTGTTGATGAACGTGGCGAGGCGGAGGTCCGTCACCGCCAGGATGTCGCGGCCGCCGGGGTTCTCCTGGGCCACCAGGTCGCCCCCCTCGGGGCGTCGGCGCTGCATGATCAGGCGCAGGATGTCGGATGTGTAGAGCACCGGCGAACGGGCCCGGGACCCGAGCTCGTCGCCGTCGAGGAAGCCGCTGCGCAGCAGGGGACCTTCGAAGGCGTCCTCAATCCCGATTCCGCGGCCTTGGAGCGCATCCAGGGTGCGGAACACCACCGGCGGGGACAGCTCGTGGTCGATGGCGACGAAGATGTCCGCCAGCAGCCGTTCGAGGTCGGCCCCGCCCGTGACGTCGATGCGGGCGGAGACGGCGACCTCCTGGACCCGCGCCGCCGAAAGGCGTACCGGATCCTCGCAGAGGTTGCGCCGCGCGGTGACGTACCGCCGCACCCGGCGCATCGCCTGGGCGGCGGCCCGGACCCGCGCGGCGTAGGGCACCGCCAGGGCCGCCGGGGACGCGACGGCGGCGGTGGCGGCGGCGAGGATCGCCGGCAGCTGGGCGGCGGGCTGCTCGAGGTCGCTGGCCACCCGCAGGAGGATCCAAAGGTCCGTCGCGGCGGGGCCGCCGGGGCCGGAGACGTCGACCCGGGCGGTGCCGAAGAAGCTCTGGGGCTCGTCCAGGGCGCGCCACGGAGAGCCGGGGTCGAGTAGGGTGACGGCGTCGACGGTGGCGCCGTCGCGGAATGGGGCCGCGGCGTCTTCGTCCCACGGGGGAAGGGCAAGGTCGAGGTCGGCCTCGAAGCCCCCGGCGTCGACGGTGATGGAGAACGTGTTGCCGTCCAGCTCCCGGTCGGCGACGGAGAGCAGCACCTCGAACAGGCCGGAGGGGGAGATCCGGGGGGTGCCGGAGGTGTAAGTGAGGGCGGAGTCGCCGGCGGCGGGGGCGAAGAAGGGAACCTCGGCGGGGGCCGACGGCAGAATCCAGGCGTCCCCCACGAGGGGGTGGTCCAGTAGCACCCTACGCAGGTCGTCGGGGGTCACCGGATGGCTCGGCAAGACCCGGTGGGCGGGGGGCAGATCCCCCTCCCCGGGACCGGGATCGCCGCTGGCCAGGAGGTCCGCCATGTCCAGCTGGATGCGGAAACCCAGCTCGGTCATGGCATAGGTACACGCCTCCAGCAGGGTGATGCCGGGGTCGTGGACGTTGTGGTCGGTCCAGGTCTCCGCCGCCAGCCGGCGGATCCGCGCGAGGCCCTGCTCCCGGAGGGCCCCGGCGTCGAGGCTGGGGCGCCGCGGCGGTGCGGTGGAGATGCGGTCGGGGGTGGTCATGGTCGTCCGCCGGGCTTCCGGTCAAACGGCGGCGGCCGCGGTGCTCGGGGGATGGCCGGTCACGACGGGTCCTCCTCCGTGTCCTGAGCGTCAGAACCTCGGACCTCCGTTCCGCGGGCCTGGGCGAGGGCCTCCTCCAGGTGCTCCACCTTGGCCGCCAGCTCCTGGACCGCCTTCACCAGCACGTAGGGCAGGGCGGAACCGTCGTAGGCCAGCATGTCCTCGCCCCCCAGGCCGTCCTGCGGGCCCGTCGGGACCCGGGTCACCGCGTCCGGAAAGATCTGCTCCACCTCCTGGCCGACGATGCCGACCCCCCGGCGCCCCGCCTCGGTCCCCGCCCTGCCGTTGTAGCGGAACGAGACCGGGCGCACCCGCGCCAGCTCCGCCAGACCGGCGTCGAGGTCCTGGATGTCGTCCTTGACCCGCGCGTCCGACGGGGTGGCCCACTGGCCACCGGGGGTCGACTTGAAGGCGGTGCCCTGGACCTGGAGCACGGCGTCGCCGGCGCCGGGGAGGTTCGAAGAACCGTTGACGATCACGCTGCCGGTGTTGGAGACCGCCAGCCGCGTGGAGTTGCCCCCGGTCTCCAGCCGGATGCGCTGGCCGGCGGGTGCGTTGACCCGCACTTCGCCGGAGGGCCGCTGGCGCAGGGCGTAGCCGGTGTTGTCGCTGTGGTTGCGGTGGGCCACGAGGCCGTCGTTGCGGAGGGAGCCGGAGCCGTTGCTGCACACGAGGTTGCCGAACCGCACCTGCTGGTCGGTGCCGGTGTTCTGCTCCAGGTCGACGTCGAGGCGAAAGGTCGGCGCCGCGGGGAAGGGGCCGATGCCCACGTTGCCGTCCCCGTAGGCGACGTCACCGCCGCCGCCGACGGCTTGGAAGGCGCCGCCGCCGCCGCTCCCCAGGGTCACCCAATCGGTGCCGTCGTGGAATTGGACGGCGTTGCCGTTCAGCCGCAGGGTGCCGGCCTCGGCGCGGTCGGAGTCGCCGAGTCCGACGCCACCGGTGAGCACCAGGGTGTTGTCGGCGGCGACCTGCACGCCGTCTTCGATCTTGCAAAGGTAGCTGTCGATCAGGTCGGCGAAATCGTTGCCGGAGGGGCGTTCGCCGTCCTGGAATTCTTGCTTCAGATAGTCGCGGTTGCGTTCGGTCATGATGGCTCCGCCTTGCGGGGTTTGGGGTCTCGCGGTCGTCAAGCGATGTGGACGTCGAAATCGATGCCGATGGCCAAGGCGCCGATACCCAGGCCGTGGAATCCGGTGCATGGCTCGTCCGTGGGGGTGATGGGGGTGATGCGGTGCTCGGGGTGGGAGACCAGGATCGCGTGGGGTCGGGTGGCCTCCGCCGCCTCCACGCCGCGACCGACGACGAAGGTGTCGCCGATGACCATGCCGCCGTCCGCCCCCTGGCCAACGGCGGAGGAGGGGCCCACGGCGGGGGAGGGGTCGGGGCGGACGACGAAGTCGCGGCCGATCTCCATGCGGCCCACGCCCCCGCGGGGCGGGCCGTCGAAGTTGTGGAAAAGGTGGGCGTCCAGGATGTGGTCCACGTAGTCCCGCCCCTCCATGAAGGCCAGGATCTCGGAGCGGTAGATGCGGGCGCCGAAGGCGATGTCCTCCCCCTCTTCGAAGGCCCAGGGGGAAAGGAAGCGGCGTAGGTCCTCGTTCAGCTTTTGGGCGAAGAAGCCGGCGTCGAGGCCGTCGGCGAAGGCCACCCTGGCGTCCACCCGCAGGCGCTCGAACACGGGGCGGATCACGTGGAGGGTCCTGAAGGGGGACGACAGGCCGGAGTCCAACATCCCCTCGACCCGGTGGAGGAGCACGGCGCCGGCCCGGGGCTCGAGCCGCTGGGGGGTGGGGGCGGAGCGGAGGTCCGGAACCACCACCACCGCCACTTCGCCGGGGCGGTCGTTCCCTTCGGCGTCGCTGTGGGGAAGGCACTTGACCTTGAAGATTTCTGGAAACGCCTCCAGCACGAGGCGCTCCACGTCCCACGGGGTCACCCCGCGGCGGCGGTGCCTTAGACGCTCGCTGACCCGGCGGAAGTAGGCGCCGTCCGTCTCGGGACCCCGTCCTCCGGTGGAGGGGTACGGCTGTTGGACGGCCTGGATGGCGGCGTTGCGGCGTACGGGGCGGCGGATGGAGTCGGCTTCGAGGCCACGGCCGAGGTGCTCGCCGTGCTCGTCGAGGCCGCTCGACGGTGGGGCGAAGGTGGCCAGGGCGGCCTGGGACCGGACCGCGAGGGTCCGGGCCGCCGACTCCGGCGGCCTCGGAATGGCCGCCCGCAGCCACACCCGGCCGGCGGGCATGGCGGTGTGCTCCACGGTGGCGTCGCCGTCGATGGCGAGGGTCACGAGGCCCGGCTGCTGGAAGCCGCGGGTGTCGTCCGCCAGGACCGAGGTGGGGGGCAGCGGGAGCCAGGTGTCCCCCGCCAAGACGCTCCACTCGGTCTCGCCTTCGGCGAGGACGGTGGCCCCTTCGGCGGTCCCGGGGTCGATCTGGAAGAGGAGGGAGAGATTGGCCGGCGGCGCCAGGCCCTCGATGCCGAGGTGGAGGGCGGCTTCACCCTTGAAGGCGGGGGTCAGGCCGGCCGGCACGTCCCCGCCGGCGGTGGTGTGACCCCAAGGGCCGAGGACGAAATGCTCTTCGTCGGCGTGGGGGTCCCCAGGGCGCCAGCGGACTTCGGCCGTGTAGTCCAACGATAGTCCCACCAGGGTGGGGGTGTAGGGCTCATTGGGCAGCACCGGTTCGGGGACTCCGAGGTCGGGGGTCCAACGGGCCAGGGCCAGGGCCGCGGCGGCGTAGCGCCTCGAAAAGGCCGAGTGTCCGAAGGCGTCGAAGGGGGCCTCCTCGGCGAAGGGGCCGCGGTAGCTGGGGCCTTCGAGGGTGAGCCGAAGGAAGCCGAAGGGTGTCCTCGGCCCCGGTGGCCCCAGGGTCTCGATCTGGGGCTGGGCCTCGAAGGTTGCGCCGCCGAGGGCCTGCTGGAAGGCGGCCGCGGACAGCCGGATCGTGTTGGCGGCGGGGGAGGGGTAGCCGAAGAGGTTCTGGCGCGGCAGGTCTTCGAGCCAGCGGCGGTCGTACCGCAGGGCGAGGGTCGCCGTGAAGTCCTGCCGGAAGCTGTCCTCGAGGGCCTCGTCGACGAAATCGAAGTAGGCGCGGTAGTGCTCGAAGAGGTCGTCCGGCGGTTCTTGCCATTCGAGGTGGAGCGCCAGGGAGGTGAGCCCCTTGGTCAAGGCCTCGGCGCTGCCGATGTAGAGATGCTCACCGTTGCGGGGCCGGGGGCCGAAGGGCAGGGACGTTCCGCCCGCCTGGAGGGGGCCCCGGTCGCCGTGCACCACGAGGTCGCGGACCCCCCGAACCTCGACGGCAAGGCTGGATTGGACGACTTCGAGACCCCCGAGGAGGCCTCCGAGTCCGCTGTCACCGGAGAGCCTGCAGCGCAGGACTGGCCACGGGGCGACGGGGCCGCCTCCGTGGAGCTCGGGGTCGAAATCGACGACGGAGGGTGCCGCCTCGGAGAGGTGCAGGTCGAGCTCCAGAGCCAGGCCATCGTCACCGGGGCCGCCCCCACCTTCGGCCCCGACGAGGCGCGCTTCGAAATACTCCGGGGCGAGCCAACCTTCGGCGCCGGTTAGTTCAAATGCCAGGCCGGAGGTCAGGTTCTGGAGGGGCGGTCCGTCGCCGGGGTGGCGCAGCTCCATGCGGAGGGTCACAGTCCGCTCCCCCTCCGCCAGACGCAGGGCTGGGGAGGCGACGGCGAAACCCAGGCGGGCTTCGGTCATGAAGCGCCGGCTGGGGTCCATGCCCAGCTCCCGCCGGCCGAAGGTGTGCCATCCATCCCCCTCCGACTCCGCCACGGAGTCGGACGCGAGGAGCATCCGTTGCCCAGTGCGGGTGGTGTCCGCCACCAGGCGCCGGATGTCCACCACCCGGCCGGGGCCCACCACCAGATCGTTTTCGGTGGTGTAGACCCGTGGGCGGCCCGCGGAGTCCTTACCGGCGTCCAGGGCCGTCCCGGCCGGAATCAGGGTGGGGGCGGCCTGTTTGGCCAGCTCGAAGATAGCGTGGACCCGATCGGGGGTCGGAGCCCGGCGCTCCAGCCGCAGGAGATCGCCGTAGTAGTGGCGAAGGTGGCGCGTCGGCAGCTCCCCGAGGTCGTCCTGCAGATGTTGGAAGAGCTCCAGGAAGACTGCGAAAAGAGCGAGGTGGGGCGGCCAGTCGCTGCGGGCTTCGAGGGTCTCCCGCAGGGCCGCCGGCGGCAGCGCACGTCCGGTGGCGGGGTCCAGCAGCGGGGTCAGCAGCCCTCCCCAATCACCGACGGAGCGGCCCTGCGGTCCGTAGAAGCGGATCTCCGCGGCGAGGAGGCGCGCCTGCTCCACGAGGTCGGATAGGGAGCGCTCGTCGGGGGCGACGTAGCCGGGCTCCAGGGCCGGCGGGGTGCGCTGGCCCTGGTGGGTACCGTCGGTGCCCAGGGGCGGGACGAAGGGTCGGCGGGGGGGCACGGCTAGAGGCTCGCCTCGTCGAGGTAGAAGGGGAAGACCAGGTTGCTGCGGGCGTTGGTCTCGCGGATCCGGTAGTCGAGGCGGATGTCGAGGACCCCCCGGGGGCCGGGGCGGGATTCGAAGGCCACCCGTTCAAGATCGATCCGCGGCTCGAAGAACAGCACGGCGGTTTCGATCTCCCGCTTCAGCAGGGTGGCGAAGGAGGTGGACATGGGTTCGAAGACAAGGGCCTCCCGCTTCCAGCCGAACGTCGGCCGCAGGACCCTCTCACCGAGGCCGGTGCCCAGCAGGATGCCGAGGCTTTGGCGGATGTCTTCCTCCGCGTCGACGGTGCGCACGCTCCGCCCCCCGCGGTCGAAGGAGGGGGGGAAGCTCCAGCCGCGGCCGAGGAACGAGGGGGCCTGGGGGTCGGTGGGGGTGGGCATGGTGGTCTTTCGGTTGGGTGGGGAATTCGGACGGGGCTTTCAGCCGCCGATGAGCACCGTGGGTTCGCCGGCCACCAGGGTGCCGCCGTGGGCGGTGGCGTCGCCGAGGCGGGCCGCCGGCAGGCCGCCGATGAAGACGGTGCTGCTGCCGGCGATGACCGTGTCGGGGGGGCCGGTGCAGGTGAGGAGGTCCCCCAGCCGCAGGGCCGGCAGGCCGCCGACAAGTACCGTCGGCTCCCCGGGGGGCAGGGCAGGCCCCCCCACGTGGGGGACGGTGCCGGTGACCATGGGGCAGACGTGCATGTCGGTAACGCGGGCGGCGGGGGGCATGGTGTGTCGTCGTTCCTCTAGTTGATCTGGACCACGGCCCCCTGGAGGGTCAGGGGTCCGTCGCTGGTGACCTCGGCGGTGGCGCCGCCCTTGGCGGAGAAACCCGTCGACGCCTCCAGGGTCACGTCGAGGCCGGAGGCGCCGAGGTCGGTTTCGGCGGAGAGCCCCAGGGACTTCGCGCTGTGCAAAACGATGCCGTCGGACCCCATCTCGAGGCGGTTGCCGTTCTGGTCTTCGAGGGTGAGGCCACCGTCGGCGTCGCTCAGGGTCAGCCGGTTGCCGCCGGGGGTTTCGAGCCGCAGAATCCCTTCGGCGTCGTCGAAGAGCAGGGTCAGCCCTTCCCTCGACACGTAGGCTTTTTGCGGGTTGTCCTCGGCGGCTTCGAGGGGCGGCGCCTTCGCACTGCTGTGCAGCATGCCGAGGACCACCGGCTGGGTGGGGTCGTCGTGGAAGAAGCCGAGGGCCACCTCGTCCCCCACCTCGGGGCGGAAGAAGGTGCCGCGGCCGTCGCCGGCGTCGAGGGTGGCGATCCGCGCCCACAGGCCCGGGTCGTCAAGGCCGGCGGTGGGGATCTGGACCCGCACCCGGTGCTCCCCCGCCGGGTCGTCCGCCAGCTGGCTGACCACCCCCACCTGGAGGCCGCGGACCGGAGGCGCCAGGCCCGCCGCCGGCAGGTGGCCGACGGGGAAGCGGGCGGCGTGGGGCTCGGGGTCGAGGCCGAATTCGGCGTCGGTGGTCCAGTCCCCGTGGCTCAGCTCGTGGCGTACACCGGTGACGTGGACCGTGCCGTCGAAGCGGGCGCCGAGTCCCCCGAGGCCGAGGACCATGCCGGGCCGGACCGTCGCCAGACCTTGGAACCGTGCCCGTCCCCGGGCCCCTGCCAGGCGGCTGCGGAGGAGCCGGCCGTCGGCCCACGCCTGGAGGGCGTCGGGGGCCAGGGCGCCCCCGTGCCAGAGGAGCTCCTCGGTCCGCTCCGTTGCCGCCGTCAGCTCGTCCACCGAGAGATCCCCGGGGCCAGGCCAAGGGGGCTCGACGGCCTCCGCCTCGGCAAGGTCCTGACCCGCGGGGTCCCAGGCCTGGGCGCGGACGGCGCCGACCTGGGGTCGGGCGTCCACCTCGGCGTCCAGCTCCAGGAGGGTGGCCCCGAACAGGACATCGGCCTCCGCCTCGTCGTCTAGGGTGGGGACGTAGCTGCGGACCACACCCGCCTCCACGGCGCAGAGCTGGCCACTGGCCTCCAACCGACTGATCAGGAAATCCCAATCACTGGCCTGGAACTGCTGGAGGACGGGGTGGACCACCTCGGTGGGGGTGAGGTCGGCGCCGAGGCCGTGCTCGTCCAGGAGGATCTGGGCGACGTCGCTGTCGGCGGCGTCTTCGAAGAAGCGCTGGCGACGGCCCAGGGTCATTCGGTGGGCGGCGTCTCGGCACTCCACCTCCAGCCACGACGAACCCCGGCGCACGACCACCCGCTGGCGGAGCACCGGTCCGGTGAAGATGGGCTCCACGGCGCCGTGGTAGCCCGCCAGCACCGTCAGCTCTCGGCCCGGTAGAAAGTGCTCGCCGCCGCTGACGGGGAAATCGCCCGTGGCCGGGTCGCCGTCCGCCACTCGCAGCCGGGCGTAGGGAATGCGGTTCACCTGGTGGACCACCTCCACCGACCGCACCACCACCGTGCCGGGGAGGGCCTCGCCGTCCACCTGCAAGGTGAGGGAGACGACGTCGGTGGTCTGCGGGTGGGGCAGGGTGCGGGTCATCTCGGGGTCCTCGGCGGGCGGCCCTGGGGGGTCTTGTCGGTGGGGGGGAAGGCGACGCGGGTGCCGGCCCGGAGGCGGCGGAAGGCCACCAGCTTGTTGACCCGCGCCACCTCCAGGTAGAGGGAAGGATCGCCGTAGATGCGGTCCGCCATCAGCGGCAGGGTGTCCCCCTCCGCCACATCCCGCAGGTGGGTCAGGTCCGGGGAGTTGTTGTTCTCCTCCCGCTCCCGCTGGGCGTCGGTCACCGCCTCCCGGAAGGCGCATTTGGCCACCGCCCGCAGGGGGGTGCCGTCGGGGGAGAAGAGGGAGAAGTCGTAGCTCAGGGACACCAGGGCGCAGGCGATTTCCAGGGTTCCCCAGACCAGAAGCACTTTGCGGGGGCGATGCTCGTCCCCCCGGTAGTCGTAGACCACCCGGCTGAACTTCTGGATCTCGGTCATGACGTCGAACTCTTCGTCGCCGGACAGGGCCGACGCGATGGCCCCCACCAGGGGCACGCCGCCGAGGTCCGAGGGCGTGGGCACCACGCCGGTGGCGTCGAAGAGGAACTCGAACTGCATCGTCGTCGGGTCGGTGCCGGTGTAGACGGCGTCGCTCCCCGAATTGCCCTGGCCCTGGCGCGGCGCGTAGTCGAGGCGCTGGTGCAGGGTGTAGGTCTTGGGGTTGACCTGGACGACGTAGGTGTCCTCCGGCTCGGTGGAAACCTGGGGGGCCTCGTCGGGGCTGCTCTGGGGCCGGAAGGCCCGGAGGGTCATCTTCTCGAGCTGGCCTTGGTCGAAGAGCATCTCAGCGCTCCCCCTTCTGCTCGAGGATCCGCAGCACCTCGGCGACGCACTCCTGCACCACCTCCCGGGACGGGCCGGCGGCGGCCGCGGGGGACGGCTGGGGACCGTCGCCGCGGCCTCCGGCGGGGTCGATGCGGGCGCGGATCACCAGCTCGCGGATCTCGATGGGCATGGCGGTGGCTCCCAGGCGCTCAGAGGCTGATGTCGACGCTGCCGGTCAGCGCGGCGGCGGCGTCCAGGGCGACGCTGGCGGGGTCGTAGTACTTGAAATGCTGATAGGTCAGCGTCAGGGTTTCGACGGTGATCGCGTTGGTCATGGCGTCGATACCGCTGACCTCCAGCTGCTTCGGCAGCGCCCCCACCACATACCAATTGAAGAGGGGGAGGTGGTTCGAGTCGAGCAGGGAGACCATCAGGTTCGTGGGTGTGAACTCGAAGCCCTCCACCGCCTTGCGGGCCCAGTGGAGGATGCCGGAGCCCATGAATTTGCCCCGTTTGAGCACCAGGTCGGCGAACTCGAGGCCCTCCGGCAGCTGGTGGGAGAAGCGGTTCTCGCCCCCCTCCGCCCACGCCTTGAACCGTGTGGTGGCCCGCAGCCCCGACACGCTCTGGAAGCGGATGTCGTTGGGGAACTGCGGGAACAGCTCGAAGAGCACCACGAAGTGGAAGCCGGGCTGCGGGTATTCGAAGGACTCGAAGGCCACGGCGTCACCCGTTCTCGATGGTCAGGCCCTCGTGGACCAGGAGCATCGTTTCGATGGCGACCTCGTTGCCGGTGGAATTGAGGTCCGGCGAGGTGACCTTGCTGGGCCAGGCGTTCTTCACCTTCCACACCACCACCGGCTCGTGGGATTCGTTCAGCAGGCTGATGGTGATGTCCCGCCGCTCGATGGTGTTGAGGGAAACGGTGTTCCACCAGTCGTAGAACTCGTTGTCCCCAGCGAAGACACCCCGCTTCAGGGTGAGGTCGCCGAAGGTCTGCATCCCGGGCATCTGAATCTTGTTGTATTCGGGGCTGGCGCCGTCGCGATACTCCAGCTTCTCGGTGGTCACCTCCAGGCCGGTGACCTCGGTGAAGCCGATCTTGGTGCCGCCCCAATCCACCTGGAAGTGGAATTTTGGCATCGGATATTCGGGCATGGTGATCGTTCTCCCGGTTTGGGGTTGTTCTCGGATCGAGGCTTCAGGACACCTGCATCTTGTGGGCGAAGCGGAGGATCACGAACTCGGCGGGGCGAACCACGGCCATGCCGATTTCCACGATCATTCGGCCTTCGAGGACGTCCTGGGGGGTCATGGTTTCCCCCAGGCCGACCTTGACGAAGAACGCCTCCGGCGGCGTGGCCCCGGCGAGGGCCCCCTGGCGCCATTGGACGGTCAGGAAGTTCTCCACCATCGCCTTGACCCGGATCCAGGTGCCGGCGTCGTTGGGCTCGAAGACGAAGGGCTCGGTGGACTTCTTGATCGATTCCTCGGCGAAGCTGAAGAAGCGGCGCACCGGCACGTAGCGCCACTCGTTGTCGTTCCCCGCCAGGGTCCGGGCGCCCCACACGAGGGTGCCCTTGCCAGTGAAGGCCCGCAGGGCGTTGACGCTCTTGCCGGTGCTGTGGACGTTGAGGCCCTCCTGGTCCCGATCGTTGACCTTCACCGCCGGGCCCACCACGTCGGTCAGGGACACGTTGGCGGGGGCTTTCCAGACCCCCCGCCCTCGGTCGGTGGCGGCGTAGACCCCCGCCAGGGCGCCGGAGGCCGGCAGGAGGGCCACGCTGCGGCGCACCCCGTCGGCGACGCCGCGGTAGACGGGGTGCCCTTCGAAGAGGGCACGCTGCGCTTCGTCGGCGAGGAACTCGGCTGCGTCGAAGATCGAGGTGAGGGCCGCCGCCAGGGCATCGAAGGGAGCCTGCAGGGCTGACGCCGCCGCCAGGGCGGTGGCCCGGACACTGCCGCCGGAGAAGTCCGTCGGGTCGGCCACCACCGCCTGGGCATTGGCGTTGGGGACGATCCAGGGGGTGCCGTCGAGGGTGGCGTAGTCCGCCTCGGCGTCCGCCACGGTGCGGGTGGTGGAGATCGACGCGCGGACGTTCGCATTCTTCTCCAGGGCGATCAGCTGCACCACCGCAGCCGCTAGGGTGGCGTCGCTCCGCAGGTGCCCCACGGCCTGGGCGATGTCCGCCGGAAGGGTGGCAGTCTCCAGGGTCCGCAGCGCCAGGGCGAGGGCCCGGGGCAGGCGGATCAGGTTGCCGAAGCGCTGGCGCACCGCCGCCACCGGCGTCCCCGGGGTTTGCCGCAGGAGCTCGTGGAGCTCGGCGAAATGCTCCCCGAGGCGGCGGAAGCTGTCGCGGTCCAGGGTCAGGGGATCGGCCCCCTGCATGCCGCTGATGTCGACGGCGGCCACCACCGAAGCGGCGTCGGCGTCGGCGTCCCGGACGGCGGGGACCAGGGCGTCGAGGTCGGCGTCCCCGGTGAGGGCGTCGAGGGTCCCGTCGGGGATGGGGGCGTCGGTGGTGTCCACCAGCCGCAGGTCACGGAAGCGGACCTCCGGCGTGTAGATAGACCGCAGCCAAGGGTAGTAGGCGGCGCCGAAACGCAGGTGGTTCGTACCCACGTTCTGACGAAAGTCCGCCACCGGATCCGACGCCAGGGTCGCTTCCCGGTCACCCCCCCGCAGGTCGGCGACGAGGAAGCGGTCCCCCAGCTTGCCGCATTGGGCGAGTGCCGCCCCCTGTAGGGAACCCAGCTCGGCGGCGTCTAGGGAAACCCCGTCGGGGAACGCCAGCAGGGTGGGCTCATCGACCCGCTCGACCCTCGACAGGCCGCCGAGGAGGCCTGCGGGGGTGGCGGTGTCACCGAGGGCCGGAGCGTCTGCGTAGGAGCCGACGGACACCACGTAGCAGGGGCCGCCGCCGTTGGCGTAGAAGTGGCGTAGGCATCCGTAGAGGTAGTAGCGGCGATCGGCGCCGCCGACCCGAGGGGTCGCCGGCCCCACGGCGTTGCCGGAGCCGAGGTCCACCTCCACCTCGTAGTCGTCAGGGCTGAAATCGCCGCCGAAGCGGGTTTCGAAGTCCAGCAGCGAGCGGACCCGGGTGGGCACGAAGCGTAGGTCTTGGCCCCCCGGGCCCGTGGCCCTATCGGTGTAGCCCACGAAGGCCGGGATGGCGGTTTCCACCGGCACCACGGAGGGCGGGAAGGTGCTGATTTCTTCGACGAAGACGCCGGGTGTTTTGTAGGCCATGGTCACACGTCCCGTGCTGGATCCTGGGATCCCTGGAGGTTCTTGGGTTCGGCGGCGGCGGTCGGGGGTCGGGTCGGGTTCAGTGCCTCGGTGGTCACGTCAAGACCCCTGGAGCAGGTGGGAGAAGCGGAGGACGATGAACTCGGCGGGCCGCACGACGGCCATGCCGATCTCGACGATCATCCGGCCCTCGAGGACGTCCTGCGGGCCCATGGTGCTGCCCAGGCCGACGCGGACGTAGAAGGCGTCCTCCGGCTTGGCCCCGGCGAGGGCCCCCTGGCGCCACTGGAGGGTGAGGAAGCTCTCGATCAGCGCCTTGACCTTCGTCCAGGTCCGGGCGTCGTTGGGCTCGAAGACGAACGCCTCGGTGGCGTTGCGGATGGACTCCTCGGCGAAGTTGAAGAACCGCCGCACGGAGACGTAGCGCCACTCGTTGTCGTTGCCCGCCAGGGTTCGCCCGCCCCACACCAGGAGCCCTTTGCCGGCGAAGGTCCGCAGGGCGTTGACGGACTTGCCGGTGGGATGGACGTTCATGTGGTCGTTGAGGTCCTGGTCCACCTCCACCGCCGGGCTCCGCACCGACGAAAGGCTTTCGTTGGCGGGGGCCTTCCACACCCCGCGGGTGCGGTCGACGGTGGCGAACACGCCGGCGACTGCGGCCGCCGGGGGCAGGGTGACCCCGTAGCGGTCGAGCGCCGCGCGGACGGCGCCGTAGGCCTGGGTGTCGGCGTCGGGCCCGGTGCGGAGGGCCGCCAGGGTCAGGCCGTCGAGGGGGCTCGGACGGGTGACCGTGCCGTCGTCGCCGCGGCGGGCGGTCTGGGCGATGGTCACGGTGTCCTCGTCGTAGGTCCAGCCGAGGGTGGTGTGGAGGGAGGGGTGGTAGGCGGCGCCGTAGCGCAGGTTCCTGGTGCCGATGCCGTTCCGGAAGGCGTCGACGGCCCCGGGGCCCTCGGCGTCGCCGTCCCACAGGTCGCAGATCAGGAAGCGGTCCCCGAGATCGGCGCACTGGTTCAGGGCCCGGCTCAGCACCCCGTGGTAGCTGGCGCGGGCGGCCGCCACCTGGTCCGCGTCCTCCGGATCGGTGGGGGCGATGGAGGAGAGGTCCGGCAGCACGATCAGGGTGGGCTCGTCCTCCTTCGCGAGGGCGCCGAGGGCGGCGTCGTGGCTGGACACCACCTCCGCCGTGGTGCCGGGGGCGGCGTAGTCCCCGAGGCTGACGATGTAGCAGCGTCCGCCGCCGTTGTCGAAGTAGGTGCGCAGGGCGTGGGCGAGTCGGAACCGGGCGCTGGGGCCGGCGTTGGGATCGGAGACGCCGTCCACCACGAGGCCGTCGGCGTCGAGGGTGACGGTGAAGCCGCCGAGGACCGGTGGCCCGCCGAAGACCTGCTGGAACTCCAGCAGCGAATCGACGGCGACGGGTCGGTGGAGAAGGGCCTGGCCCTGGCTCTGGGTGTTTTCGGTGTAGCCGAGGAACGCCGGGATGGCGGTCTCGACCGGGACCACCGAAGGGGGCAGAGTCGCCACCTCTTCGATGTAGACGCCTGGGGTCTTGTAGGGAGTGGCCATAGGGTTTGCCGTCAAAGGGGGAGGTTCAACATGTGGATCTCGGAGAACCACTGGGCGTTCTGGCGCCGGATCCGCTGGGCTTCGGGTTCGGGAAGGTGGACCGCCTCGGTGATGTCGGGGGTGCCGGCGTCGTCCGCCTGGAGTAGGGTCCCCGGTCCGAATCGGGTGAGGGGCCGCGGCTCGGGGGTCACGAGGATCCGCCCGTCACCGCCCTCCTGGGTCACCTCCGCTCCTGGACCCACCGCCTGGGGCTCGGGGAAGACGTAGCGCCGGCGGGTGGAGCGGTTCATGAATCGCAGGACGTAGCGGGGGGAGCGCAGGGCTCCGCCGCCGTCCAGCAGCGCCAGATCGCCGCCCCCCGGTTCGATGTCGACGACCCCGAAGGACCCGCGGCGGCGGGCCTCGGGGTCGAGGTAGAGATCTCCGCCGACGCCGGGGATAGGCGCCAGGGTGCCGTCCAGGACGTCCAAGCGGTAGGGCCCGGGCCGCTGGCCACGTCCGTCGACCTGGACGGCGCCGAGGTTGCCGGAGGGGGCCGTGAACGTCTCCTCCAGCGCCGGGCCCGGGGCGCCGCCGGCGGTCAGCCGCACCGTGGCGGTAGGCACGGCGGCGCCGGTGAGGTCGACGGGGACGGTGCCAGCTTCGAGATCCATCCGGTCGGCGAAGGTGGCGTATTGGTTGGCGGAGAGCCCCACCTCCTGCCACTGGGCGGGATCGGAGGGGTCGCTGCCGGGGCCGAGGCCGGAGACGGCCCGCAGGCGGCGGTTCGCCGCCATTACCACCGCCCCCTCGGGGTAGGGCGACGCCGGCTCGAAGGTGTCGGCCGGTATCCGTACCCAGTCCGCCGGATCCGGCGTCACCGACGGCCCGGTGTCCCGCGTGGCCTGGAACAGGTCGACGGTGGGGCCGGCCGCGGCCGACCGCAACTCCCCGGCGGCATAGGCTCGGTCCGGGTCGAAGGCGGGGACCGGTCGGCTGAGGAAGCGACCGCCGGCGGTGTCGTTGCCGCTGGCGTTGGTGAAATGGTGGAAGCCCGCGCCCAAGGCGGTGACCGCGAGGAAATTGAGATCCGCCACCCCCAGGTGGAAAGACAGCCGAAGGTCCGGGGGCGGGGTGATCTTGGGCCTGGGGAGGCCGGCATCCGGATCCAGCGGAACGGCGACGAGGAAGCCCTCCGCGGTGACCTTGAACAGGGCGCGGAGCCCCGCCAGGGTGACCCGGGTGGCCTTCGATGGGGTGACGGTGAGGAGTTTCTCCGGGTAGAAGGTGCGCAGGGCGGCCCGCTGGTCGTCGTCCCCCAGGGCCTCGAAGACCCGGGTCCCGTAGCCGGTGAAATAGTCGTGGCCGATCGCCACCTCGAAGAGGATCCCATAGCGCATCAGGTCCCCCTCCCCACGACGTCGACCTCCCGCACCAGGCCACCCTCGGCCCGGGCCCCGGGGGTTTCGAGCACCACCATGCGTCCGCGGTAGAGGGCGAAGGGCATCTGGCGTCCCCCCAGGGAGCCCCAAAGGTGATTGATCTCCTCGAAGCTGAGGGAGAGGAGGTCCACGGTCAGCGAGAGATCCTCGAAGGGGGGTGGATCGGGGAGGGCGCCGGGGGCGGAGGCGAGGGTGAAGACCCTGCGCCCCTGGAAGAAGCGGAGCACCTGGGCCAGCCGCTTTAGTGCGGTCTCGTAGTTGCGGTAGGTGGCGGAGCAGAGAAGGAAGAGGTTCAAGTGCAGCGGGGGATGGCGGTAGGTGACCCCTTGGGGCCCGACGGCGGCGCCGGGGGTGTTCCTCAGGGCCCCCTCCTCCTGCACGTTCACCAGCGAGAGAAGGAGCTGGTTTTCGAGGGCCAGGGCCGTTTCGGGATGGTCTAGCTGGGCGACGTTCCCCCAGATCGCCGGGCGGGTGTCGGAGCTACCGCCGCCGTCATCCCGCAGGATGAAGCGGTTGAGCTGATCCAGCACCAGGGCCAGGGCGTCGGCGGGCATGTCTTGGAGTCCTCCCGGATTCGAAGGCGAAGTGGGGGTGTCGCTGCGTCCTGCCCACACCGGGTCGGCCCGGTGGGAGTTGTTACAGGGCTGTGGAACTTTTCTGTTGCCCTGGGACGACTCTGGTCATCGACCCTGGACCCGCGGCCTGCTCTGTCGCCGGCTGGGGCTCGGT
>JBCDIS010000150.1:0-16857 GCA_038748685.1 Acidobacteriota bacterium | reverse complement strand
CTCCTGCCCCGCGACATCGACACCAAGTCCGGCGTCGTCACCGTCCATGACGGCAAGGGCGACAAGCGGCGGCACAGCCACATCGGCCCTGTCTGGATGTCCCTCGTCGAGAAGTGGCTCACCAAGCGTCGGGCTATCGGCCTCACCGGACGCCAGCCCCTTTTCTGCACGATCAGCTCGGGCGTCCGCAAAGGCAAGACACTCGAACCGGGCCGCCCCCTCCACCAGGCTCAGGTCCGGGCCCTGCTACGCCGTCTCGGCAAGAGGGCAGACATCGAGAAGCGCGTCCACCCCCACGGCCTGCGCCATGCCTTCGCCGTCGACCTCGTTCGAAGCGGCAAGGCCCTCAAGCCCATCCAGGACGTGCTCGGACACTCCCGGCTACAGACCACCGAGGAATACCTGCGGGTTCTGTCGCCTGAAGAGAGTCTCCGCCACATCGCGGAGGGTCGCGACTAGCTCTCGAAAAGTGTAACTAATACGCATAGACGGCGACTCCTGTCCGTATTGTCCATAGAAGCGGAAACGCTCTCTTTGACAACAAAACGGACCTGCCCGGCTGCCACCGGAACAGGTCCCGCGAACGACACAGGAGTAGCTATGTCGATCACCAAGAAAGCCTACCAGGCCGTCACCGACCTCATCCTCGACGAGCTCGCCAAGGGCGTCGTCCCCTGGCGTCGGCCTTGGACCCGCCACTGCAACGCCATCAGCGGCAACCCCTACCGGGGCATCAACCCGGCCGTGCTCGGCACCCGCCCCTTTGCCTCGCCGTACTGGCTCACGTACCGCCAGGCCAAGACCTTCGGGGGCCACGTCCGCAAGGGCGAGAAGAGCACCCCCATCGTTTTCTGGAAGATCTGGCGAAAGACCGAGGAGGACGACCAGGGCGAGAACGTCGAACGTCGTATCCCCGTCCTCAAGCTGTATCGGGTCTTCAACGTCGAGCAGTGCGAGCTACCTGAAGGGGTCGTTCTTCAGATCGCCGACCAGGTCACCGATACCGAGCCCCTCAAGGCGGCCCGCACCATCGTCGACGGCATGCCGTCTCCACCCGAGATCCTCCACCGCGGCGACCGTGCTTGCTACGTCCCCCGGGCTCGATCAGGTCCGCATGCCGGCAGCCCACGCGTTCGACGACTCGGAACGCTACTACGGAACGCTCTTCCATGAGCTTGCCCACTCGACCGGACACGAGTCCCGCCTCGACCGACCCTTCGGCAAGTCCTTCGGTGACGATCTCTACTCCCGCGAGGAGCTGATCGCCGAGATGACCTCCGCCATGCTCGCCGGCGTCTGCGGCTTCGCTGACTCGACCTACTCCGCGAGCGCCAGCTACCTCGACAGCTGGATCCGCGCGCTCAAGGGCGATAGTCGGCTCGTCGTCGACGCCGCCACCCGAGCCCAGAAGGCCGCCGACTGGATCCTCGGCGAGCACCCCGCCATTGCCCAGGTCGACCAGGCCGCCTGAGAGCCGAGAAGCCCCGCTCCGGAAACCACCGGAGCGGGGAGCTAGGAGTCGAGTAGGTCCTCACCGCAGGATCTTCTCCAGGTCCTGCTCCCATGGCGTTCGAACCCATGCCCTTCGGGCGCGCACCACTCCTTCCCCTCCTCCACTCCCGTTCTCCCGACGCCGATAGGTTCGCTTTAGTTTGCTGCATACCTGCGTTCGCCGAGCGGACGCCTCAGCTCCAGGGGAACTCTGGATCGTCCCACGGATCGTCGTCGGTATCCCCCGCGGGCGACTGGGCGGACGCGGCCGGTTCTCCGTAGGACCCTTCCACCACCCGGTGCCCCGGGATGGAAAAGCGGAAGTGGTTCGGCTCCCCGCATTCCACGACCGGGGGCGGCTCGGCGACCTGCTGCACGAGCCCTTCGAGCCTCGGGGCGAAGAGGGGACCCGGCGCGACGTGGGCGATCCGGGGGGCGGCGGGGTCGGCGACGGCGGGTAGGGCAAAGGTGGTGCCGACGCTGCGGCCGGTGGGGTCGACGGCGTGGCCGGTGCGCTCCTGGGCCCAGCCGTAGACGGCGTCCCAATCCGCCGGCAGCACCGGCTGGGCCAAGGGGAGCACCAGGCGCAGCTTGGGGTGCTCGGGGGTGTGGGACCAAGTGGTGTGGACGACGTGGAAGTAGTCCCGCCAGGTCTCGCCGGCCTCCCGCACTGAGACGCCGGAGTCGTAGTCGAGCACCAGGCACGAGAGGTGGAGCACGTGCTCGCTGCCCCGCCGGGAACCTTCGGGGTACCAGGCCGGCGACCACAGACGCAGATCCCGCTTGGGGGCGGACCGGGCCTCCGAAAGGAGATGGTCCCGCTCCGCCCGGGCCGCGGCGGAGGGGTCCCTGCCCTCGGCCTCGGCGCGGCGGGCGGCCTGGAGCAGGCGGGACCCTTGGCGACCGCCGACGTACTCCCCCGCTTCGAAGCGGCTCCACGTCGCCTCGATCCGCGACACCTCCCGCTCCACCGTCGCCGCGGTCTTCGGCTTGACGAGGAAGCGGGTGAGGCCGGAGGCGAGCTGCTCCAGGGTCACGACGTCCCGCTTGGGCTCGACGTCGAAGACCCGCTGGAAGGTGGCCACCGCGAACCGGGGCTCGCCTGGATCTGGGGCGGTGCTCGCCATGGCCTCAGCATATCCAACGCCCCCGAGGCCCACGTCCACCGAACCTGCATCGGGCTCAGTTCGAACCACCTCGCTGTTGTAGGGTTCTACTTTCTGTCTCGCATGCAGTGGCCATTTATGCTATTTTAGCATCAACATCCTGTGAATGTGCCTCAGCCGATGCTTCTAGAGGAGACCCCATGCACGCCGTCCGCGCCTTTCTTTTCCTGAGCCTGCTCGCCCTCCCCGCCGCCGCCGAGCTCGGCACGTGGTCCCCCTTCGGCCCCACCGGTGCCGACGTGATCGCCCTGGCGACGGCCCCCTCGGATACGGACGTGGTCTACGCCGGCAGCCGTACCGGCGCCTTCCGCAGCGACGACGGCGGAGAGACCTGGGCCCAGACCGCGGGCATCGGCGGACCGTTCTGGGTGGCTAGCCTGGGGGTCCACCCCGCCTTCCCCGACACCGTGCTGGCGGGGATCCAGACCTTCAACGAATTGGAGCCCGTCTGGCGCAGCACCGACGGCGGAGCCACCTGGACGCCGAAATCCCAGGGCCTGCCGATCAACGGCACGGTCCTCTCCCTGGTGTTCGAACCGTCGAACCCCCGCACCCTCCTGGCCTTGACCTCCGAAGACGGCATCTGGCGCAGCACCGACGCCGGCGACAGCTGGCAGCGCCTCGGCGTCGAGTTCGGGGACGCCGTGCCCGCCCGCCTCGAAGGGGTTCCCGGCCAGCCCGGTCACTACCTCACGGCGGCGACGGGAATCGGGGTCCTGCGGTCGACGGACGGCGGTGACACGTGGGGGCCGTTTAACGACGGTCTGCCCCTCTCGAACGTGCGGGACCTGGTTCTCGATCCCAGCGACCCCGGCACCCTCTACGTGATCGGCTTCGGCGAGCTCTACCGCTCGGTGGACGGCGGGGCGTGGACGGAGCTGCCCATCGGCCTGCCGCCGGTGGCCTACCGCAGCGCGCTGGCGACCGGCGGCGATCTCTGGCTCGGCACCACGGGCGCCCTGTGGAGGTCGGCGGACGGCCAGGCCTGGGGACAGGTGGCCGAGCTGCAGCGCAGCGGCGACGTGCAAGCCCTGAAGGCCCTCCCGGGGACCCTCCTGGCGGGGACCGAGTACGGAATCCTGCGGTCCGGGGCGGACGTCGCGACCTGGTCGCCGGCGAACACCGGGCTCCCCGGCACCGTCGTACAGAGCCTGGTGGCGATCCCCACCGAGGACGGCATCCGGGTCGTCGCCTCCACCCGGCCCCTCCTGGAAGACGGGATGGAGGTGGAGATCAACGACGACCGCGGGGGGCAGGACTGGACCCGGACCGCGGTCGGCGCGGGGAGCTTCGACGACATCGTGGCGATCCCCGACGAGCCCGGCCGCCTGCTGGCCGGCAGCGACGACGGTCTGTGGACCAGCGACGACGCAGGGGGGACCTGGCGCAGATTCCCCAGCCCCCTCGACGGCCGTCGGGTGGCCAAGATCGCGGTGCCGACGTCGAACCCCGACGTCTGGTACGCCGGGATCCGGTCCGCACCGGAGGTGTATCGGAGCGTCGACCGGGGGGCCACCTGGGCCCCCACCAGCCCAAGCCTCGAAGGCCTCGACCTCACAGGCCTGGTGGTGAACCCGGAGGAGCCCGGCCACCTCTACGTCGCCACCGCGGACGGCGGCGGACTGTTCCGCAGCTTCGACGGCGGCGACTCCTGGGTCCGGCTACCCGACACGTTCGGCCTTCCCCCGTACGGAGACTCGTTTTCGTTGACCATCAGCCCGCAGGAGCCCACCGTCCTCTTCGCCGGCACCACCGGCAGCCGCGTCCTGCGCAGCATCGACGCCGGCTTCTCTTGGGGCAACCAGTTCCTGCCGGTTACCGAGCCGGAGGACGTGATCCTCGTCGCCGCCGATCCGGCCCGCTTCGGGGTCGTCTTCGCCGCCACCCCCAGCGCCCTCTTCCGCAGCGTTGACCTGGGGGATACTTGGACGCGGGTGGACACCGGCATCTCCCGCCACCCGATCACCGACCTGGCCTTCGACCCCGCCGCGCCGGCGCAGGTCTTCGTCGGCACCCTCGGGGGCGGGATCTACCGCGCCACCTTCCCCAGCGACGACGCCAACTACCTGCAGCGGGACCGCTTCGAGGTTTCGGCCCGCTGGCGGGATTTCGCCGGCGAGGAGGACGACGGGGTCCCGGTGGGCCTGTCCGGGGACACCGGCTATTTCTGGTTCTTCGACGACGCCAACGTCGAGCTGATCGTCAAGGTCCTCGACGGCCGGCCGGTGAACGACCACTTCTGGGTCTTCTACGGAGCCCTGTCGAACGTCGAGTACGACCTGCGGCTGGTGGACCTCGACACCGGCGAGGCCAAGATCTACTCCAACCCCGTGGGCACCTTCGCCAGCGTCGGCGACACCTTTGCCTTCGAGGTGGACGGGGCCCCGCTCCAATCCACCGGCCCCCTACCCGCCGGCCTCCACCCCCCCGGGGAGCTTCGCACCTCGCGCTCCACGGTCCCCAGGGACGGTCCATGCACCGCCGGCGTGGAGGCCCTGTGCCTCAACGCCGAGCGCTTCCGCGTGGAGGTCGAGTACCGAGACCCGGACGGGGTGGAGGGTCAGGGCCAAGCCGTGCCCCTCACCGGCGATACCGGCTACTTCTGGTTCTTCGACGACGCCAACGTCGAGCTGGTGGTGAAGGTCCTCGACGGGAGGCCCCTGAACGGCAACTTCTGGGTCTTCTACGGCGCCCTCTCGAACGTCGAGTTCACCCTTACCGTGACCGACACGGTCACCGGGGAGGTCCAGGAGTACCGCAACCCCGAAGGGACCTTCGCCAGCGTCGGCGACACCTCGGCCTTCGTGGGCGTCGACCCTTAGGGCGTGCTAGCGCTACTCGGCCTGCCGGTGACGGGCGCGCAGCGAGTCCCGAGCTTCGAGCACCGTCTGGAGTCACGACCCCTGGGCGGGTTTCCGCCGTAGGGGCGGGGCTTGCCCCCGCCCGTCTTGGCAGAATCGCCCAACTTTCGGAGCCCATCATTGGCTTTGCCTCCGCGACCTGTTCCAGGCCGAGGGATCATCCATGGGTCGGCGAGGCGGGTAAGACTACGCTCCGCTAATGGGACTCTGGATGACGAGCTCGTGAGATGTCGACCTGAGGGGACGGGGCCGCAGCCGAGGGTCTTCCGAGGATCCCTGTTCTGAGTTTCACTTTGCCCAGTAGTTTCTTTTCTACGTTTCTGCTGCGCGGGCGGGGGCAAGCCCCGCCCCTACCCCGGAGAGAGTTCGGCGGGAGATCGGGCCCCACGAAGGGGCTTGCGTGAACACGCCCTAGTCCGTCGCCCCCTAAGCCGCCAGGTGCTTGGCCAGGCCGGGGAAGCCGGTCCCCTTGGGGAAGGGGAACGGCAGGGTCCCGGCCTCGGCGCCGAGGTGTAGGCGCATCACCACCGCCGCCGGCATCGGCCGCACGACGCCTGTGGCCCGGACCCCGTCCCACACCGAGCGCACCCGCACCCCGTCTGTATGGTGCTCCACCTCGTAGTGGCCGGGGCCGACGAAGTCGGCGAAGAAGCGGGTCCGGTAGACCGTCGTGCGGGGACCCTCGCCGTCGCCACCCCGCTGCGCCCCGGCCTCCACCGGGGCCGACATCTCGATACCCACCCGCGCCGGGGAGCGTAGCCACATGGGCCATAGCTCGAACGAGACGCCCCCTTCCGGGGCCGACCTGTGCTTCGAGATCCGGCCCCCTTTCCACCAGCCCCAGGGCTGCTCGAAGAGGGCCCGGTGGGCCGCGGCGCCGTCGATGCCGGGCAGATCGATCTCCGTCACAGTGAACAGCATCCGCCCTTCCCGGCGGTGGGACTGCCGAATCGTTCCGTAGCTTTCGAGTTGGGCCATAGCCCCAGCCTACCAGGGAGGCCCGACGGCGAAACCCGCGGGCCGCTCCTCAGTCGTCGGGGAGACCGCGGAAGGTCCAGGTGCCGGCCCCCGCCTCGAAGCGAAGCCGCCCGCCGCCTTCCTCGAGGAAGATCACCGTCGACGACGGGACGGCGGCCCCCCGCCGCCAGACCACCTCGCCGTCCACCTCCACCGCCCCCAGCCGCTGGCCGAAGGGGGCCAGGGCGTCCAAGGGCAGCTCCACCTCCGCCACGGACCCCCGGGGTACCTGGACTTCTAGATCAAAGCACCCGGCTCGCCGGGAGACGGTGGCCGTCATCGCACCTCCCGGGGTCGCCACCGTGGTCTCTACATGGTGTAGGTGGTGCAGCTCCGGGCGCACCCGAATCCGTCGCCACGCCGGCTCCAGGGGGGAAAGCCCACCCACGAAGCGCGATAGGAGGGGCGTCGGTCCGCCGGCCCACAGGTGCATGCGGGTGCCGTGGGGAACCGGGTCCCAAAGCTCCCACAGGGTGGTCCACGGGGCGTGCACCATCTGCCAGTAGCGGCGCTCCATGCGCTCCAGGGCCCGCTCCCCGCGGCCCATGTGGAATAGGGCTTCGAGCACGTACTTCTCGAAGTAGGGGCTGGCGTGCTCCTCCGTCGCCAGCACCTCGGCGACGGCGTCCCACCGGGCCCGGGGGACGAGGCCGGCGAGGACCGCCAGGGCGTGGGCCCGGTCGTCGGGCCGGCCACCGTGCCCCGGGGAGCGGTACGCTGCGCCGGTCCAGAAGGCTTCGAAGCCGGTCCGCAGCTCCCCCAAGCGTCGGTCGTACGCCGCCGCCTCGCCCCGAAGCCCGAGCACCGTCGCCATGCTGGAGGCCCCCCGCAGACCCAAGGCGTACCAGGCGTTCTCGAGGATTTCTGCGTCGACCTCCTCCCCCCAGTCGGACCAGTCCCAATCCCCGGGTCGGGGGACCACCCGTCCGCCGTCCCCCCGCCGCCACAGGGCGAGGTAGTCGCGGACGGCGGGGTAAGCCGCTTCGAGGGCTTCGCGGTCGCCGGTGTGGAGGTAGTAGGTCCAGAAACCGTAGTGCCCCACCGCCGCCAGCATCTGCTGCGGCAGCTCCCGCTTCCACTTTCCCTCCGGCACCGGCGAGTAGAGGACGCCGTCGTCCCGCCGCCACGCCACCAGCTCCGCCATGCCTTTGCGCCAAGAGGCCAGGGTGACGGGGTCGAGGGCGTAGGCCGCCATGTCCAGACCGATCACCAGGTCCCCCCACCACTGGGCCCGCTCCCGGTCGGGGCAGTCCATGGGGGAATCCCGCAAATTGACCGCCAGGGTCCGCGCCCCCTTGCGCCACAGGGCGTCGAGGAAGGGGTCGCCGGAGTGGAAGGCGCCGGCGAGGTCCGCCGGATAGCCGCTCTCCCGGTAGCCGACCGCCAACACCTCGACGCCGGCGGGGATCGTGTACTCCACCCGATGCCCCGCCATCCAGCCCAGGGCCTCGAAGCTCTGGCGCCCGGCGCGGGTCACGTATTCCGCCCGCACCGAGGTGTCCCCACCGGACCAATAGGCGTCGGTGCGGATATCGACTTCAAGGCCCGCATCCCCCGCCACCTCCAGCCACGGGGTCACCTGGGCGGCGTGGGGCAGGTGGCCGACGATCCGCCGCGCGCCGCCCCCGAGGTCCTCGGTGGTCACCCGCCCGTAGGGACGGATCTCCGAGAACCGCCACAGGGGCACGGGCCGCGGCTGGAGCTGCCCCCAGGGTGGATCCCCGGGTTGCCCCTTTACGGTGGGGACCCCCCATCGGCCGTCGACGGGGTACTCGGGGGCCGTCCAGGGACCGGGATCTCGGCGGGCGTCGTAGCGCACGTCCCGCTCCGGCAGGCGGAAGTTGGGCCGTGGACGGCCTTCGTCCCGCCCGTAGGCGGGGTGGACCCGATAGCGCCAGGCGCCGGAGCCGGTGGACAGGTCCACCCCCCCGGCCCGGGCGTCCACCAACACGCCCCCCCGGCCGCTGCTGCGGTGGGACAGGCCCTGGCGTCCCCAATACCAGGCCAAGACGGCGAGGGTGTTGGGGCCGGGGCGCAGGTGCGGCGCCAGGTCGACCCGGTCGTAGTACGTACCGTCCGGGGTGGGCCCTCGCTTGAGGCCCCCTTCGAAGACCACCAGCTCACCGTTGACCCACAGCCAGTATTTCGAGTCGACGGCGATGCGGGCCGGCACCGACTCCGGGATCTCCCCCAGGTCGACGTCGAGCCGCAGCGCCAGCCAGGTGTTGCGGGGCCCCGCCTTGGGGGACCACACCCAGCGTCCGGTCCAGGGCCCGCCCGGCTCGGCGTCTGCGGCGGCGGCGACCCGCGGACCGGCCCGCGGACCGGCGGAGGGCCAGACCGGGGCGGCCATCAGCAGCCCGAGGGCCCCGGCGAGCGCCGCGAGCCACCTGCGCCGAACCTTCAACGGCCCCCCTCACCCCCTTCGCCGGAGCCGGCGGGGTCCGCTTCCCCGTTCGTCTCCGGGGCTTCTGTCTCCGGGGCCTTCGGCGCCGGGTCCCCCTTCGGCGCCGGCTCTTGGTTCGCCGGACCTTTGGGGGTGCCCGGCTTCACCACCGACCACGCCTCCAGGCCGCCGTCCTCGAATCCGCTGGCGAAGACCTCCTCCACCGTGCACTCGAAGACCCCCGGCGGGGCGTCCCGATCGAGGTGGTAGCGGTAGAGGGTACGGAAGCTCTCCGCCTCGAAATCGCCGTAGAACCGCAGGGTCAGAAGTCCCACCTTCCCCGAGGGGGTCTCGAAGGCTTGCAGGGCGATCTGGTCCTGCAGGTCGATCAGGGTCTTCTTGTCGCCCCAGGTCTTGCCGCCGTCCCGGGACACCTTGCGCTTGACCACCGCGCGGCCGTACGACCCGCCGACGGCGTCCTCGTCGGTGGAAGCCACCAGCCACAGCTCGCCGTCGTCGAAGCGCAGGTAGCCGCCGGGCTCCACGTCGGCGCCGGGGACGTCGTCCCACACCGTCGTAGGCTTGCTCCAGGTCTTACCGCGGTCCGTGGACCGGATCTGCCGCAGGGTCGAGGCCCCCCGGTCCTTGGTCTCGTGCTCGTACACGAGGAGCACCGTGCCGTCCTCCACCTCCACGGCCTGGGCGTCCTCGATGTTGACCCCCTTGGGTCCCCTAAGGGGCCGGGCGCGCTGCTTCCACGACTTGCCGTCGTCCACCGAGGCGAAGAGCCGGACGGTGTAGGTGGCGCGGTTGCTGTTGGCCTCGCCGTTGACCTCGGTGAAGAAGAGGAGCCACATGCCGTTGCGCAGCTTCAGCAGCTCCGGATCGATCAACCATCGCTTGGAACGCTCGATCAGCCGCGGCCGATCGAAGGTCTCGCCGAGGTTGTTGCTTTCCAGCAGCACGAGTTTGTGGGGCTCGGCGCGGCTGCCCCGCTTGCCCACCACCCCCGCCGCCAGGAGCACCCGGCGGCCGTCGACCCCTAGGGCCGGCCACCAGCTGGTGGGGCCGAGCTTGCGGCGGATCGGCGGCGCCGAACCCTGGGGCCGCAGCCATTGGAGGCCGGCGCTGGCGATGAGGGACTCGCCCTGGGGGCCGAAGCCGATCTCGGCGTCACCGAGGACCCGCCCCAGCCGGCAGGCGCGGTCCGGCGAACGGCGGATCTGCTCGCGGTACGACTCCACCAGGGCCCGGCGCTCCGCGGCGGTGCGGACCGGCGGCGGGCCGGCGGTGGACCCCGGGTCGACCCCCTCCCCCTGCTGGGCGCCGCAGCCGCCGGTGATCCAGCCGGTGGCGACCACCACCGCCGCCGCGATCGTCCCCCTGAGTCCGGGCGCCCTCATGCTCCGGACACGAGCTCGAACCAGTTCTGAACCGACCCGGGGCGGGTGTTCACCAGGGGCGTCCAGCCAAAGCCCGCCCCTTCCACCCGGTCGAGGAAGTCCTGCCTTCGGTAGTAGAAGTTGTAGGCATCGGCCATCGGCTCGTCGCCGGGGGTGAAGAAGGCGGTGACGAGGGCGACGCCCCCCGGCGCCAGCACCCGGCGCAGCTGGCCCAGGTAGTGGGCCGTCTCGTCCAGGGGCATGTGGGTGAGCACCGAGGCCAGCAGCGCGCCGTCGAAGGCGCCGTCGTCGAAGGGGAAGCGGAACTCGGAAATCGGGATCGTGCCGGCGTGGCCGTCGAGCACGACGTAGGGGCTCTCCACCTCGAAGCAGTGGAAGGTGAAGCGGTTGTCCAGGGGGGTCAGGTGTCTCTGGCACCACTCGACCATGCCGGGGTGGCGGTCGAAGCCGGTGTAGGAGGCCAGCTGGGGCTCCTCCAGCAACCGGCGGGCGATCCGGCCGCAGCCGCAGCCGACGTCGAGCAGGCGGGCCCCCGGCTTCAGCAGGCCGTGGGATCGCAGCCGCTCCACCACCTCCTGACCCAGCTCGTCGAAATGCGGGGCCAGGCCGGGCTGGTCGCCGCATACCCGACGCATGTACTCTTCGGGGGGGAGGGGTATGGTTTGCATCGGATTGGGATCTTAACGCCAAACCCCGCGACGGACATCATGACCACAAACCTCGACCGACCCCTCGTCCTCGGCATCGAAACTTCCTGCGACGACACCGGCTGCGCGGTGGTGGACGGCGCCGGGCGGGTCCTGTCGTCGGTGGTGTCCCGGCAGCTGGAGGCCCACCGCCCGTTCGGCGGCGTGGTGCCGGAGATCGCCTCCCGTGAGCATCTGCGCAACTGGCCGTCGGTGAGCGCCCAGGCCTTGGAAGACGCCGGCCTCGCCATGTACGACGTCGACATCGTCGCCGCCACCCGCGGCCCCGGGCTGGTGGGCTGTCTCCTGGTGGGGCTGTCTGTGGGGCGGGCCGTCGCCTACGGCCTCGACCGGCCGTTCCACGGCGTCCACCACCTGGAAGGGCACCTCTACTCCCCCTTCCTCTCCGCCCGCGGGGAACCGTCCGAGACCCTTCCGGGCCACTTCACCGGCCTGGTGGTGTCGGGGGGACACACGTCGCTCCTGGACGTGCACAAGGGTCGGGTCCAGAGCCTGGTGGAGACCCGGGACGACGCCATCGGCGAGGTCTTCGACAAAGTCGGCAAGCGCCTCGGCCTCGCCTACCCCCAGGGCCCCTGGGTCGACAAGCTGGCGGAGCACGGCCGGGTGTCGAAGACCCTGTTCAAGGTGCCGCGGGTGGACGACGACCTCTTCTTCTCCTACTCCGGGCTCAAGAGCTCGGCCCTGCGGGCCATCGAGGGCCTCGAACGGCAGGGGGTCGTCCGCAAAGGGGAAGCGGTGGACCCGGAGAACGTCCCCGAGCCCGTCCTGGATCTCCTCGCCAGCTTCCGCTCCGCGGCGATCCGCCAGGTCATCGACCGCCTGCGTCGCCTCCACGACCGCCGGCCCATCGACACCCTGGCGGTCTCCGGCGGCGTCGCCGCCAACCAGCTCCTGCGCCGCGAGCTGATCCGCTGGGCCGAGGAGGCCCGGGTCAACCTCCGCCTCGTTCCCCTCAAGTTCTCCGGCGACAACGCCGCCATGATCGCCTTCGCCGCCCTCGCCCGTCAGCGGGCCGGCCTCCCCCACGACCCCCGCCACCTGGTGGCCGAGAGCAGGATCCCCTTCGCTTCGTAGTCCGCCGGACTCAGCCGCCGGCGGCCCTTCAACCCCCGGCGGCGGCAGCGCTGGCGGCGTCCATGGATCGGCGTTCCGCTTCGAGGGCGGCGCGGTCGAGGCGCCCCAGGGCGGCGACGGTGGCGATGGCGTCGGCCAAGAGGTCGGCGCGGACGGCGCCGGTGACCCCGGCGATCTCCATGGCGAGGGGGTCGCCGACGTCCGCCGGGGCCGCGGCGAGGGTGGCGAGGCGTCGGTCGACGGTTTCGAGGTCGGCGGCGAGGCGACGCAGCTCCCGTTGGACGATCGACAGGTCGGGGTGGGGCATAGGGCTGTTCTCCGGAGTTCTCGGCACGCGGCCCCGGGCGGTCCACCCGCGGCGTCGCTCCTAAGAAGGCCGATCGTCGGCGGCGTCTGGATCCGGCAAAAAATCTTCCTCCGCCGAGGAAGCTCTCGGAACCGACCCCTCCGGCAGGGCCGGGCAGACGAAGAAGAACGGACAAATCGGACAGCGACGGGGGCCCGGCCGCGGCGGGAAGCGTCCCGACGCCAGGCCGCCGACGAGGGCCCGGGCCCGCTCCAGCCGCGCCTCCACCTGGGCCTCCGTCAGGGCCACCGGGGTCTCGGAGCCGTCGCCGAGGTGGACGACGTCGATCTGGAAGCCGCCGTCCCCGAAGCGCCGGCGGGCCGCCTCCTGGAGCAGGCCGTGGACCAGGCCGTCGGCCCGATAGCCGGCCCCCCGGCCCGCCCGCAGGAGCCGCAGCATCCTGCCGCCGTCGGGGGCGTAGGTGACGAGGTCCGCCCGCAGCAGGATGCGGACCCCGCCGAGGTCCAGCGCCAGGGTCTCGGCGGGGGCGGGTTCGAGCCAGGCGTGGGCCTCGGCGAGGCGGTCCAGCAGCGCCTCCGCCAGCAGCCGCAGGTCCGAACGACCTACCGGACCCCGCCGCCGCCAGGTGCCTTCGAGGGCCGCCCTGAGGGATTCGGCGTCGAGGTCGGGGTCTTCGGCGCGGGCCAAGGCGCGCAGAACGGCGTAGACCGCCCGGCGGGCGCGGGCGTGGGGGTCGCTACGGCCCAGGCCCGGCGCCCCCAGGGCGCGGCCGTAGAGGTAGCGACGGGGGCAGGTGCCGTAGAGCTCCAGGTCCCCCGCCTCCACCTCGCCGGGGAAGGGTCCCTCCAGAATCCGTCCGCCGTCCGCCGTCCCGTCGTCCGAGCCCGTCGGTTCCAGAAGCGACGGCACCAGCCGCTGGGGCTCCGGATCGAGACGTTCGAGGAAGGCCGACGGCCGGCGCCGACCGCGGCCGGCGGTGGCGGACCGATACAGGCAGATGCGATCCCGGGCCCGGGACAGGGCGACGAAGAACAGGCACTCCTCCTCTTCGTCGTGTAGCCGGCGTTCGAGGTCCACCCCTCCGGCGCCCTTCCCGCTGTCCCCGTCCTCCGGACGGGTCACCAGGCCGGGGGGCGACGGGTAGCGGGGCGGCCGGTAGCTCGCCGGGAAGGCCCCGCGCTGGAGCCCGGGCAGGTGGACGGCGTCGAATTCGAGGCCCTTGGCGGCGTGGACGGTCATCACCCGCACGGCGTCGAGGTGACGGGCGGACGGCGGAATCCGCCGCAGGTCCCGCTCCTCCCCCAGCTGCACCAGGCGACGGACGTGGTCGAGCAGGCGGCGTCCGGGAAATCCGCGGCCGCCGGGCCGCGCCCGCCGCACGAAGGTCAGCAGCTGATGGACCGCCAGGGCCCGCATGCGGGCTTCTAAGGGATCGTCCTCCGTCGGCAGCAGGGGGTCGATCCAGCCGTCCCGGTCGAAGAGCTGGCGCGCCAGCAGGGTCCACGGCGGCGTTTTAGGCTCGACCCCTTCGAGGTCCGCCGCCAGCCGTTCGAGGCCACGGCGCCCGCCGTCGCTCAGGTCCGGCAGGCTCGCCGGGTCCCGCAGCAGATCCAACATGCGGACGCCTTCCGCGTCGGCCCGGCGCAGGACCGCCTGGACGTCCGCCAGGGGCACGCCGTAGGCGGGATGGGCCGCCACCCGCAGCAGTCCGCCACCCGCCGGATCCACCGCCAGCGACACGAAGGCCAGCAGATCGCGGACCTCGTTCCGCTCGAACAGGCTCCCCAGGTGCAGGGCCTGCAGCCCGCGTTCCAGGAGCCCCCGGGCCATCCGCTCCACCCCGCGTCCGGTGCGGCAGAGGACCGCCTGGCGGGACAGGGGCACGCCGTCGCGGCGCAGGCCCTCCACCCTCGCCGCCACCGCCGAAACCTCGGCCTCGGCGTCGTCCGCCACCCGCAGGTCCAGGGGCTCCGCGGAGCCGCCCCGGTGGGCTTCGGGACGCAGCTCCAGGGCGTGGCGGGACGCCCCCATGGTGCGGGCGAACGACGAGAACGCCGCCACCACCCCGCGGCGGGCGCGGTAGCTCACCCCCAGCCTCTGCCGGGTGGCGCCGGGGAAATCCCGCTCGAAAAGGGCCACGTTGGCCGACGAGGCACCGCGGAAGCGGTAGATCGATTGGCGGGGGTCCCCCACCACGAAGAGGCGCTCCCCGTCCCCCGCCAAGGACCGCAGCAGCCGGGCGCTGGCCCGGTTGACGTCCTGGTACTCGTCCACCAGCACGTGGCGGCGCCGCAGGCGAACCTCTGACTGCACGTCGGGGTGGTCCTCCAGCAGGCGGACCGCCAGGAGGATCAGGTCGCCGAAGTCCACCACCCCCTTTTCCGCCATGGCGGCGGCGTAGGCCGTGTAGAGCCGAGCCACCTCCCGGGCCCGGGCCACCGCCGGCCCCTCGCCGGGGTCCGCGGCTTCGGCCCAGGCCCGGACCTTCTGGCTGTAGCCGTCGGCGTCCACCAGCTCGTCCTTGGCCCGGGCGACGGCGTCGAGCATGGCGTCGATCTCGAAGCTCGGCGCCCACAGTCCCCGGCCGTCAGGGCCGAGGGCCGGTAGCCGCGCCTCCACCAGGTCGAGGGCCGCCGCCCGATCGAGGACCCGCACCTCCGGCCCCAGGCCAAGGCGGTCATGGTGTTTCCGCAGCAGATCGAGGGCGAAGGCGTGGAAGGTCCCCGTCCACAGCCGGGCCCCGTCGTCCCCCAGGGACTGGGACACCCGCTCGGCGATCTCCTCCGCCGCCCGGTTGGAGAACGTGAGGGCCAGGATCGACGACGGATCCACCCCCAGCCGGACGAGGTGGACGATCCGCGCCACCAGGGTGCGGGTCTTGCCGGTCCCCGGCCCCGCTTCCAGGAGCAGGGGGCCGCCGCGGTGCTCCGCCGCGAGCCGCTGGGAGGGATCGAGCTCCAGAGCTTCGGGGTCGGCATCCTCGCCCCCCTCGGGCTCGGGATCCGGGTCACCCTCTTCGGGCAGGAGGAGGGCGTCGGCGAGCTGCTGATGGACAAGGTTGGGGGGCACCTGGAGACGCTCCGCCAGCGGCGACGCCCGCTCCCCCCGCCGCAGAAAAGCATCCCGGGCCAGGGGACGGGGCAGGAGGAGCTCCCGGGCGAAGACGTTGGCCTCCAGCTCGTCCCGCTCCTGTGGCCCGTAGGAGTCGGTCCGGGTCGATGGTCCGAGGTCCGCCGGCCCGCCGCCGTCGTCCGCCAGGGACTCCGCCGAGCGCGCCCGCGGTTTGTCGCCGTGGAGCACCAGGTGGCCGAGCTCGTGGGCGATGACCAGGGCGGTCTCGGCGTCGATCTGGGCGCCGTCCCCCTCGGGGCGGCGGTAGAAGACGGCCTCGACCCCTGGGTCGAGCACCGCTTCGGCGCCGGAGAGGAGGACGTCGTTCCGGTGGAGGGGAACCAGCCGGTAGCCCTTCTGCCGGGCGAGGCGCTGCACCAGCTCCGCAGCCGGGGGCTCGTCGGCCGCCCCCAGGAGCTCCTTGCGAAGATCCCGGGCGAGCCGGCGAAGGGTCTCGAAGCCGTCCATCACGCCGCGGCGGATCCGTCCCGCGGGATCACCGGGCCCCGTCCTCCAGTGCCAGCAGCCGAGCCTTGGAGACGTCGTCGAGGGTCGAGCGGCGGACCGCCAGGGGGAAGGGCTCCCGCCCCTCCGCCGCCGGCTTCGACGGCGCCTTGAACCGGGCGGCGCCGTGGATCGTCGTGGTTGCGGCGAGGTGGGCATGGAGCACCGCCGTCTCGACGCCGAGGGCCTTCGAGAGATCCCGGCACAGGGCCCCGGGGACGGTGGCGACGTCTAGCCGCCGATCCCGCAGCTTGGCGACCAGGGTCACGTCGAGCCCCAGCTCGGCCCCGAGATCCCGCAGCTGCTCCGGCGAGCGGCCTTCGAAGGGGTCGGCGGGGCCGGCGTCGAGGCTGGCGCGGAACCGATCCATGGCCCGCGCCACCCGCGCGTCCCCCGTCGACTCCTCCGCTCCGTCGTCCGCTCCGCCGTCCTCCGGTCCTGAGGCGAGACTCCACTCGACGGCGAAGTCGGTGAGGTCGTCGGCGTGGTGTGGGTGGCGCTCGATCACCCCTTCGAGGGCGGCGGCGTCGAGACCGCCGTCCGCCGCGGCGAGGGCCAGCTCGTCGAGGGCGGCCGAGAGGGACGGATCGACGGGGTTCGGGCCGCCGGGCTTGGGGCTCAAGGAGCCTCCCCGAGTCGCGCCTCGGCGCGTCTCAAGAGGTTGCGGGCGGTGCGCTCGGAGATCCCCAGCAGCGAGGCGACGGTCCGCCGCTCCGGCCGGGTCGACGCCAGGGGTAGGCCGATCCAGCGGTGCAGCACCAGCACCCGCCGCTCCCGCTCCGGCAGCCGGGCGAGGGTCTGCGCCAGGACCGCCCGCCGCTCCTGCT
>JBCDIS010000149.1:0-16977 GCA_038748685.1 Acidobacteriota bacterium | reverse complement strand
GGGCCGAGGGCGCCGGTTGGCGATCTACTACCGCCTGCGGTTCTGGGACGGCTATGGGCCGGCGGAGATCTCAGAGATGACGGGCTGGTCGATGAAGGCGACCTACAAGCTCCGCCAGGCCCTGGGGGAAGCCGTCCGCGCCTGCCTGCGGCTGCTGGGGCTAGGGGATTGAGCCGGTGGCCGTCCCTCCGCGGGGGACAGCCGTCGACGGTTTGGGCCATGCTGGTGGCGGCGGGGGTCTTCGGGGCCTGCGGTGAGCCCCCCGTTCGCGTCGATCCGCCCGTGCAGATGCGAGGGCACCAGGACGTGTCCATCGACGACCGCGGGCGACCGTGGCCGCTGCTGGTGGGCGCGGACGTGCGGCCGGGGCTGTGCTTCGACCTCGATCCATCCATCGACACCAGCCGCTGGCGGGCCCGCCTCACCTTCGACGGGACCCCTAGCCCCGGGGAGCCCGCGGCCCCCGTGGCCCGCTCAGGCTCCGTGCTGTGTTTCGAGGGGACACCGACTTGGAAGGAGGGGCCGTCGGCGGATCTGGCGACCGTGCGGGTCTGCGCCGAGGCGGTGGACGATTTCGACGGCGGCCGCTATGCCCTCCCCTGCGTCGACGCCCGGCTGCTGCGGGACGGTGAGATCCACCGCCGGTTGCTGGCGGAGCGGGAAACCCTGCTGGAATCCTCGAGGGAGCGTACCTCGGGGGAGATGGTGGCCGCCGCCGACGCCCTCGGGGAGCGGGCCCGATCGGCGGGCTTTCCACTCCTCGGGGTCCAGCTGAGCCTGGTGGCGAGCCATTTCGCTTCCGCGGCGGGGGGAGACCTCAAACGCTCCGACGACCGGCTGGAGCGCCTGCCCGTGTGGCTCGACGGGCCGGAGGCGGGTATGCGGGGGCCGCAGGTGGATCTCCAGCGCGGCATCGCCGCCCTTGACGCCGGCCGAATGGACGAGAGCTGGCGCCTCCTGGGGCGGGCGGAGGAGCGCCTGCGCCGGCTCGGCCGGCCCCGCTTCGTCGCCACCATGGAGCTGGCGAATCTGCTGGCGATGGCGGGGGCGGTGGGGGAGGCCCGGGGGCGACTCGCCGCGGCCCTTGGGGAGTGCGCCGACGGTGAGGACCCGCAGGGCGGTGCGGCCTGCTCCCAGGCGTTGCAGCGCTGGGCGGAGGGGAACTTGGCCTGGCTTATCCTGAGCGACACCGGCGCCGGCCCCGGCGACCTGGAGCGTGCGGAGGGTTACCTTCGGGACAGCCTCGCGGCGGCGGAGGACCGGGGGGACGCGCTGGAGCAGGCCAACCGGCGCCTCGATCTCGCATACCTGAGCCTCAGGCGGTCGGAGGATCCCGGCCCCGAGCTGGGTGCCGCTCAAGACCTCCTGGAGGACACCGAGGCCGGCCGGCGGCGGGATCATCTCCGCGCCTGGGGGGATCTGGTGGACGGTCTCGGGCGCCTAGCGGCGGGGGACGCGGTGGGGGCCCGGGAGCGATGCTCCGGGGTGCGCCGCCGCGGGTCCACCGATCGGGTCACCGCGGCCGCGGCGAGCTGTTTGGGGCAGGCGGAGCGAATCCTCGGCGATCTTTCGGCCTCCGCATCCGCCTTCGAGCAGGCCCTTCGCTATCACCAGTATGGAGTCCGCAGCGAGCTCGGCCAACGCCTTCCCCTCGGTCTCGACCAGCGGGCCGCAGACTTCGCCCGGGCCGCCCGGGTGGCGGTGGAACGGGGGCGTGGGGACGAGGCGTGGGGGATCCTGCTGCGGCTGGACCACCTGTCGGCGGCGGAGGGGCAGCGCCTGCGGTGCCGCGCCGCCGCCGAGGACAGCGTGGCCGCCGAAGACAGCGTGGCCGCCGAGCGCTGGCGCCGGCTCGACGAGGACATCGCCGCCACCCTCGAAACCCTGCGCGGCCTGGGGGGGCCCGCCTCCGATGAGCGCCGCCGCCAGCGGCAGCGGACCGAGCGGCGTTTGGGGGAGCGTCTGCAGACCCTGTGGCGGGAGTGGCCCGGGTGCCCGGGGACCGAGCCCATCTCCGATGGCGGTCTGGACTTCCGTGCAGTGGCCCTGGATGACGAGATCCTCCTGTTGCAACGGAGCCGCGATGGAAAGGTGACGCTAGAGCGGCGCACCCCACTCCCCATGGAGGAGCTTCGAGAGCGCCTCGGGGATCTCGAATCGGGCATGCCCGGAAACATGACTCGGAAAACTTGGGACGCCGTAGCGGGTCCCTTTGCCGGGGCGCTTCTACCGTCGCCGGCGAAGGGAGGGTCGGGGGTCTGGACCTACGCACTCCACGGCGTTTTGCAGGGAGTTCCCCTCGCCGCATTGCCAGTACCGGAGGACCAAGGGCCGGCCGACGGCGCCGAGAAGGGAGGGCACTACTTCGGGGAGGTGGCGGCGGTGGCGATCCAGCCGGCGGCGTCCCGTGCCCGTTTCCTCTCCATGGAGGCGCCCGGGATCTCGGTGGTCACGGACCCCGGTTCCCTCAGGCCGCTGTTCGTCGTCGACCCGTCCCGCAATCTTCCGGCGGCGCAGGCTTTGGTGTCGGCGTACCGGGGCTCCTTTCCGGGCGCCGACGTGCTGCGGGGAGGGGAGGCGACCGCGGAGCGCGTGGTCGAAGGCCTGGGGGCGGCGTCGTGGCTCCACCTCGACGGCCACGGGGTCTTCGAGCCGGCGGCGCCGGAGCTGTCATACCTGCGGCTGGCGGACCGCCCGCTGCATTGGTTGGAGCTGGCGGACGTGCCCCTCCGGCTGACCTTCGCCAACCTCAGCGGCTGCCAGACCGGCCGCTGGCCGGTGACGGCGGACAGCGGGAGCTACGGTCTGGCGGGGCTCCTGAATCGCCTCGGGGTTCCGTGGACCATCGCCAGCCGGAGCGATCTTCCGGACGCCGTGGCGGAGAGCTTCAACCGGGTCTTCTACGCCGAGCTCGCGACCGGCGCCGGCGTGGCGGAGAGCTACAGGCGCGCCGTCGGGGCAGTCGCCCGTCGCCACCCTCCGGCGGCGTGGGGGGGACTGCTGCTGCTGCGCAGCGCCGCCGACGAATTCGGGGGGGCAAACCCTCCGGCTCGAAACTCCCAAGGGGATGAGGAGCCGGTCATCGAACCGGACCAGCTTTCGACCGAGGAAACGCTGCCATGAACGATCAAGACCGCGACGAGTTGCTCTGGGAAGCCGGGCGCCGACTGGAGGGGGCGGACGAACCGCCGACCGCCGACGGGGCCGGCCCCGGCCCGGCGGTGCCGGAAGCCTCAACCCTCGCCGCCTACCGGCGCGGGGACCTGGATCCGGCCGCCGCGGAGGCGGTGGAACGCGCCCTGGCGGACAGCGCCGAGGCCCGTGCCGCCCTGGCCCGCGCCGCCGGCTTGGGGGAGGCCCCCCCGGGTCACCTGCGGCGCCGGGTGCTGGAGGCCTTCGACGCCGAGCGTCGTGGATCGTCGGTGGTTCCCTTTGGCCGCCCTTCGCCACGCCGCGTGCGGGCCTGGTGGGGCCTCGCCGCCGCCGCCGTCCTGGCCCTGGCGGTGTTCTGGGGCCGGTCCCCGGTGCCATCCCTGCCGCCGGATTTCGCCTACGAGCTGACCGTTCAGGGGCTCGCGACCGAGAGGGGTGGGGAGGATTCGGGGGCGGCCCTGGAGGCCTACACCGACACCCTTGTGGTGCTTGGAGCGATGCCCAACGTCGCCGTGGAGGACCTCGAAGTGGGCTTCTACCGGCGCCTGGACGGCGATGCTCTCGAGCGGCTGCGTTTGCCCGCGGATCGGATCGCCTCCGAGCGCGGGGCCACGCGGATCGAGGCCACGGGGGGCGAGCTCCTCGGGACCGTCCCCGCCACGGGCACGCTGTTCGTGGTGCTCGCCCGGTCCGGCGACCTCCCGGAGGCGGCGTCGATAGACGCCGCGGACCCGGAGGCGGATCTGGCGGCGGACGGTCGAAGGCGGGTGCGTTCGGTTCGATTCCGGCTCCTCCCTCGCTAACCACGGCCCCTACGGGCCTTCCCCAGGAGTCTGACCATGATCTCGTTCACCACGATCCTTCGATCTTTGTCCGATAGCTGTCGCCGCCGCCCCGTCACCTCCACCGATTCCCCCGCGGCGCTCGGCGCCCTGCCTGGCCTCGCGGTGGCCCTTCTTCTGCTGCTGGCCGCCGCGCCGGCCTCTGCGGCGGTGACGTGGCAGTACACCGACGGCGCCTGCGGCGTGCCCACCGGCGCGAACGTCATGCGCTGCGGGGGCTACGGCTTCTTCGATTTCGGCGGCGGCCCCGCCGCCGGCGCCCCCGTGGGCAGGGGACCGTCCTGCGGCGGGGTGGTCTACGGACAGACCGAAAACCACCGCCGGCTGCCGGCGTCCCCGGTGCCCCCCGCCAGCCCCACGGTCTGGTATCCCTGCGACGGCGGCTCGTGCTTTTCCCCACCGTCCACCGAGCCGTGGGCGGCGATCATCGACTGGGACAACGGCCACGGCTGGACCGTGGGGGCGACGATGCTCCAGACCTCCGGCGGCGGCCTTCGGGCTCGCCTCTATCCCCTCGACGCCCCGACCCAGCCGGTGCTCCAGGCCCTCGACGGCGTGGGGGATGCCCACGTGCTGCACCAGCTCTGCGAGCTGGCGGAGGAGATGGCCTACGACGGGTCGAATCCGCCCCAGGTGGTCAACATGAGCTTCGGCCGCCTGCTGCCGGATTCGTCCAGGATGTGCGACACGCAGAGCCTCGCCTGCGAGATCCGCGGGGTCGTCGATCATCTCCACGACCGGTATGGCATCCGCTTCGTCGCCGCCGCCGGCAACCAGGGGCAGCTGCTTTTCCCCGCGGTCCTCGATTCGGTGATGGCGGTGGGATCGGTGGACATCACCTATTACCACGAGACCAGCGGAATCCGGGGCTCCGCCACCGCCCCCTCCGGCTCCCAGGCGCTGTTCCCTGCCCACGGCCTGGTGCTGGAGGAGGGGGGCAACGTGTGGCCGGCGCCGGCGGGGGCATCCTATGCCAGCGCCTTCGCCGCCGGCTGGATCGCCGAGTACCTGTCCCGCCACCCGGAAATGAAGGAGGTCGTGTTCGATTCCTCCATCGCTCCCCTCAGCTTCGTCGACCTCGCCGACATCGGTTCCTTCCACCTCGCCCGAGCCGGCATCGGCATTCCGGGTTCCGAGCTGCCCACCGCCGATCCGCGGTTGCAGACGGCGGCGGGGGACAGGCCCGAGGTCTGGGATCAGGTGCTCCGGTCCCGCACCGAGTGGAGGACGGGAATCCTCGGAGCGGCCACCGGCGTCGCCACCACCACGTTTGACGAGATCTCCGCGTCCACCAATTCCCCCACCCCCCACAGCCACCCCTGTGTTCCCTGCCACGACATGCCCGACGGCCCGGGGGGCGGGCTAATCATCGTGCGTAGGGACGGGGCCCAGCGGGTCGGCGGGGGGTTCGATCTCGAAGCCCGGGTGGATTGGACACTCGCCGTCGACCTCTCCTGGTCCCGCGGCCTGTCGTCGGCCCTCGTGTTGGAGGGGCTCTTCGTCAAGATCGGTGAGAGCCTCTACGCCTTCGACGATTCCCGCAGTCCCACCTTTCTCAGCTCCTTCGCCACTGGCGGTGTGGAACGACTGGTCATCGAGAACCTACCGGTCCGAACCACCGGCCACGAAGTGATGCTGGTTTACGAGCTCTCCCTGCGGGAACAGCCCCAGGTGGGCCGCTTCGTCAGCGCGACCCCGATCATCCTCCACGGCGACTGATCGCCGGGCCGCCGCTATCCGCCGGAGCCGGCATCCGTTACCATTCGGCTGAACCCTGAAGGGCCGGAGAGTGAAGATGTTGAGGCGGAAGCTTGGGTAGGACACGGCGTCGCGTGACGTTCCTGGTCCTGTCGCTGGAGGCCATCGGCCTGATGCTGCTGGTGGTCGCCGCATACTGGGCAGGGGAAGTGCGCCTCCACTGCGAGCGGACCGGCGAGCGGGTCCGCTGCGTGGCGGAGGAGAAGCGCTGCCTCGGGCTCGTGGCGGTCCAGACCCGGACCTTCGACGATGTGAGGGGCGCCGGCTCCCAACCCCCGGCGATGGCGCGGGTGGACCACTGGCTGAGCCTCGAGCTGGCGACGGACGGGGCGTCGGTCAATGCCGGCGAACGGGGTCCTTGGGTCCGGGTACTCGCCGGCGGCGAGGCCCGGACCCTGGAGGACGTCGGCCGCGTCCGGGAGCTCCTGGAGGGCCGCTCCGAAGGCCCCCTCGTTCTGCGTCGGAGCTCCCTGCTCTGGGCCCTGCTGGCGGCTGCCTTCGGCTGTGTATGGCTCCTGGTGATCTCCCTGATCATGCGGGAGTTCTTGGGCTACCACATCCCCTGGTGGACGCGGGCGTTCCACGATCTGCTCCGCAGGACCCGCGGCTGACTCCGTAGGCAGCGGCTCAGGGGGCGCTCGTTCGGCCTCCGACCCCGAGAAGGTCCGAGAGCTGTTCGGCCACCGCCGGTCGGGTGCGGGCCAGGCCCGCTGCATGGTCGAGGGCAGCTTTTCCTGCGGAATCGCGGACCCAGGGGTCGGCGCCGCAGTCGAGGAGGGTCCCGGCGCGCTCGACCGCATCGGGGGGATTCCGCTCGCAGATCAACATCAAGGCTGTACGGCCCCGGGAGTCCACGGCGTCGACCGCCGCCCCGTGCCCGACCAACAGCCTCAGCACGTCGGCGGGCGTCTGGGTCCCGAAGGCCTCCAGGACAGGGTCATTCTCGTCCTGGAGATGGGATTGCTCCACCGGGTACAAATCCCGAGCCCACGGCTCGTGCTGAAACTCGTCTCGGCCGAAACGGAACCTCAGCACCGCGCCGCGATCAAACGGGGCCGCCAGCGCAGCCTGGGCAAGGGGCCAAAGGGAGGAGTTGCGACCGCGGCGGTTCGGGTCGGCGCCGGCGGCGAGGAGCCGGCCGGTGATGCCGTAGAAGTGCTCCTCGATCGAGATCTGAAGGGGAGTCTTGCGGGTTTCCGAAGGCATCCGTTCGACGTCTGCGCCGCGTTTCAGTAGCTCTTCGACGATCCGCGCGCGACCGAAGCGGCAGGCTAGGGATAACAGCGTCTCGCCGTCCTCGTGGGCGGCGTCGACGGACAGACCATCCCCCAGCAGCGCGACGAGGCCTTCGAGGTCCGAATCGCCGATCAGCCAGAAGGCATCTCTAGAGCGTGGATCGGCGCGCTTGCGACGTCTCCGGACTCGCCGCCCCTTGGGAAGCTCCCGCTCTGCTTTGCGCAGGGCGTCTCGGTTCGACGTCAGCGGTGCGAGACGGGCGTAGATCGCGTCTTCACCCGCGGCCGCGGCTGCTTCGAGGGCGGTCCCTAGGTCCGCCTGCTGGTTGGGGTCGGCACCCGCTTCGAGCAGCGCGTCCACGATCTGCAGGTCGCCGGTTTCGGCGGCGGTCATCAGCGTGGATCTTTCGTCGCCGCAGGGGTCCTTGGGTCGGCACCCGGCGTCGAGCAGAACGCGCACCACCTCCAGATGGCCGCCCTCGACGGCGTCGTCGAGGGCCGACCACTCGCCGTGGCACCGCGGGTCGGCCCCGGCGTCGAGCAACCTCCGCACGACCGCGGCGTGGCCTTGGGCCGCGGCGCGGGCCAGGGGGGAGGGGGAGTAGGGGTCGTAGGGCTGCGCCTGCGCACCCATCTCCAAAGCCCCGTCGACCCGTCCCAGGTCTCCATCCGCGGCCGCCTGGGCCAGCTCCGCTACCTGCTCGAGAGCGATGCGGCGGGGATGGGGCTCCGGATCGAGCCGAGCGCCGGAGGCTTGGAGCTGACGTACGACGTCGGCCTGCCCAGCCGCCAGGGCCAGTTCGAGGGCGGTGTGGCCAGTGATGGGGCAACGAAAAGTGACGTCCACCCGCTGCTCGATCGCCTGGGAGACGAGATCGACCCGGCCCGTCCTCGCGCCGATCAGCAGCATCTCCCCGGGGCCGACCCCGTCCGGATACCCCGGCCAGAGGGATCCCGGTTCGCAGATCCAGTACCGCAGGCCCGTCGAGGGGTCGTCTTCGCCGACCAGCAGCCAGCCCTCGCGCTCTTTCCCTTCCCTCCACCGCCGGCACTGCTCCGCGGCGAGGGCCGGTTCTCCAAAGGCGTGTTCCTCCACGAGGTCCAGTCGCTCAGGATCGGTACCGCAGTAGATGCGGACGGACTTCCATCGCAGGATGAGCCTCCACACCCTGATCTCCCCACCCTTGAAGCGGTGGAGCTGCCAGGTCGCCTGGGGCTCCCGGCGATGTCGGAGAAGGTCGGTCAGACGGGGCATTAGCCGATGTTACCCGTTGACCCGGGGGGCCGAACCCCCCGATCCGTCGAAGGGAGGCCGACCCCGCTGGGATCGGCTCAGGGGGACGCGGACGACCAGCCGGCGAGGTTTCCCGACTCGAATCCGTCGAAGAAGAGGCCCCCCGGGGTCTCCAGGCGGTAGAGGGTGGAGCCGTCGGTGAGGAGGAGCTCGCCGTCGATCCCCTCGCCGAAGGTGGTGATGCCCGAGAGGCTCGGGGTCAGCGTGTCCGTCGACCAGGCGCCGCCGCCGTCCCGAGCTCCGGCCCGCAGGGTGCCGGTGCACCAGTCGCCGAAGAGATACCGGCCGTACATGGCGCTGGGCAGCCGATGGCCGCGGTACACGTAACCGCCGGTTATCGAGCAGTCCCCCTGGGAATGGTCGTATTCGAGGACCGGATCGGTGAAGCTGGGGTCGAAGCAGGACGGCGTGCCAGCCGGGCAGTCGTTGTCGATGGGATCTGGATCGTGGCAGAAGGTGCCCTCCATGAGCTTCCAGCCGTAGTTCTGGCCGCCGGGGTCGCCGGCCGGCTGGAAGCTGACCTCCTCGCGGGTGAACTGACCGACGTCGGAGATGTAGAGATCGCCGGTGAGGCGATCGAAGGAGAAGCGCCAGGGGTTGCGGAAGCCGACGGCCCAAACCTCGTCCGCCGGGTCACCACCGCCGACGAAGGGATTGTCGCCGGGGATGCCGTGGTACGGCGGCGCTCCGACGCTCTGATCCACGTCGATCCGCATCATCTTGCCCTGGTAGAGGGCCAGGTTCTGGGCGCGGCAGCTCGGGTCCTGCTGCTGACCGCCGTCCCCCAGGGCGAAGTAGAGGTAGCCGTCGGGGCCGAATTGGAGCTGCCCTCCATAGTGGCCACCGAAATGGTCGATCTCCAGCAGGATCACCCCGCTGGTGGGGTCCACCTGGTTCGCATCCCCCGCGGAGCGCGTGTACCGGGCGATGACGGCGTTCTCGTCGTTGTCGCTGTAGAAGATGTAGACGAAGCCGTTGGAACCGTAGTCGGGGTGGAAGGCCACGGAGAGCAGACCCTGCTCCAGGCTGAATCCGGCGAGGGCGCTGACGTCGAGGAACGGGGCCGAGAGGACCGTCGCACCGTCCCAGATCCACACCAGACCGCCCTTGTCCGACAGGAACAGGCGGTCGTCGCCGGCGTGGGTGATGGCGACGATGTCCGAAAGGCCACCCACCACCGTCGAGAGATCGAGGGGGGGCTCGACCCAGCCGCCGGCGAAGGCGGAGAGCGGTAGCACCGCGCTCAGGACGACGCAGACGAGAAGAACCCGGGCACTCCCGAAGCCCTGGGAAGACGGTTGCCGGATGCGGAGCGGACGGTCTGAGGGCATGGCGTAGCCTCCTGAAGTCGGCGGACGGTGCGAGACGGGGTAGCGACGATGATTGATGTCTATCAAACGTGGACGCGCGAATTTTCCCTCAAAGCCGCCGTAGTGAGACAATGCATCAGCGCTTCCCTAGGAGACAGGATTCATGATCCAACTGAGTGAACGCCAGCAGTCTGCGGTGTCGGCCGCGGTCACGATTCTGGCGGCCTTCGTCATCGTCCTGGCCGTGGCCACCCTGTTCTGGCTCGTCGGCTCGTTCGTGAGCACGTTTTCGAACGTCCTTCTGCCCCTGGTGGTGGCGGCGGTGGCGGCCCTCGTGTTCCGCCCTTACTACGAGTGGCTACGGGAGCGGGCCCGATTTCCGCCGGGCCTCGCCCTGGCCGCGGTCTTCCTGTCCGCCATCGTGCCATTGGGAATGTTCGGCTGGTTTTTCGGGTCGGTCCTGGTGGAACAGCTGACGGCGCTGGTGGAAGGGATCCCCGCCTGGTGGCAGAACACCCGGGTGCAGCTCGAAAACCGCTGGCCCCGGATCCTGGGTTTCTTCGAGAACAGCCCCTACGGACAGCAGATCCAAGGGTCCATCGAGGAACACAGCGGCGACGTCGTCGCCGCCCTCCAATACCTCGGCGGCAAGCTCTTCAGCGCCGGAGCCGGGGTGCTGCGGGGGGTCGTAGGGCTCCTGGGCTGGCTCGTCCTGCCGGTGTACTTCGCCTTTTTCCTGATGGCGGAGCCCAAGGGATTTGACCTGCGCAACGCCCTGCCGTTCCTCAAGCCCCAGACCCGGGACGACGTCGCCTACCTGGTGGAAGAGTTCGTCAACATCATCGTCGCCTTTTTCCGCGGTCAGCTGATCATCGCCTTCCTGCAGGGCCTTCTCTTCGCCTTCGGCTTCTGGATCGCGGGGCTCCAATACGGCTTCGTCATCGGATTGGTGCTGGGCTTTCTCAACATCGTGCCCTACCTCGGCAACATCCTGGGCCTCGGGGTGGCGATTCCCCTCGCCCTCTTCCAGGCCGATGGCGGCCTCGTCCGCCTGGCCTGGGTGATGGCGGTCTTTGCCCTCGTGCAGACCATCGAGGGATACATCCTGACCCCCAAGGTGATGGGGGATCGAACCGGGCTCCACCCGATGGCCATCATCGTCGCGATTTTCTTCTGGGGGTCGGCCCTTTCCGGCATCCTGGGGATGATTCTGGCCATTCCGCTGACGGCCTTCCTCGTGGTGTTCTGGCGATTGGCGAAGGAAAAGTACGTCCGCGAGCTGGTCTGATCCAGCCCCAGGCCCGCAACTTCGACGGCGAAACGCCGTATCTGTGGTGAAAATCACTGCACAGGCTATTCACGCAAACCTCACGAAGGAAGAGAGGTTCTCGGAATGAATCGACAAGAACTGTCTCCGGCCCTGGCCCGTCTCTCGGCGGCCCTCTCGGCGGCGCTGTCCGCCGCCCTGCTGGTGCCCGCGGCCCAGGGGGAACCCGCGGACTGGACCCAATGGGGCGGACCCAACCGGGACTTCGTTGCCCCCGCCGGCGACCTGGCGGAGAAGTGGCCCGAGGCCGGCCCGAAGAAGCTTTGGCAGAGGGATCTCGGCGACGGCTATTCCGCCGTGCTGGTGGAGGACGGCCGTCTCTACACCATGTACCGCAGCGGCGAGAAAGAGGCGGTGATCGCCCTCGACGCGAAGACCGGGGAGACGATCTGGGAAGCTGCCTACGAGTCGGGCCCCCAGGAAGGCCACGTCAGCCAGTTCGGCGATGGGCCCCGGGCCACCCCCCTCCTGGTGGGGGACAAGCTCTTCACCATCGGTATTTCGGGGGTCATGCACGCCCTCCAGAAGTCCGACGGCAAGGTCCTTTGGAGCCATGATCTCTGGAAGGACTTCGGCGGCAACTTCCTCAACCACGGCTACTCGTCGAGCCCGGTGGAGTACGGCGACACCGTGATCGCGCTGGTGGGGGGCGAGGGCGCCGGGCTGGTGGCCTTCGACCAGAAGACCGGCAAGGTGGCCTGGAAGTCCACCAGCTTCAAGAACAGCTACTCGGCACCCCAGATCCTGAAGGTCAACGGCAAGGACCAGCTGATCACCTACATGGCGGACGAGCTGATCGGCGTCGATCCGGCCAACGGCGAGCTCCACTGGCGGTACGAGATCACCAACCAGTGGAAGCAGAACATCGCCATGCCGGTCCTAGTGGACGGGAAGCACCTGATGCTGTCGTCCCTCCAGGCTGGAACCCGCGGCCTCGAACTGGTGGAGAAGGACGGAGTCACCACCTTCGAAGAGCGCTGGTCCACCCGTAAGATCCAGTTCTACCACGTCACCACCGTGCGTGAGGGGGACTGGGTTTACGGCGTCACCGGCGGCGGCGCCCCCCACTTCATCGCCGCCGTCAACGCCAGGACCGGCGAGATCGGCTGGCGCCAGCGGGGCTTCACGAAGGCCAACTGCGTCGGCGCCGACGGCAAGCTGGTGATCCTCGACGAGGACGGCAAGCTGCACCTCGCCGAGACCTCCGACGAGGGTATCGACGTGCTGGCGGAGGCCCAAGTCCTCGACAAGCCGTCTTGGACCGCGCCGACGGTGGTCGGATCCACCCTCTACGCCCGCGACAAGAAGGTCCTGGTGGCTTTGGACCTGGGCAAAGGCAAGGGCTAAAGGGGGCCACCGATGAAGACGATCCAGATGCAGAGAATCTTGGTGGCATGCCTGGTCCTCGGCCTGTGTGGGGGTCCCCTGCTCGCGGAGGACGCCGAGTCCGTCAAGTCCGAGAAGGCCTTGGAGATCCTGAAGCAGGCCGACGAGGCGTCCCGCGCGGTGACGACGGTCCGTTTTCACGCCAAGGCGGAGCCCGCCGGGGTGATCGCCAACTTCATTGGCGCGGTGGAGGGGACGGCCCTTATGAACGGCTGGAATCCGGAGATTCGTCGGCCCCTCAAGTTCTGGGCCAAGGCGGAAGCCAAGGCCCCGGGCACGGGAGCCGAGATGGACATGACCTGCGGCGGCGACGGGGAGACCTTCTTCCTCGTCGATCACAAGACCAAGAAGGGCTACGAAGATATGGACCCGGCCGTGCTGGGGACCGGCGGACAGACCCTCGGCGCCCTCGGACTGGCCCAGTTCGTTCACCCAGAGCCCTTCCAGCGCGAGCTCGACGCTACGGCCATCGAGCTCCTGGGCAAGGGGGAGGTCATGGGGGAGGAGTGCTGGAAGATCCGGGTCACCTACGCCCCGGGGAGCGGCAACGACTCCGGCGCGGATTGGTGCATCTCCACCCGGGACCATCTGCCCCGGCAGCAGATTCGCAAGTTCGCCTTTCCCCAGGGGGAAGGTGAGCTGGCGATCACCCTCTCGTCCCTCGAGGTCGATCCGAAATTCGAGTCGGCCCTGTTCAAGATGGACCTACCTGAGGGTTACGAAGCGGTGGACGACTTCGCGCCGTAGGGCGCGGGATTTGTCCTTGACCGTTGGCGAGGGACGCCTGGGTAGCCCCTTTGGGTCCCAGGCGTCTTTGCGTTGGATCCGAAATCCTCTGCCCGCGGCCCGCGTTGGATCGGCCCTTCAAGCAGCGCCCGAAGGGGGAGCGTCCGCTGCCGCGGCTTCTGGGCTCGGCGCGGCGCCTGGGGGCTCCGAGGGCTCCAGGAAGGCGCCGTCCACCATCACCAGATCCGCGTCGTAGCCGGCCGAGGCGTCCGCCGTGGTCTGAAACTCACCGTCCTTGCCCGGGGACCGCAGGGTGTACCCCGCCCCCCGGTCCCGCACCTCGTACACCAGTCCATGGCCCCAGCCGTCACGGATCGGTAGGGATTTCACATAGAGGGGCACGAAGGTGGGGCGCAGCTCGTCGAGGTCGGCGGCGGTGGGATAGCCGCGGTGGTCGGCTGCGTAGCGGTCGAGGGCGGTGGCGATGGAACGCATGTCCGCCTGGGTGGAGCTGCGTCGGCTGCGGTCCAGCGCCTCCAGAAGGTTGGGAACCGCGATCACAGTGATCAGGCCGACGATCATGACCACGATCACCAGCTCCAGCAGGGTGAAGCCGCGGTTTTGTCGTCCGCCCTGGGGGTCGGAAGGGTACTGATGGGGAGTTTGGGATGCGTGCACAGGGCCTCCTTGGACCCGCAATCCGGGCCCGTAACGTCGATGGGCGTGTGGAGGCCACCGGGGATCCCGCGGGGCCGAAGTCTCGAAGGTTGATACGGCGGCGCTAGCCTTGCCGTCCAGCCCGTCTCCCCGTGTTCGACTCTTGGGGATCGGGGGGATACGACTCGAACCCCGCCGATCACAGAGGGCGCGACGTACTGGGCCTTGCGTCCACGCCGCGAAATTCCGCCACCAGGGCAGAGCATCTCCGGGCCGCTTCGCTCGTCTACGGCCCGGAGATGTGCTCAAGTCGTTGGGCGGTTCGCCCCGGCCGATCCGGCGTCGGCGGCGAGGAGGTCGCCGAGGAGCCGGCCGCCCTTGGGTAGGAGGGTCAGGCCCTTGTCGCCGTCGAGGAGCTTCTCGACTTCGAGGACCTCGAACATCGCCCGTTCGACCTCCGGGTCCTGGGCGATTTCCTGCAGCGCGCCGCCGACGATCCTCGGATGCTGGGCCGCCGCCCGGGCCAGCTCCACCGCCGCCTTGCGTTCGGCGGTGCTCTTGATGATGCTGACCTGGTTGGCGCCGTCCTGGTGGATGGCGGAGGTTACCTGACGCAGGCGATTGACCACCTTGGCCTCGATCTGGCGGATCATCTCGCGGTCACGGAAGTGGACCTTGCGGATGTAGACGGAGCCGAGGCGGTAGCCCCATTGATGGGACATGGGGGAGACCTCCGCCCGCACGGTGCGGCTCATGTCGTGGCGGTTGGTGAGCATGGCGTCGAGCTCCATGTTTGACAGGCACCGCACCGTGGAGTTGCTGACGTTGGCCGCCAGGGAGCCGCGGGGGTCGGTGTTCTCGAACAGGTAGGCCACCGGATCGCTGATGTACATCTCGTACCACATACCGATGCCCATGGGCGCCCCCTCCTCGGAGTTCACCGGCTGGCTGCGCAGGTAGACCTGGTCGAGGCGCATGTCGAGGTCGTAGACCTTCCCCAGCCAGCGCACCACCAGGGCGGCGGGTCCCAGCTTGAACCACAGGAGGTGGAGACCCGGCTCGTCGAAGACGCCGATGACCTTGCCGAAGAGCACGAACACCAGGCAGCGACGCTCCTCCACGATGGCGTAGAGCCCGAACATGCGCAGGAAGAAGAAGAGGATCGGGACGATGAAGAACAGGGAGAAGAAGGTGACGGCAAAGGAGATGAAGAAGCTCACGGGTCCACCTCCAGGAAAACCCGGTCGGCCTGGCCGTAGAGCCCCAGCCGCACATTGCGGAGGTAGGTCTCGAGGGCCCCTGGCCCCGCGCTCCGCAGTTCCGCCAGTTGGTCGGCGAGGGCCTTCAGGGGCTCCACCTCCGCCTGGGCCTTGAGGGTCTCGATCTCCACCGCCCGCTTCGACTGGACGAGCTTCTGATCGGCCTCCGCCCGCGCCAGGCTGATGTCCGAGGACACGTGGTTGTGGGCGGTGTTGATGGCCGCCAGGGCCGACTCCACCTCCTCCGGCGGATCGATCCCGGTGATCAGGGAGGCGTCGAGCACCATGCCATAGCGGGCTTCGGAAGTTAGGCACTCCTGGAGCATGTGATCATTGAGGTCCCGCAGGTTCTTGCGTAGGTCGTTGATCGAAACCCCCTCGACCCCCACCGCCTGGATGGGGTCGTCGTCCCGCCGCGGCGCTTCGAAGTTGGCGATGCGCTCCCGCAGCACCGAGATGAAGAAGCCCATGGTGTGGGCCAGGGGGTTCTTGACGCCGAAGAGGTACGCGTAGAGGTTGCGCTCCGAGATCCGGTAGCGGATCTGCCCGGTGAGGCCGGTGTCGAGCTGGTCCTTGGTGACCGCTTCAAGGATCGTGCCCCCCTGGTTCACGTTGGGGTCCTCGGGGTCGAAGGCCATGCTGACCGTCTCGGTGGCGACGTTGACCTTGTGGACCTTCTCCCAGGGCAGCTTGAAGTAGGGACCGCCGGGGGGAATCACCCGCAGCTGCGGGAAGTCGTAGCGTTCCCGCTCTTCGTCCTGAAGGTTGTCCGGTGGGGGCGGTCGTCCCTCCAGCCGCTGGGCGCGGCCGAGGACAGTTTTTACGGCCCGCTCGTTCTGGTCGACGGTGTAGATGCCGAAGAGTAGGTAGCGGACGATGAACCAGGCGGCGAAACCAAAGGCGAAGCCGAGGAAGATCTGCATGGGCGGCCCCCGAGGTCGTGGACGGTCGCGGTCCTGGCGGGCGGACCGGGCGGCGGCGAATCCAGAAAGATACGGGAAGTGTACCGCCGGGCCCGGGCTTTCATTCGCCGCTGGGGTTCCGGGAGGCAAAAACGCAACGCTGGCCCGGCGGGTCGACGGAGGGATCAGACCTCGAGTAGGGACCGCCCGGTCATGGCTTCGGGGACATCGAGGCCCATGAGGTCGAGCACGGTGGGGAAGACGTCCGCCAGGCGGCCTTCAGCGCGTAGGGATGGGGACGGATGCTCGGTGCCGGCGGAGTCCCCGGAGCGGTCCGGGTCGACGATGATGCACTCGACGTCGAAGGTGGTGTGGGCGGTGTGTGGGGCCTTTGTTTCCGGATCCCACATCTGCTCGGCGTTGCCGTGGTCGGCGGTCACCACCAGCTTGCCCCCCCGCTCCAAAACCGCGTCCACCAGCTCACCCACCAGAGCGTCGACGGTCTCGGCGGCCCGTACCGCGGCATCGAGGACGCCGGTGTGGCCCACCATGTCGGTGTTGGCGAAGTTCACCAGGATGAAGTCCTCCCCCTCGGGGTCCCGGATCCGCTCCAAGACGTGGTCGCAGACCTCCCGGGCGCTCATCTCCGGCGCCTGGTCGTAGGTCGCGACCCGGGGGGATTGGGCCATCCTTCGGATCTCCCCGGGGAAGGGCTCGTCCCGGTAGTCGTTGAAAAAGAAGGTGACGTGGGGAAACTTCTCCGTCTCGGCGCAGCGGAGCTGGCGCAGGCCGAGGGAGGCGAGGTAGGCGCCGCCGATGTCCTCCATCTTCGGAGGCTTGGGGAACGCCACTTCGACCCAGGCGCCCAATTCCTGCTCGTAGGCGGTCATGGTGACGTAGGTGAGGTCCAGCTTCGGTCCGCGGTCGAAGCCCGGCTCCCCGTCGTCGGGGGAGGGGGGCACCTGGCCGTAGAGCTGCGGCATGACGAAGGCGCGGGTGATCTCCCGGGGGCGGTCGCCGCGGTAGTTGTAGAAGATCACCGCGTCGCCGTCGCGGACCCGGGTGGTTTGGGGATCGGGGCCCACCGTCCGGGGGGTGACGAATTCGTCACCCTTCTGGCTGTCGCTC
>JBCDIS010000148.1:0-17028 GCA_038748685.1 Acidobacteriota bacterium | reverse complement strand
TCCTCCGCCTACTGGGTGCCGGAGCAAGGACCGGCAACGGCTGGACGGGACCAGGCGGGTCGGCGGAGCGGGGCCGTGGGCAACCACGGTCCCGCTCCGTCCGGCCGTCAGGGACGGCGGTCCGCTGCGCCCGCCGGGGCCGGCGGCTCCGGGCGGTCCCGGTACTTGCGGAAAAGCCTCTCGTGCTTGTTGTCGGTGGTCACCTCGCGGCCGTCGATCAGCAGGTGATGGACCCGAGTGGTGAGCTCCAGGGGGCTCCCGTCGGTGACGATGAGGTTGGCGACTTTGCCCGCCTCCACCGTACCAAGGCGATCCCCCAGCCCCAGCATCTGTGCCGGGTAGAGGGTGAGGGCCCGTAGGGCTTCGGTCTCGTCGAGGCCGTGGGCCACCGCCACCGCCGCTTCGTAGGGGAGGGTGCGGGCGCCGTGGGGGCCGCCGGGGCCGAAACCGCCGCCGGCGCTCGATCCGAAGGCGATTTGGATCCCCGCCCCCCGCAGCTCGCCGGGGGTGCGGAAAGGCCGGTCGTAGGGGTCGTCGTCCTGCTCCGGCAGGCTCAGGGTGAGGCCGAGGATCACCGGGATGTCGTGCTCCACCAGCAGATCCTTCACCTTGAAGGCGTCCCGCCCCCCGACGAGGATCATGCGCAGATCCTGCTCCACGGCGAAGTGCACCGCCGCCTCGATGTCCCGCTTGGCGTCGGCCCGAATCAGCACCGGCATGCCGCCGTCGAGGATCCGGGTCAGGGCTTCGAGGCGCAGGTTCCGCTCCAGCCGCGGGGATCCGGCGGCCTGGCGGTAGTGCCTCGCGGCGTCGACCCAGTCCAGCAACTGCTCTTGGGCCTGCTCCGCCTCTTCCTGTGCCTCGCCGAAGGGCTTTTCCCGTACCGAGAAGGTGGCGAAGTTGAAGGTTCGGGTCTCGATTTCGGGCCACTCGATCACCATCGCCGCCGACGGTGCGATGGCCATGTCGTCGACGGTCCAGCCGTCGAGATGGATCAGAGAAGCCTGCCCGGGCACGATGCCCTCGTCCTGGGCGGCGGGGGCAGATAGCGAGTGGGTAATTCCGGTGGAGCGGGTGACGGGGATCACCTCGCTGGCGGGGTGGACGGCGGTGGCGGCGGTGAGGTGGGGGTTGAATTCCCCCAGCTCGGCGGTGTCGACGGTGGCGGGCACGGCGCCGATCTCCGTCAGCCCCACGCGGCTGAAGGCGTCGAGCATCCCGGGGTAGACGTGGAGGCCGGAGACGTCCAATCGTTTCGCGTCCGCCGGGGCGGTGATGGCGTCGCCGACGCCGCGGATGATGCCGTCCTGGATCCACACCGTGGCGACCCGCGGCTCCGCGGCCATGCTGTGGACCGTGCCGCCTTCGAGGACGAGAGAATCGGCGCCGGCGGCGGTACCCATGAGGGCCGCGGTCAGGAGGAGGAACGCGGTCGGGAAGAGGAGCATGGTGAAGCGGGTGCGATCAGTGGTCATGGCCAGTCCCCCGGCAGCTGTAGGTCATCGCTTTCCATTCGGGTTCTGATGGGGCCTCGGCGTCCCCGCCGTCGGTGTGGTCGTTCTCGGTGTCGCCTTCGCCCTCGGGCTCCAGGCGTACCTTGAGGGCATCGACGGTGGCCTGCCGTTCGCGGTCCGCGCCCCGGTCGAAGTAGAGGTCGCCGTCGATGAAGGTCTTCAGCACCACCGACCTCAGGGACAGGGGATGGCCGTCGTAGAGCACCAGATCGGCGTCCTTGCCCACCTCGATGGAGCCCACGCGGTCGTCGATGCCGAGCTGCTTGGCGGGATTCAGGGTCACCAGTGCGAGGGCGGTCCGCTCGTCTAGGCCGCCCCATTTCACCGCTTTGGCGGCCTCTTGGTTGAGGTGGCGCATCTCCTCCCCGCTGTCGGAGTTGATCGACACCAGGACCCCGCGGTCCACCATCACGGCGGCGTTGTGGGGGATGGCGTCGTTGGCTTCGACCTTGAAGCCCCACCAGTCGGAGAAGGTGGAGGCGCCGGCGCCGTAGGCGGCGATCTCGTCGGCCACCTTGTAGCCTTCGAGAACGTGCTGGAGGGTGGCGATCTTGAAGCCGAACTCCTCCGCCAACTGCAGGAGCTGAAGGATTTCGTCGGCCCGGTAGCAGTGGGCGTGGACCAGGCGGGTGCCGTCGAGGACCTCCGCCAGGCGTTCCAGCTCGAGATCCCTCCGCGGCGGCAGGAGGTTGGAGGCGCCGTCCCCCGCCGAGCCCTTCTTTCGGCCGACGGTCAGCGCGGCTCGCTGCTCGCCGTAGGTTTGCCACGCGTCGCGGTAGGCGGCGGCCTCCGCGAAGGACTGCCGCACGACATCCATGACCCCCATGCGGGTGACGGGGTAGCGCTGGGGGAAGCCGGCGGGGAGGCGGGACCGCTTGGGATTCTCGCCGAGGGCGAACTTGATCCCCGGGGGCGCCCCATCGAAGCGCATCCCGTCGGCGTTCTGACCCCAGCGCATCTTGAGGACGGCGTTGCCGCCGCCGATGGGGTTGGCGCTGCCGTGGAGGACGTTGATGGTGGTCACGCCGCCGGCGAGGGCCCGGTAGATGGCGATGTCGTCGGGGTCGATGACGTCGTCGATGGTGACCATGGAGGTCACCGCCAGGGTCCCTTCGTTGACCTGGCCGTCGACGGCGATGTGGGAATGGGCGTCGACGATGCCGGGGATGAGGGCGCCCCCCTCGGCGTCGAAGACCTCCAACCCCGCCGGCACCTCGACGTCGACGCCCACGGCGGCGATCTTGCCGTCGCGGACGACGACGGTGGCGCCGTCCAGGGTCTCGCCGCTGACCGTCCACACCTGGGCGCCGGTGACGGCGAAGCTGCCCACGTCGCGGGCCGGGCCCTGGTAGGCCGCCATGGCGGTGCGCAGCTCGTCCAAGGTGGGGGCGTCGTCGCCCTCCGAGGTCCGGGCGTCGTCGGAAGGTCCGTCGCCCGAGGGTCGAGCGGTGCGCTCTCCGGAGAGGTCCATCGTCATCGGTCCGGCGCTGGCGGTGCCGTCGATCTGTTCGCCGTCCACCGCCAGGGAGTAGGACACCTCGAAGGACCGTGGACCCATCGTTCGGGTCGACTCGAAGGTCAGCCGGTCGCCGGCCATGCGGCCCTTCTCGATGGAGGTGGGGCCCCGCTCGCTGCGCAGCTCGCCGGTGACCTTGCCGTCGTCCTCCATCTCCAGTTCCAGGTCGAGATCGACGTTGCCCCGGGGGCTCTGCAGAACCAGGGACCAGGTGCCGGAGACGTCGGCGGCCGGCGGCTCGGCGTCTTCGTCGTCGCCGCGCTGGCGGTAGAGGTGGCCGTCGACGACGACGGCGGCGATCTCGACCCCCTCCGCCCAGGGCGGGGCGTCGGCGAGGACTAAGTTGGCGATCTTGCCAGCCTCGACGCTACCCAGCCGGGCGCCGACCCCCAGGATCTCGGCGGCGCCGAGGGTCATTGCGCGGAGGGCGTCCCCTTCACTGAGGCCGGCGTCCAGGGCCTCCCGCAGGTTGGCGAAGACCTTGGAGGGGCTGGTGAGGCCGCCCGTGGAGAAGGCGAAGGGGATTCCCGCCTCCGCCAGCAGGCCCGGGGTCGCCCGCGCCATGCGGCGGTGGACCAGGTCGCGGAAGGGGGTTTCGGCGTCGGGGTCCCGGTCCTTCTCGGCGGTGGGCCAGTCGATGTCCAACAGAACGGGGATGCCGTGATCCCGAAGCGCGTCGACGCGGCCGTAAGCCCCGTGGCCGCCGTAGAGGATGGCCTCGAGGTCGTGGGCCTTCGCCATCCGAACCACCCGGTCGATCTCGCGGCCCCAGCTCCCGGGCATCAGGAAGGGACGGCGGTCCTCGAGGGAGGTCTGGATCGGCGCCAGGGCGCGGTCGTAGGCGGGACGCTCGCGGCCCTGGGGGGAGCGGAGGTAGAGGGCCTCCGCCGCAGACTGATGTCGTGCGTCGATCAGAACCTGCTCCACGTAGGCCAGGACCCCCATCAGCGAGCCGGGGAAACGGCGGAAACCGCCGGCCCCTTCGAAGTTGACCCGCTGGGCCAGGCCCGACGCCAGCACCCGATCCTTCGGCTCCGACTCGCCGAGGTGGATCAGCGCCGCCTGTCCGGCGAAGAAGCCGTCTTCCGGCGCCGTCAGGGCGGCGGTGAATCCCGCCTCCCGCCACGACTCGACTTTGGGGTCCGCGTCCAGGAGGTCGGCGGCGTCCCGCCAGGGGGTGGTATTCGGCCGATCCTCGGGGCCGCGGATCTGCGGCCCCGGGTCCCGTCCCGGCGGGCCGCCCGGTCCCCCACCGCCGCCGCTTTCGGCTTCCCGGCGCAGGCCGAGGGTTCCCATAGCGTCGATCAGCCCGGGGTAGACGGTGAGACCTTCGCCGTCGACCACCCAGGCGTCCGCCGGGATGTCCAGGTCGACGCCCACCGCTTCGATCAGGCCGTCGGCGACGAGGACCGTCGCCCGGTCGAGGACGCGGCCGTCGCCGACGGCTACCTGGGCGTCTTGGATGGCGTAGTAGGGGGGCGGTTCGGGGCTCTGGCCGGCGGCCGGAGGCGCACCCGCGACGGCGGTCAGGAGGGCCGCGGCGAGGACACTCCGTGCGGCCCCGCGGGCCGCGGGGATCGGTTGGAACATCTGGACTCCTTTCGTGATTCGGGACCCCTCCGCAGGGGGGAACCCGCGACCGTAGCGACGGATCCGGTCGCGGCGGGAGGGACCCTCCATGTTGTCACAGGGAGGCCGAACGTCTTTGCCGTGGGGCCGCGGTTCCGACCGCCGCCGTCAGTCCACCACCACCGACGACCAGGCCAAGAGGTCCCCCCCTTCGAAGGCGTCGGCGAAAATTTCGGAGGCGACTCCGGGCACCACCGTAGCGCAGGGACTGGTGGGGCCCATGCAGGCGTCCGACGGGCCGAAACCGGCCACCACGTAGTAGTAGTCCCTGCCGTCCTGGAGGCCGGTGTCGGCGAAGGTGGTGCCGGGGGTGGCGGCGACGATCTCCTTGCCGAAATCGCATTGGAAGACGCCGTCGGTGCGGAAGACCTTGTAGCGGGTGGCGCCGGCGACGGCATTCCACGATAGCTGGGCCCCCCGGTCCCCCGGTTGAATCGTCACCGCCGGTGCGACGGTGGGGGCCCCGGCGCAGCCGGAATCCTGGACGGCGGGGGTGGGGCAGGCGATGCCGTGGCGATCGAAGGCATCGAAGATGGCCTGCATGTGGGGGGTGCCGTCGGTGAGGTCGCCGTTGTCGTCGTCGGCGGCGAGGAATTGCTGATAGCCACTGCTGGCGGCGCAGCCCCCCTCCTCGCCGTTGGCGGTGGTGAACCAAGAGGCCACGTTGTCGGCCCCGAGATAGGTGAGCCGGGTGGCGACCTCGAGGGCGGTGTTGTTGTCCATGCCGTAGCGGGCCGGCAGGTCCCGCTTGTAGAGGTCCCAGATCGACTCCGAGGTCAGGTGCCCGCGGCAGTGGCGGGAGCTGCCGCAGTTGGCGTTGACCCAGGCCACATCGTGGGGCTGCTGGCTCTCGTGGCGCTCCCAGTCGATATCGCGGGCGGCGGTGCAGCCGAAGGCGGCGATGCAGGGGTCGCCGAAGCCGGAGCAGACGTTCGGCAGGGCGCCGCGGCCGGGGCAGGAGCTGTTGATACGCAGGGCGGCGTAGACGTCGGCGATGCCCTCCCCCGGGCTCGACACGGAGCCGTTGGTGCCGTTGTCGTCCATGCCGTGGCCCCACTCGTGGTCGAGCACCCCCGCCAGCTCGCCGAGGTTGGCGCAGGTGGACTGGCTGCGGTAGAAGAGCAGGTTGGTACCGGTCCAGAAGGCGTTGCAGGTGACCGAATCGTTGAGCCGTACCCGAACCTGGCCCTGGAGCCACGGGTTGGCGGGCAGCTGGGCGCGGCCCCCGGCGGCGATTCGGTTGAGCTCGTAGAAGGCGGTGCGGGCGGCGTGGGTGTTGCCGGCGGAGGCGCCGGGGGGCGTCGTGCAATCGGTGCCGCCGCTGATGCCGAGGTCGAGATCCCCCGCCGTCGACGTTTCGGACACCGCGCCGCAGCCGTCGTCGACCCGCCAGTAGGGGCCTTCGAGGGCGGTGGTCATGGCGCCGGTGATGCCCTCCACGTTACCCCCGGCGTCGGTGGTGGCGGTGCCCCCGGAGTGGGTGACGTCGGCGAAGGGCATCGGTACCCCGGGAATCTCGACCCCGTCTGGGCTCTGGCCGTCGTTGCTGATGGGGTAGGCGCCGCCGTGGACGTTGCGGTGGTAGTGGTTGGTGTCCTCCATCGCCAGGATTTCACCGCTGTGGGCGTCCACCGCCACCTCGAAGCGCTCGACGGCGCCGTCGAATCGGAGGGGGAAGATCCACGCGAGGTGATGCCGATACCGGTCGTCCTGGGCCGTCGCCCGGGGGAGGATCTCCAGCCGGGGTTCGGTCCGCAGGTCACGGGGCCGGTGGGGATCCAGGAAGGCGAGGGCGGCGCCGAGGGCGGCTTCGGAGTCGAGGGTGGGGTGGGTGTCGAGGGTCACATCCCCCCAGCGGTCGGCCCCGAGGAGGACGAGGTTGCCGTGGTTGACGGTGGCGGTGAGGCCGGCGCCCCGAACGGGGATGCCGTCGACCTCGCGGCGGGCGTGGATCTGGATCAGGTCGCCGCCGGCGTGGACGCCGACGCTGCGCCGCAGCTGCCGGGGCTCGATCCTGAGGACGTCGGCGTGGCCGGTAACGAAGCCCCAGAAGCCCTCCCAGGCGAGGTCGGCGAGGGTGGCGTCGTCCGGCCGGCGGTCCAAGCCGAGGTCGGTCCACGCCAGGCGGTTGGCGGCCCCGGCCCCCGGCATCAGCGGACGATGCAGCCAAAGGCTCGACCAGCGGCCCCCCCGGGTATCGAGGCGAGCCCGGCCCGCAGCCGCGCCGAGGTGGGCGAGATCCCCCCGGGCGCGACGGCCGTCCTCAGGGTCCAGGCGGTCCACCGCCAGGGTGCCGGTCTCGACGTCGAGGCCCGGAGCCTGGAACGCCTTGGCGGCCACCGGGGCGCCGGGGGACGGCGGCACCACCGCGGCGGCGGGGAGGGCCATCAACGCCGCGAGGCAGGCGAGGGTGGCCGTTTGCGGAATCCGACGACGGCGCGGGGGGACTCGGTTGCGGGTGGCGGCAGGGGAATGCATGGCGGATCCTTGCTGTGAACTGGGTCCAAGGGATAGGGGGTGTCCATCCGTGGGACGCGACCTTCGTTCCGGGGGTCCGCAGGTGTGGGTCGCTGGCCGGCGAACCGCCGGTGGTGGATCCAGGGAGTCAGCCGAGGGCGCTGCCGTAGCGGGCCCAGAAGCTCACCACCTGCCACGCCACCAGCAGAGCGGCGAGTCCGAAGGCGGCGACCGCCACGAAAGTGGCGAGGCGGGAAGCGCTGGCCGTCGCCTCGTCTTTGGCCAGGCCCTCCGCCATGTCGAGGGCCACCGAGAGCTTCCCCGCCACCTCGCCGACACGCACCGATTCCACCACCGCCGGTGGGAAGCCCTCGGCACCCAAGGCGGCGTGGAGCGTGGAACCCGCCTCCACCGATAGGGCGGCCCGGTGGCCCGCGCCGGCGATCCCCCTGTGGCCCGATGCCGACGCCGCCCGCCGTAGCGCTTCGGGCAAGGGGATTCCAGCCTCGAAGAGGGTCGTGAGGGCGAAAGCCCAATGGGCCAGGGCCATCGACCTGACGAGGCCGCCGGCGGCGGGAAGCACCGCCAGCGGACCGGCGCCTACCGCGGCCCCACTCCTGGGTGCGTCCGTGGAGCCCGTCCGTCGGGCGCGCACGACCAGCCAAGCGGCGAACCCGTAGAGGGCGATCAAGGCCGGGCCCACGGTGGAGAGGTAGGCCCCCCAGCCGTCCCGCACCCAGCGGTAGAGGGGAGGTAGGAGGACGGCGCCGTGGACGAGGATCACCGGATAGATCAGGCTCGACGCCACCCGCTCCCGCAGCGCCGCGGCCCCCTCGGCCCAATGGGCGAGGCGAACCAAGGCGGCGGGAAGGCGGCCGGACGCTTCTCCGGTTTCGATCACGCGGATCTCGAAGTCTCCGAAGACCCGATGACGCCGCAGGGCCGTCGCCAGGGTCTCACCCCGCCCGAGGGCCGCCGCGGCGGACCGCAGGGCCTTGCCTTCGGCGCCTCCGGTGGAGGACGTCTCCAGGGCCTGGGGCAGGGGGAGGCCGGCGTCGAGGGTGGTGGCCAGCTGGCGGTAGAGGCGGCCCCGTTGTCGGAGCCGGGAGCGGAAGAGATCCATAGGACGTCGCTTCGGTGGATCAGGTCAGTCCACGACCTCACTCCGGTCCCGATCGGCCCCGGGGACGAGCTCGCCGCCAACGCCGTCTCTCGGGCTACCGCAATTCGTTGCTTGTTCGGCCATGTCGGGGTCCTCGGAGCATGCCGGTTTGGGGTTCGGGGATCAAATGGAAGTATATCCGCGGCGTCGCCGGCCAGAGGGCCCGGTGAGAAGCGCCTTGTGGGCAGGGGCCGACTGGCTATACTGACGGACATGGGTCTTCGAGCGTCCAAGGGTTTCCGCGTCCGAATCGTCCTCTGCTTACTCGCGATCGCTTTGGGGGGAACCAGCACGGTCTCCGCCGACGGGCCCGGCGAAACGCTGACGGTGCCGATCGCGGAGGTGGCGGCGGAGGTGCTGACGGGCGCCGTCGGAGTCCTGACGGTGACCCTGCCGGCCACTGATCCCTACGCCCTCGAGCACGACCGGCGCCTCCGCGGCCTGGAGGATGCGATCCGGTCTGGGGCCCTGGATGCAGCCCCGACGGTCCGCCCCGACGGCGACGGCTTCGCCCCGTCGACCCCCTTGGTCCTGGGGGGGACGACCCCCCTAGGCGGTTGGACGTCGACCTTTGAGCGGGTCCGCCGCTTTCCGGTGCTGGGCCACGATCGGGCCCGGCTGCGGATCGTCGTCGACCCCGGCTCCGGCCGAACGGTGTGGGTGGATACGGCGGAGTGGATGGGGGCTTTGACCCCCTTCGGCGCCAGCGCCGGCCTGGAATGGGCCCGCTTCGATGTCAACGGTCCACTGTCGGTGGCGGTGGATCCCTTTTGGTTGGGGCCCGGCCCCCGCGCCCTCTATGAGCGCCCGTCGCCGGACACCGAGGTGGTCTACATCCAGCCGACGGCAAAGATCCCGGGGGAAGATTCGGACCTCACGTTCGCCGACCACCGGGGTGCGTTCTGGCTGCGGGAGATCCGCCGCGGCTTCGGCCATCTCTGGGTCGACGTCCCGGGGGAGGGCCGTAGAGCCCCCCAGCGTCCCCTCGGCTGGATCCAGCTCCGGGACGCCTCTGGGCGCCTCACCGTGTGGCCGACCCGGCCGGCGCGACCCCGCTGAGGAGCCCGCTGAGGGTTTCCGCGGCGGCCCCCTCGGATCCCGGCGTCCCCTCGGAGGGTCAGTCTGCGCGTTAGACTGATGACAAGGCCTGGAAATCCGTATCGATGGAAATGGATGAGCCGAATCGCCGGCTCTCTCCGCGATATCGGTCAACGGGTCAGAGCATTCCCTTTCCGTCCGTCACCGAGAATGTCGTAGCGAGAAACGCCAGGGAGATGGCCATGGCTGACGAACCGATCCGCGGATCCTTCGAAACGTTGACCCTTGATGGCGGTACGCAGGTCCCCTGGTACCTCGTAGAGTTCGGCAAGGACGGGAATCTGAAATCGCCCCAGATCTACGACGACCTGGTTCGGGGGGCGAGGGAAGGTGACTTCACCGACGTCTTCCTCTTTTCCCACGGCTGGAACAACGATTTCCCAACCGCCACGGGCCGATACCGCGATTTCTTCCAATCCTTCGCCGCCCTTCGCCGCGACCACGGCCTGTCCCTCGGCCGCGACTACCGGCCTCTGTTGGTGGGGGTCGTCTGGCCGAGCACGATCCTGGTGCTGCCGGGGGAGCGGCCGCCGGAGCTCGCCGCGGCCGACGACGGTACCGGATCCCTCGATCCCGCCACGGCCCGCGACGTCGATGAAATCGCCGGCTTGCTGGACGCCGAGGGGGAAGCGGCGCTGCGGCGCCTGGCGGCGGTGGAAGAGCTGGACCAGGAGGGGATCAACGAGCTGGCGGCCCTTCTGGCGCCCCTCTACGGCCGGGGGAACGACCCCTTCGACGACGTCGGGGGGGAGGATGACCTCACTGCGCGGGAACTGAAAGCCCTGTGGCGGGACTTGGAACCCGCGGCACCGCCGGCCCCCGCCGGGGACGGAGGACTGCCGGGCTTCGCCGACGGCGGCGGAGGACCCGCGGAGGGGCCCGAGGCCGCGGGCTTCCTCAGCGCCCTCGACCCCCGCAAGGCGATCCGGGTCTTCACCGTCTACCAGATGAAGGACCGCGCCGGTCGGGTGGGTGCTGCGGGGGTCGGCCCCCTGGTCCGGGATCTCAAGGGGGCGAGCGGGGGGCGACTGCATCTGATCGGCCACTCCTTCGGCGCCAAGGTGGTGCTGTCTGCCCTGGCCTCCGGCGCCCTGCCGGGGGATGGCCAGGTCCACTCGGCCCTGCTGCTGCAGCCGGCGGTGAACGGCTGGTGCTTCGCCGAAGACGTCGACGGCGAGGGGTTCTCCGGCCGCTACCGGCCGGTGCGGCACCAGGTGCGGCTGCCGATTCTCACCACCTTCACCGAGCACGACGCGCCCCTGACGAAATTCTTCCACCTCGCCCTGCGGCGGAAGCGGGATCTCGGTGAACGGGGGCCGGACCTGGCGGCGGATGCCCCCAGCCGCTACGGCGCCCTCGGCGGCTTCGGGCCCCAGGGGCTCGAGCCCCCGGAGCACCTGGAGATCGAGATGCCCGCCCCCGGCTCCCCCTATCCCCTGCGGCGGCCGGGCCTGGAGATCCTAGCGCTGCGGGGTCACCACGCCATCGATGGCCACGGCGGCATCATCCACCCCCACTCGGCCTGGGCCCTTTGGAGCTGCGTCGCCGAGGACGGCGGCAGGGACGCGTGACGGTGTCGGCGGACCTCCACGTCCTGACCCTGACCCTGCAGCCCGGGGTGACGCCGACCCTGGGCCTCGTGGTGCGCACCGGAGATGGGGAGGGGGCGGTGGAGCTGTCGATTCCGTTCGCCGAATCGGGGCTGCCGGAGCGACCGGAGGAGCTCCGCTCGTTCCGTTCCTGGCGGGGCGTCGCCTTGGCTGAAGACTTGATGGCGCAGCTGGAGCTGACGCTGCCCCCCCGGGGCAGTATCGTCTACCTGGAGTTCGGCCGGCCCCGGGGGCACCTCGGTCTGATGCCCTGGGAGCGCCTACTGGCACCACTGGGTCGGCGCTGGTTGCGGCTGCCGTACCTGCCCATCGCCGTGGTGGCCCCCCCGGTGCGGCCCGTGGTGGCGGTGGTGGCCAGCCTTCCGATGGCGAAGGCGGCCTTCGACCTGCCGGAGCTGGTGGTCCAGCTGGTGGGGCTCGCCGCCCACGCCTACGCCGACGCCGGGGGTATCCACGTCTTCGTCGACCGTGATCAGGTCGGGTCGGTTCGCCGCCGGCTGGGGGAGGTGCGTCTACCCCGGGGTTGCCGGATCGAGGTCCACGACCCTGAGGACACGCCGGAGTCGAAGGCACCGCCGCGGGATGCGAGGATCGCCCGGGGCGCCGACAGCCCGTGGCTCCGATGGATGGGGCAGGGCCTCGCCGGCGCCCAGGTGGACGCCTTCTTCTTCCTCTGCCACGGCTACCTGTCGAGGGGGCGGGGGGCCGTGGCCTGGGCGCAGTCCCCGTGGCGCAACGACGACGCCTACTGGGCCCGGTTCGTCGGCGCCGAGGATCTGGGGGAGTTCCTCGAACGCTTCGGGACCCGCGCGACGTTCCTCGTATCGCCGCCGGCGGATTTCCGGGTGTCGGGCCTGCTGGCCCTGGCGGACGGTCTCGCTCAGCAGCGGCCCGAGTCGGTGGGGGTGATCGACGCCGAAGACGGGCTGGGGGGCGAGGACCTGTCCTGGGCGCCGAACCTGGCCCTGGGCCGATCAAGGGCCCCGGAGGAGGCACCGAAGGTCACGCTCTACAGCTCCCCTTCGTTCCTTCCGTCGCCGGAGCAAAGCCAGGGGCTCGACGACGAGTTCCTCGGCGGGGGTGGGGCCGACCCCGCCCCCAAGCGGTTCCGATCCCTGCCCGAGCCGTCGCCGCCCACGGGGTCCCTGTCCGTCGCCGTTGCGACGAAGGGGGGCGGGTACGGCCGCCGGCGGCCGGCGACCCTCAAGGCGTGGGCGTTTCGTCCACAGGGACAGGACACGGAGGAGCCGGAGGACGGAGAGCTCTTCTTGGGGGGCGGAGGCCGGGGAACCTTCTCCACCGAAGACGACGACGATTTCCTGATGCTCAACACCCGCGGAGGGGACGACGAGCCACCCCCGAAGGCTTCGATGGGCTTCGGAGAAGAAGAGCCGAACGTTGACCCCGGCCCGGACGTCTCGGGGGATCTACCGGGTCGCAGGGAGCCTTCAGCTCCCCCTGAAGCTCGGAAGGGGGGCGTGCTGCTGGACAGCGGCCTGCGGCAGGTGGAGCGGTCCATGGCGGAGCTCGAGGTTCGAATGCGGGAGCGGGCCAGCTCGGAGATCGCCACGGCGAGTCGGGAAGGGGTCAAGGAGGCCCTTGAGCTGGTCCACCGAGCGCTTCAGGCGGCGAAGGGAGGGGGGAAGCGATGACTCAAGAGAGGACTGTGGTGTTGATGTTGCCGTCTCCGGGGGGAGATGGTTTCATGCTCGCCGAACCCCACCACCGCCCTCCGTCGGTAGGACGAAGTGTCGATGCGCTGGGGGCCTCTCCCGGCGAGGTACCCTTTGCCGCCCTCCGAGACATACCCTTGCCGGCCCGGGCGGTGGAGACCGCGGGGGCCGCGCTTTTCGACGCTTTGACAGCAAATGATGCTGTCGCCTGGGGTCTCGGGGAGCTGCTTCAGCGGCAGGCGGCCGAGGGGCCCCGATCCCTCTATCTTCTCTTCGCCCAGGGACTGGATGGGGCCGATGCCTTGCCCTGGGAGGCGCTCTACGACGCCCGAGGCCGCAGGTTCCCAGCCCTCGAAGCGGGGTGGTCCCTGGGTCGTATGCTGGACGGCTCCACCCTGGGGCGGCCGGACTCCTACCGGCTGGATCCGCCCCTGCGGATCCTTGCGGTGGTGGCCGCCGCCGGGATCCCCAACGGTGATGAGTGGCAGGCCCTGCTGCGGGCCTTCGACCATCCCGACGTCGACCTGCCGGCGGCCTGCCATCTCCAGCTGCTGGTGGCGGACCCGTCGCTGAAGCAGCAGATCGACGGACACGTTCCCAGGGGCAGCCTGACGATCGAGTGCGACTTTCTGTCGTGGGATCGGCTGGAAAGCAGGATGGAGAGCTTCCGCCCCCATATCCTGCACTTTTTCTGCCACGGCGACGAGGTCAGCGGGCGGTCCCGGCTGGAGTTGGATACCCGCTCCAGCTTCGTACGGCCGGAAAGCGGCCCCGGGCTGGTGTTGGAGTTGGAGGCCTTCCGCACCCTCTACAGCCGCCACCCCGGAACCTGGCTGGTGAACCTGAACTGCTGCCTCGGGGCGGCTCCCCCGTCGGGCAGCACCTCCTTGGCGGCGGACCTGGTGACGGAAGGGTTTCCGGCGGTGGTGGGGATGCGGGAGGTGGTGGCCAATGTCGACGCCAACCGCTTCACGACGGCGTTCTACCGGTCCGCCCTCCGCCTGGTCCGCCGTGCTCTGGAACCGGCCATCGGCGGCAACGGAGAATCCCCGTCGAAGGAGCTGGAGTGGGCCTCGGCGGTCAACGATGCCCGGCATCGCCTCGCCTCGGAAAAGGGATCGCTGGCGGACGCCGGCAGCCGCAAGGAGTGGACCCTGCCGGTGATCTACGTGCAGCCAAAGCCCTTTGTCTTCGAGGGGCGGAGTGCCCCCACGACCCCCGAGCGGGCGCGATTGGAAGCGGCCCTTGCCACCCTCGAAACCAAGCGGGCCGAGATTTTGGATCTGGGGCTGGAGGACGCCATGCTGGCGGAGGTGCTTCGACCCATCGACGATGAGATCGCCGAGCTCCGGCGGCGGTTGGCGGATTGACGGGAGGAACCAGTGATCGACCCCTTCGAGCTCAACGCCTTCGACCCCTCCGACCCCGATCCCATTCTGGGTGACGCTTCGGCCCGAGCCGAGGCCTGGGCCCTGGGGGACATCAGTCGCGTCGCCCCGAACCTGCGCCCGGCGAAGCCCCCCAATCCCAACGACTGGCGGGATCCGCGGGTGGGCTGGGGACTGATCCTCGCGGAGCCGGACGGCTTCTCGCGTGAGGAGCTGATCGACGCGGTGGACGCGCCGGCGCCGATCCGCGAACTGCTGGCGAAGCGCCCCGACGCACCGGTCCTACGCTACCGGCCGCAGTTCGAGCCGAAGCACCGGTTCACCATGCTGCGGGATTGGAAGAACGGTACGGACGTCGCCCTCGACGGCTCTCCGGTGGGGGTGGCCCCCGGGTCGTTGCCCCAGTACTTGCTCATCTACGGTTCGCCGGATCAGGTTCCGTGGGACATCCAGTACGACCTCAACGCCTGGCGCCACGTGGGCCGGCTGGAACTCGAAGGGGAGTCCCTGGAGCGCTACGTGCGCCACCTGATCGACGGCTGGCCCGACGACGGCGCCCGGGCGGGGGAGGCGGTGGTGTGGTCGGTGGTGGCGAACGACCGAATCACCCCCCTGATGCGGGACACCGTGGCGCTGCCGGTCCACCGCAAGCTCGATGCCGATATCCAGATCACCTCGACCCTCTTCGACGGCGGCGTCGCCCCCGCCACCCACGGCGTCCTGCGTCGGGCGCTGGCGGACCGCAGGCCGGCCTTCGTGCTGACCACTAGCCACGGGTGCACCGGACCCCTGGGGCAGCCCGCCGCCATGGCCCGTGACCTCGGCCTTCCTGTGGACCAGGGCCACGATGTGCTCGATGTCGACGAGCTCCTCGGAGCCTGGCAGCCGGAGGGGGCCATTTGGTACTGCCACGCCTGCTGCTCCGCCGGCTCGTCCGCCGATTCGGACTTCGACAGCCTTTTCGACCCCGCCGGCCGCGCCGGCCGAATCCTCGCCGGGGTCGCCGCTCTGGGGAACCAGGTCGCCCCCCTGCCGCGGCGGTTGTTGGGGGCCAAACGGCCTCTGCGGGCCTTCATCGGCCAGGTTGAGCCCACCTTTGATTGGACCCTGAGGCGTCCCGGGACGCGGAACAACCTCACGGCCCCCTTGGAAACGGGGCTCTACGATCGGCTGTACCAGCCCGACACCGTCGCCCGATCCCTGGAGCCCTGGTACGGCCGGTTGGCCAACCTCTTCAGTTCCCGGGAGACCCAAATCAAGAAGTTCGACGAGGGTGAGGGTGACGCCACCCTGCTGCTCTACCTGCGGCTGGCGGCCTTCGACGTGCGGACGACGGTGATCCTCGGCGATCCGACGACCATGCTTCCGCCGTTGCCCTGATCCGCTTCATTGGGGCTACCAGCGGAAGGAGCGCTCGCTGGCCTCCTGCTCCAGCCGGTGGGCGAGACGGTGGGCGGTTTCCCGTTCGAGGAAACGGATGTCGACACGGTGGCTGGTGAGGCTGGCGCCGGCGGTGTCCACCCGTACGGAAGCCATGGAGAGTCGGCGGTCGAAGGGGGATTCTCCGATGGCCACCGCCTGGACCTTGGAGAAGGGGACGGCGCTGGTCTTGAGGCCCCAAGCGCCGCTGCGGTAGAGCACCGCGTGATCCGTGAGTCCCCAGGCGGAACGGCGCACATAGCGGTGGGCGTGCCACCACGCGAGGGGGACCGCCAGCGCGAGGGGCGCCAGCCCCGAAGGGCCGAAGACGACGACCAACACGCCGCAGGCTGCGGAGCTCAGCAGGAGGTGGCGGCGGATCATTCGTCCGAACGCCTTGGGGGCCACCGGCTTCCAGCGCACGGCGCTGAGGTCGATGCCGGGGGCGCTCTCGTGCACCAGGTCCGGGACGGTACCCGAGGGGGTCATCGGCGCCAACCAAAGGCGAGCCGCTCCGGGACCCTGGGCCTGAGATCCACCGCCGTCCCCCTGGCCTCCGCCGGCGGTCTCGACCTGCACCGAGGCGCGGCGGAAGAGGCGGTGGAGGGGGGATTGGCGGATCGACAGGAGTTGGACCCGGCGTCTGGGGATGGTGGCGGTGATGCGGTTGAAGAGCCCGTAGCTCGATCGCAGATCTTCCCCACGGCGTTCCAGCCGGAAGCCGAAGAGGTTCACCAGCACCCACGCCACCGACAGCAGGCGGGTGGCGGCCACCAGGGCCAGCAGCGCCGCCAGGCCGAGAATCACGAGTCGGCCGGGGCTCCAGGCTGAGAGATCGAGGTTGGAGGCGAAGACCGGGAGGTAGCCGAGGATGGCCTCGATCTTCTCTTCGTCGTCGAAAAGCCCCGCCTGGTGGCCGAGGCCTGCGAGGGCGGCGATCACCAGCATGCCGCGGTTGGAGATCAGGCCGAGGAGTACGAGGTCCCACGGAGCCACCTGGACCAGGGGGAGGGAAGGGGACACCGCCCCGGCCCCCTCGACGACCGCGGGGCGCGTTGCCGCCTCCTGGGTTCCCACCGACGCCTCCCGTTGGGTGAGGGCCGGTTCTGCGGCGACGGCTCGATCCGGCTCCCCGGAGCGATGGGCGAGCACCCGGCTCCGGAGCTCCTCCACCGCCGATTGGTGGAGGACGCTGATCACCGCTTCCGGCTTGCCGCCGCTGGCGGTTTCCAGGCGCACCACGGCCACGTCGAAGAGCCGGTGGAAGGGGTTCTGGACCAGGTCGATGTTCTGGATCCGCTGGTAAGGGACGTGCCGCTCGTTGCGGGTGATGATGCCTTCCCGGAGGATCAGGTCTTCGTCCGCCAGGCGATAGGAGAAGCTGCCGTAACGAAGGAGGACCCCGGCGAGCCCTGGGATCAGGAGAACTCCGAGAAACCAAAGCTCGAAGCCGCGGCCGGAGCCGATGAACAGCACCACCACGAGGGGCACCAGCAGGCCCTTTAAGACCCCCACGGCGTTGAACAGGAGGGAGATGGGGGGAAGGCTCCGCAGCTCGGCCT
>JBCDIS010000147.1:0-17279 GCA_038748685.1 Acidobacteriota bacterium | reverse complement strand
ACGCCTGCGCGCCGCCCGGCCGATTTCCGGTTGACGATTCCCTGTCGACGGTTCCGGTTGGCCCCTCAGCCCCCGGGATGCGGCGCTAGCGGTTCGGTCCAGATCACCAGGTCGTCGAAGGTCAAAGTGCCGGAGGTGTCGGGGTCGACCCCCTGGGCCCCGAGGCGCAGTTGGGTCCAGCCGTGGGCGGCGTTGGCGAGTTGGGGAACGTCGGCGACGAAGACGCCGTCGACGTAGAGCCGCGCGTAGCCGTCCTCCACCCCGGCCTCGGTGGCGGCCCGCCACCGCAGCTCCAGGAGGTGTTCCCCCCGGGTGACGGTGTGCCAAAGGGAGCCCCCCATGACTCCGGCGTCGTCCCGAGCCGACACCCGCAGCTTGAAGTCCTGGCCGTCGGGACGGAGGAGGATCTTCGCCAGCGAGACGGCGGGGGGGCCGGAGTAGGCCGTGAAGAGGGCCAGGTGGTCTCCGGCCCCCATGGTGAGCTGGGAGGTATCGAAGGACCCCCGCAGGGACAGCTCGACGGCCTTGGCGGGCGCGTCCATACCAACGTACATGTCCCCCGCCGCCGAGCCCCCCAGGGGTAGGTGCAGGGCTCCCTTGGACACCGAAGGTCCGGTGCCTGGGCTCAGGCTACTCGAGACCTCGTCCCAGCCCGCGAGATCGCCGTCGAAGTCGTCGGCGATCACCCGCCGCCACCGCGGCACGTTCTTGGTGCCGGCGAATTTGACGTGGTCGATCTTGAGCCGCCCCTCCTGGGTGGGGGCGCCGTCGAGGTGACCGAAGGCGAGGCCCACCAGGGGCTCCAGGTCGAGGTCGGTCCCGTCGATCTCCAGCATCGCACGGTCGTCGACCCACATCCGAAAGCCGGCGGGGTGGAAGGTCCAAGCGTGGAACCGTATCCGGTGGACCCCCGAACCGAGGACCGGTATGCCGAACTGCTCGACTTCGGCGAGGGATTCGGCGGTGGGGCCCAATTGGCCCTGCAGGAGGGTCTCGCCGTATTGGGAGTGGCCGACGCGGACCGACGCCACCAGGTTCCCGGACTCGTCGGTGGCCCCGAACAGGCTCCAGAAGCCCTCCCCCAGGACCGCGCCCTCGCCGCCGCCGGGGGGCGTGTCGAGGGTGACGTGGATCTCACCGCTGGAGGCGTTTCCCTCCGGCTCGATGGGGAGCTCCAGGCCGAGGGCCTGCCAGTCGAAGGCCCCTTGGGAGAAGGGGGTCGTCGGGGAGATCTCTTGGTAGAAGCCCCGGCTACCCACCAGGGCGCCTCGGCGGCCGATATCCAAAGGGACGGCGGAGACCGGCAGGATCTCTCCCTCCTCGAAGCTCGACAGCAGGCCCATCGGTGGGTCGGCGGCCACCACGAGGACCGAAGCGACGTGGGCGCTTCGCTCGTCGCTCCAGCGGACCTCGAAACGGTCGTGGCCGAGGCTCCAGAATTCGAGGTCCGGTTCGAAGGAGAGGAGGTTGCCGCCGTGGAACGGCCCGATCGAGCCTCGGGTCGGGGGTTCGATCACGGCGACGTCGGTGGCGTCCGAGGGGATTCCCAGCTCGCCCCAGGTGAAGACGATGCGCTGGGGGGTGGAGAACTCGAGGGTCCCGAGGGGAGCTCCGCGGCTCGCCGTCGGGCCGACGGTGAAGAGGAACAGGGAGAGGATCAGGAACAGTGAACTGGAGCGTAGAACTGGATGGTGGTTTGAAGTCATGGGCTGATCTCCCGAGTGGTTTCTTAGGGGTCGCCCCGCTCGTCACGGCGCAGCGTGGGCCCCAAAGAGAAACGCGAAGGTTCGTTGGGAATCCTCCAGAAGTTCTGTGCTGCTCCGAAAAGCGTCACCCAAGGGCGGCCGGTGGGCCCTCCTGCGCATACCAAGGCGGGGGACCGCGTAAGATGCTACGTATGGACGACACGCAGATTCCAAACCATTCCTCCGGCGCCACTGGCGATGAGAGCTATTCCTCCCCGGACGCCGCTCCGCACGACGTCACCGACCTGCTGCTCTCTTGGTCCGACGGCGACGAGTCGGCGCGGGACCAGCTGATCGCGGCGGTCCACGACCAGCTGCGGATCCAGGCGCGGGGACAGCTCGCGGGGGAGCGCCGCCGGGGTCAGCGCCGTCCCCACACCCTGCAGCCCACGGCCCTGGTGCACGAGGTCTACCTGCGCCTGGTGGACCGGGAGCGGGTCCATTGGCGGAATCGGGCCCACTTCTTCGGCTTCGCCGCCCAGACCATGCGGCGCATTCTGGTGGATCACTCGCGGATCAAGAAGGCCCAGAAGCGGGGGGGCGGGGAGGTGCCCCTGGCCCTCGACGATGTCGGCGATCTGGCGGAGGCCCAAACCGTGGACGTCCTGGCCCTGGACGACTTGCTGAAGACCCTCGCCGAGCGCAGCCCCCGGCAGGCGAAGGTGGTGGAGCTCCGGTTCTTCGGCGGCCTCACCCTCGACGAGACCGCCGAAGTGCTGGGGGTGAGCCCGTCCCTGGTGAGCAGCGATTGGGCGCTGGCCCGCGCCTGGCTCTACCGCGAGCTGCGGCCCGGGGCCTAGGCCGGAACCGACCGTGGAACCGGAGCGCTGGCAGAGGATCCAGGACCTGTTCGCCCGAGCTCTGGCCCGTGGGGAGGGCGGGGCGGACTTCCTCAGGGCCGTCGCCGGCGACGATCCCGAGCTGCGGGACGAGGCCCTCTCCTTGCTCCGAGCCCACGGGGACGCGGATCAGGAGGCATTCCTGGAGACCCGGGACGGTGGCCCCCGCGGTGTCCACCGGGGTGATGTCGACGGTCTCCCCGAGCTGGACCGCTACCACAGGCTCGACCGCCTCGGGGAAGGGGGTATGGGATCGGTCTACCTGGCGGTCCGCAGCGACGATGCGTACCAGCAGCGGGTCGCCATCAAGCTCCTGCGCCGGGACCTCGGCCACGCCGGTCTGATCCGCAGATTCCGTCGGGAACGGCAGATCCTCGCCGACCTCGAGCATCCGAACATCGCCCGGCTGATCGACGGCGGCACCGCGTCCGACGGTCGCCCTTTCCTGGTGATGGAGTACGTCGACGGCGAACCCATCGACCGATACTGCCGTCGCCTCGACCTGGGGATCGCGGACCGCCTGCGGCTGGTGATCAAGGTTTGCGCGGCGGTCCACGCCGCCCATCAGCGCCTGGTGGTCCATCGGGATCTCAAACCCGCCAACATCCTCGTCGGCGGCGATGGGGAGCCCAAGCTGCTGGACTTCGGTATCGCCAAGCTCCTCGACGCCGGCGGCGGGCCGCGGACGGTGATGGCGACGGCGGCGGGGCAGACCCCCATGACCCCCGAGTACGCCAGCCCGGAACAGGCCCGCGGGCTGGCCGTGACCACCGCCAGCGACGTCTACTCCCTCGGTGTCCTGCTCTACGAGCTGCTGGCGGGGCGTCGGCCCCTACAGCTGCGGGGTTTGGCGGCGGACCGCGCCCTCGGTCGCCTCCTGGAGGAGACGCCGACCCGTCCCTCCCGCGGTGACCTCGATCCCCATCAGATCGGCCGGAGGGCGGCCAAGAACCCCGAACGTTGGCAGCGGAAGCTGGCGGGGGACCTCGACACGATCCTGCTGATGGCCCTCGCCAAGGAGCCCTCCCGTCGCTACGGATCGGCCCAGGGGCTGGCGGCGGATCTCGATCGCCACCTCCGGGGCCTGCCGGTGACGGCCCGTGGGGAATCCCTCACCTACCTCGCCGGCCGCTTTGTGCGGCGGCACCGCTGGCCAGTGACCATCGCCGCCGCCGCCCTGGCGGGCCAGTCCCTGCTGACGGTGGGCCTGGCCCTTCAGCGGGCGGAAACCGCCCGGCAGCGGGACCGGGCGACGGCGGTCTCCGAGACCCTGGTGGAGATCTTCGAGACCGCCGACCCGGGCCGGGCCCGCGGCGAGCTCCTGACCGCCCGCTCGGTGCTGGACAGCGGCCTGCGGCGCATTGATGCGCTGGCGGATCCCCAACTGCAGGCCGATCTACAGGCCACCATGGGGCGGGTCTACACGAGCCTCGGCCTGCCGGCCCCCGCCCTGGAGCTGCTGCGGGAGGCCCTCGAAACCCGCCGCCGTGTCCACGGGGGGGACCACCCCGCGGTGGCGGAAGCGATGGAGCTGCTGGCCCTGGCGCTCCACGACGCCGACCGGGGGGGCGAGGCCCGCGGGCTGCTGGAAGAGGCCCTCGCCTCCCGCCTCCGGCTCCACGGCCCCGACGATGTCCGGGTGGCCCGTCCCCACGTGCTGTTGGCGTCGGCCCTCGACCGGCTGGGGGAGCGGGAGGACGCCCGATGGCACTACGGCCGCGGCGTGGCCCTGCTGGAGGCGGGGGACGACCCGGTGGCGCTGGCCCGCGCCCTCAACGCCTTCGGGACCCTGGAGCGGGACCACGGGGACTACCCCAGGGCGGTGGCCCTGCACCGCCGGGCGGTGGAGGGCCTCAGGGCCGCCCACGGGGAAGTGGACGATCCGGAGCTGGCCTGGGCGCTCACCAACCTGGGGGCGGCGCTGCGGCTTCAGGGGACCTACGCCGAGGCCGAGACGGTTTACCGGAGGGCGGAGTCGATGCAGCGCCGGCTCTACGACGGTTCCCATCCCCTACTGGCCTACACCCTCGACCAGCTGGGGCTGCTGAGGCTCGCCCAAGCCCGCGGAGGCGGAGGGGAGGCGCAGCGCGTCGAGGAGTGGAGGGCCCAGGCGGAGGCATTCCTGACGGAGGCCCTGGGGCAGCGGCGGGCCGTCTTCGGCGATCTGGACGCGCGGGTCGCCGACAGCCACGCCAACCTGGCGAAGGTCCACCTCGACCGCGGTGACCTCGACGCCGCGGAAGCGGGATTCGGCCGCGCCCTCGATATCCTCAAGACGGTCCTGCCGGCGGGCCACAAGGACCTGGCGGCGGCGATGAACCACCGGGCCGAGGTCCACGTGCGCCGGGGGGAGCTGCAGCAGGCCGAGGCCCTGTTCGAAGGGGCTTTGGAGATCCAGCGGCGGCACTTCGGCGAGGGGCACCGCTCTGTTGCCCTGGTGCTCAGCAACCTCGCCCGCTGCGTCGCCGGGCTCGGCGACCACGGACGCGCCGTGGCCCTGCGCGAGGAGTCGGTGGCGATCCTGCGACGTCAGCTGGGCCCGCGCCATCCCGATCTGGCGGCCCTGCTCTACAACCTGGGGGTGTCCTACCACTACGCCGGACGGCTGGACCGGGCCGCCGCCAGCTACCGGGAGGCCCTCGCCGTCGCGGAGGCGGCCCTGGGCCCCGAACACGGGCTGGTCGACCTGCTGCAAGGGGCCCTGGGAACGCTGCCGGACGCCGAGTCCGACGGATCGAAGGTCGACGGGGGGACCTGAGGGTTCGGATTCAAGCCCGTACGGCCGGCGCCCAGGGTGCCGTCGCCGGGGCGGGGGCTTCCTCCTCGGCGGCGGGCCAGACGACGGTGAACTCCGAGCCGGCGCCCGGGCCGGCGCTGCGGGCGAAGATATCGCCCCCCTCCAGCTCGACGAAGCGCCGCGAAAGGTAGAGCCCCAGTCCCGAGCCGGGGCGGGTCCTGCGCAGCTCGTCCCCCACTCGGTAGAACTTGTCGAAGAGGTGGGCGGCCTCGTCCGGCGGGAAGCCGTGGCCGTCGTCGGTGACGGTGAGGCGGATCTCGTCGGCCTCCCCGCGGGCTGACACCAAGATCTGCCCGCCCGGTTCGACGGCCTTTAGGGCGTTGTCCAGTAGGTTTCGAAGGACGGTCTGGATCCCCACCCCGTCCGCCTCGATCACGAGGCGCGGAACGTCGATTCCTATCTCCACCCCCCGTTCCTTGGCCGGCAGCTCCTGCTCCGCCACCGCCGCCGTCACTGCCCGATCCAGACGGATTCGGCCGCGGTCCAGCTGCATCCGACCCTGATCGAGACGTTCGGTGTCGATCACCTTGCCGACGGTGGCCCCCAGGCGATCGACGTCCGCCAGGATGCGGCGTAGGAGCCTGCGCCGATGGGCGGGATCGGCGTCCCGGAGCTCCAGGGTTTCCGCCGCCAGCTGGAGGCTGGCGATGGGGCTCTTCAGCTCGTGGGACACCGCGGCGAGGAAGTTTGACTGCCATCGCCGCAACCGGGCGTCGCGGCGGACGGTGCGTAGGATGATCCCCATGCCGCCGAAGATCACCAGCAGGAAGAACGCCGCCTCCCACGCGTACCGACGGACATGGGAGCGTCGCTCCTGCGACAGGGCGGCGATGGCGTCCTGGGAGACGGCCACCCCGTCGAGGCTGACGTCGAGGTGGGGGAACAGGCTTTGGATCGACTCCGTACGGGCCCCCCGATCCAGCATGGCGACGGCCGCCACCACGTCGGCTTCGTAGAGGCCTTGCCAGCGGTCGTGGACCGCCCGTGCGAAGAGGGACTGGTCGACGAGCCACCACAGAACCTGCGCGGCGGAGAAGGCGAGGATGATCAGGAAGACGACCTGGGCGCGCCGGACTTTGGGGTCGTTCATCGGGGGGTCTCGGGGGCTCTGCGGTGACTCAGGTCTAGGGGCGGATATGGGCCTAGGGGGATATCGGGTCTAGATGGGCATTCAGACTCGGCCGGGGATCGGATCCGCCGAGGTGCCCGGATCGCGACGCTTTACGGCCGCACGTTCGCGGGGGAACTTGGCGACTGCGGCCGCCAGGAGGGCGGCTAGGGCCAGCATCGCGATGTCGACGGAGCGGGTTTCGGCGGTCCCCCGCTGGGAGGTGACGAGATCGCCGACGGCCACCGCCGCCAGGAGCACGGCGGTGGCGAAGCCGCCGGTCCGCAGCAGGGTGAATCCGCTGGGTACGAAGCACGCCGCGATGGCGACGGCTAGCCAGGAGAGCCAGAAGGTGGGCTCGATCACCTCCGGAGCGAAGCGTCCGGCGCAGATGGCGATGACGGATCCCAGGACGAGGCCCAGGCAGATTCCCAGGTGAGCCCGGCCAAGCCAGAAGTAGCGATCGCGACGGGTCTGCCCGTCGGCGGTGGCGGTGCGCCGTTTCTCCAGCCAAATCACCGCCCCGGAAGCAATCCCGAACGACAGGACCATGCCCGAAATGAAGTAGAGGAGCTTGAGCCCCATGCCGCCGAAGAGGGCGTAGTGCACCGGCTGCATGGCTCCGAACAGCCTGGATCCGATGCCCCGGTCGGTGAAGGTGCTCACGTGCAGCGTCCGCCCGTCCACAAGGCTGAGACGGTGGGTCTCTCCGGCGGCCAGCTTGTCGTGGGGTGTCCTTTCCATGTTGAGGGACACCTCGGCGGTTTCGTCCCCCCAATGCTCCACGAAGAGACTGCTCACCGCGAAGCCCGGGGCACGTTCCTCGGCGGCGGCGATCAGTTCGGAGACGGGCAGCATCTCCGCCTCGACCCCCGTCCGATCGTAGTGGGGTCCAGAGAAGGCTTCGGTGGCCTTGCCCACGTCGCCGCCGAAGGCGCTCAGCACCATGATCGGCGCGATGAGTCCGAGGAGTCCGATCACCGCGCCGGTGAACGCCATGACCATCCCAAAAGCCAGTCCCCAGACCCCCACCTGCTTGTGCAGATCGCTGAAGCTCAGGCGCAGCTTGGGCCGCCACCGCAGCAGGAACAGTTCCTTGAAGACCTTGGGATGGGCCATCACCCCGGAGATCAAGGACATCAGCATGAAGATCCCAAGCAACCCCACCAGGTAGCGGCCGAAGGGGCGAGGGAGGTGGAGATCGGTATGGAGGTGGGTGAGGAAGGCGAAGGCGGATCCGTAGGGGTCGTCGTCAACCTCGCCGGTGTAGGGGTCGACGAAGATCCGGGTGACCCCGTCGTCCCCGAAGGTGCGGGCCTGGAGACCGCCGGTGAAGGGTGTCGGCAGGGCGACGAACATGTCGTCGTCGGTACCGAGGCGCCCCTGGGCGATGGCGAAGAGCTCGTCCACCGTCTTCTCGGGTCCGTTGGCCACGGGTCGGACCGCGGGGCGCTCCCAGGCGATTAGCTCCTGCTCGAAGAGGGCCAGGGTGCCGCTATAGGCACAGACGAAGAAAGCGAGGCCGCCGAGGATACCGGCCCAGGAGTGGATGTCGTAGAACAGGCGGACCGATTGCCGGGATAGTTGGAAGGGGCCGTGACGTTTCATAGCAAAAGCCCCACGACGCTCATGGTGAGGATCAGGACCGTGGGGACGAGCACCCGGCCCCAAGCCCATGCGGTGGTTCGGGCGAAGAGGGCCCAGAGCATGAGGACGGGCCAGAGCAGCACCAGCGCCAGGCCGCCGAGGAACGCCTCGTCGAGCCCGTCATATCCCGGCACATAGATGGTGACGAACAGGCCGATCGAGAAGGCGAGGAGCGAGCCTCCGATCAGGGAGGCGGAGATTCGCCCCTTCCATCCCCCTTCCTTCGTCGTGTCTTGGGTCATCGGCGATATGCCTCGAGCGTTTCGGGGATGACGAACGTCATAGGATCCAACCCACGATCGACGTGGCCAGAAGCGCTCCGGCGGACCACACGGCGGCCCTGGGCTTCAGGCTGATCCACAGGGTCGCCAGCAGGGTGCCGAGACCGAACCAGAGGGTGAACCAGGCCAAGCCCACCTCCCAGCCGAACCGCCGGCTGAAACCGTAGGCCGCCGCAAGGAGGAGGAGCCCGCCGGCGATCCCGAGGATCCGGCGGCCTCGGTTCGGGTCCTTCCCGAGGGGGCCGAGGTGTCCTCGGACCGCGGCGCCGAAGGCGCAGCAGCCGGCGAGGAGCAAACAGAGCGATGGGATCACGTCGGGGTTCAAGTTGGCTGCCTCCAAGTTGGCTTCACGGAGCGATCTGTTGGGCTTTGCGGCGGACGCGACCCTGTACCAGATGGGCGACGAGCATCGCCGGCACCAGGAATCCTACGGCGGCGTGGATGTTGGAGGTCCACCGCCGGAGGACATCGCTGCCTAGATAGTAGAGGAAGTAGGCGCTGACGATCTGGAAAGCCACCATGCCCACCAGCGCGGCGCCGACGGGACGCATGCGTCGGACCCTCCAACCGGCGCCGACGTGGGAGCTCAAGAGCCAGCCGAAGACGATCATCATCAGGAACGCCGCCGCGCCGTGGGCTTTCAGCACGTCGAACTGCCAAGGGTGTTTCTCCGGACCAAAGTCCCCTTCGACGGTCACCCAGCGGTCGAGGGCAAAGAAGGCGACGCCGCTGAGCCAGCTCAGCAGGAAGAGTCCGAAGAGGCCCAGGCGCTGCAAACGCGGGATGTAGATCGAGGGCGCCATGGTCAAACCCGTCCCAGGGGGCGGCAGGTTCCGTCGGCCTCCACCGCCAGGGGGACGGCGGCCAGCCGGTCCCAAAGGGGGTGGGCAGGACGCAGGCGCGCCAGCTTGGTGAAGGCGTCCGCCTCCATGCAGGACGCCGCGAAGACCGAGACGGCTGCGGGCCCCTGCGCCGGCTGGCGCCGATCGGGGCAGAGGATCGTCGCGCCCCCGTCGCCGGGGTGGGCACCGCTGGAGGCCACCGCCGCAGCCCGCATCGGGGTCGTCACCAGGGTCGGTCCCCCGATCCTGGGGGCCGGTACCCGGAGGTGGACCCGTCGGCCGCGCCACGGGCTCATCCGCAGGTCCCCCCCGGCGTCCACCACCGCCGCCAGACCCTTCGGCAGCACGGAGAGGGCCCTGTCCACCGCATAGCCCTTGGCGATACCTCCGAGGTCGAGGAGAAGGGGCTTTCGGAACCCCACGCGGCCGCCTTCGAGGGAGACGTCTCGCCAGCTGACACCGGCCTCGGTCGAGTGGCCTGGGTCCGGCAGCTCCCCCCGGCGCACCAGCTCGTCCGCCACGGTGATATCGAAGGCGCCGTCCGTCGACCGACTGAGGTCGAGGGCGAAGCTGAGGACCTCCATCATCTCGGAGCTCACCTGGATGGGGTCTTTGTGCGCTCCACGGTTGATGCGCGACAGCTCGCTGTCGGGGTCGTGGAAGCTCATGAGCTTCTCGATGCGATGGATCTCCCGGAAGGCCGTCTGGCTATGTTCGAGGAGACCGCCCTCCTCGGGATCCCGGTGGGCCTTGCCGCCGTGGAGGGTGATCTTGACGTAGGTCCCGAGGGCGGGCCGGCAGCGGATCAGCGAGCTCGGCGAAGAAGGTACGGGCGTCGGCGACCCAGCACGCCGCCGACGCCCGTGGAGGAAACGCATAGGAAAGCGCTTCAGAGATGCTGCAAGACGAGGAGCCATGTTTGAGTCAGCCGGTTGATGCCGTCGGTCACATGGGCGCAGGAAAGGGTGGCGCCGCTGATGTTGCGGATCTGCTCGTCGAGCTTCAGCCGTTCCTCGGGGCCCCTGCCGTGGAACTGGGCCCGCCATTTGGCATTTCGGATCTCGTGGCCGTAGGTCTCCCGGTAGGTCATCACCTCGAGCCCCTTCACCTTGCCGGCGTTCGTCAGGGCGACGGCGAGATCGATGTTCTCGTGCTTGCCGATCACCTGGTCGAGGATGAACCAGCCGCCGTCGGTCGTGCGCCAGGTCTTGAGGTTCGTGGAGCGCACCCGGACCTTGGAGGCCTTGGCGATGGCCTTCCGCTGTTCGCGGGTGAGCTCGACGGTGAGGGGTTCGAGGGGAACGTCGCCCCAGAGCACGCGCTGGGCCTGCTCCAGGGTCAGGAACGTTTCGGCCCAGATCACCCGGTTCGGCAGCAGCAGGCCGCCGGCGAGGGCCAAGGCGCTATGGATGAAGCCCCTGCGGTCCACGGTCAGAACTCGAAGCCCAGGGTCAGGCCGACGTGGACTTCCTCGTGCTCGTCCCAGACTTTGCCGTCCCGAACCGAGGGGTTGGACTCGTCGCCGCCGCCCTCGACTTGCCAGAGGGCACCGAGGGTCAGCCACCAATCCTTCGTGGCGTAGTGGAGGGTCGGACCCATGTAGTACGCCCACTGGTATTGCAGGCCGACGCGGAAGTTACCCAGGGACGTGAACTCCGAAGGATCCTCCGGCGGCGGCTCCCCCTCCTCCAGCGGTTCGAGGAAGTCCGACTGGTAGCGGGTCTCGAAGCCGACGAACCATTTCGGGGCTACGCGGTAGGAGACGCCGACGGCGAGATCGGGAGCGATCTCTTCTTCCTCTACGCCGGGGGATGTCCGCAGCTCGAACTCCAGCTTGCCCTTGAAGGCGAAGACGAGGGTGTCGTCGAGGAAGTTCTTTTGCAGGTAGAGGGTCGGCACGAAGGAGTGCTGGTCGATCTCGGCGCCGTCGAGGCGGTAGACGTCCCGGTATTCGTAGCTGAAGCCCACCGAGAGCCCCAGGGCGTCCTTGTAGGGGCTGAGGACGTTGTACTTGATCGTCGCCTCGACGCCGCCGAGCTGGGTGTCGTTGAAGGAGCCGCCGACGCCGCCCTGGGTTTCGAACATCGGATTGAGGTCTTCACCTTCGACGGAGTAGTCGTGGTGGAACACCATCGCCTCGATGCCGAGGGTCAGCCGGTCGGTGATTCCGTACTCGACCTCGGGGCGGAAGTCGTGAAAAGTGTAGTCTTGCCCGTCCTTGTCGAGTCGGGAGATGTTGGCGAGCCGGAGCTCCCAGGTCCCGTCGGGGCGGGTGTCGGTACCCTGGGCGTATACCCAAAGGGACTCGTCGGCCAGCGCCGGGACGGCGCACAGGCTAGTGACCAGGCAGGCGGCCAAGGCTGCGTTGGGGAAAAGCCGAGGGGCCGCGGAGCGAGACTGAATCATGGATGGTTCCTAGACCGCCCGAATTGGGACTTGGTTCCAAGCCCCGCAAGGAGCGCGTCGATGGGTGGAGGCCTGGGCTAAGTCCTTTCCCCAGCCTCCGGTTCAGAAGGGCCGCGGCCCATGCGTCCTTGTCCAGGGCCAGCACGATTCCCGCGGCGGGTCGAGGTGAGCGCAGGTCTCGCATATCGAGCTGCTGGCGACTAATGAGAAGTCATCTCAAAAAGATGATTCCGAATTCTGGACCAATGGAGTACTCATTGTCAAGGACGGGATTTTGTAGGGATAAACAGCCCGGGGTTGACAAACCGGACTGCAGCAGTCCAGAATCTTTCGAATTCACTTGAGACTCAATCTCATTTGTTGGATTCTTCGGGCAGTGAATGTTGTGGCTGCCTGAAACGCCAAACTTTGACTCGCGAGGCCCGGTCCGTAGCCGGAGCCAGCTCAACGACGGAGCCAGTGATGAACTACACCGGACCCAAAGTGCGCGTGTCGCGGGCCCTGGGAGTGCCCCTGACCCCCAAGGCCGCCCGGATCATGGAAAACAAGTCCTACCCCCCGGGGCAGCACGGACCCAATACCCGTCGCCGCCGGAGGGTGGAAGGCTTCAAGGCCCAGTTGTTGGAGAAGCAGCGGCTGCGGGCCCAATACAACGTCCACGAACGCCAGATGAAGACCTACTTCAAGCGGGCGCTTCGGGCTCGGGGCAACACCGGGGATGTGTTGGTGGCGTGCCTCGAAACGCGGCTCGACGCCGTGGTGCTGCGATCCGGCTTCGCCCGGACCATCTACGCGGCGCGGCAGTATGTGAATCACGGACACATCCAGGTGAACGGGGAGAAGGTGGACCGCCCCGGCTACACCGTCCGGCCCGGAGACGTGGTCGCCGTGAGGCAGGAGAGTCGCAAGATCCTCTGCTTCCGCGAAGCTCTGGACAGCGGGGTCAACCCGCCGGACTACCTGAGCGTCGACAAGGACGAGCTCACCTCGCGGCTGGAGCGGATTCCGGTTCGCGACGAGGTCCCGGTGATCTGCGACGTCCAGAAAATCATCGAGTTCTACTCCCGCTGAGGCAGACGACCCATGGCGCACGATGCGAACAGCCCGTCGGGCTCCTACACACCGGAGCCCCGCCCGTCGATCCTCATCGCTTGGGGTAGCAGCACGGGATACACGGAAGAAGTGGCCAACGGTCTCTATGACCGGCTTGAGCCGGACGTCGATGCCATCGTCGACATCGCGGACACCCCGGTGGAGACCCTCGAAGACTTCGACGTCCTGATCCTCGGGATCCCCACGTGGCACGTGGGTGAGCTCCAGGATGACTGGGAAGACTGTTTTGACCAGCTCCTGAAGCTGGACCTCTCCGGCAAGCTGGTGGCCCTGTTCGGCTGTGGCGACGCCGACGGCTACCCCCACAACTTCCAGGATGCCATGGGGCTGCTGTGGCGACAGGTCGAGGGTCGTGGAGCGTCCCTGGTCGGCAAATGGCCGATCGAAGGCTACGACTTCCAGCAGTCCGAAGCCCTGACCCCGGACGGGAACCACTTCGTAGGCCTGGCGATCGACGAGCACAGTCAAGACGAGCTGACGGCGGAGCGCCTGGACCGCTGGGCACAGCAGCTCCGGACCGAAGTGGGGGAGCGTTTCCGGCCCCGGGAGCGGGTCGTCGCCTGAACGGCGACGTCGCCTCCCGGAGGACGGAGTCTTTACCGAAACGCTTCCAGAACGCTGGAAGAAAAAGGAACTTGTATGTGCAACGGTCCGGCGGATTCTTCTCAAGAATGCATGACCAAGCGGGAGTTTCAACACTCCGGCGGTCGGATTCTCCAGTGCATGGGCTGCGGTGCGATCGGCGTCGAGTTCGGCACCAGCTACATGACCTTCTCGGAGCAGGAGTTTCTCCGGTTCTCCCGCTGGTTCTTGGGGCTGGAGTGGGAGAGTTCCAGCCTCGAGCGGGGCAAGCTGAGGGTAGGGATGGACGGCGACTCTTCGCTCATGCTGTCGCTGAATCAGGACGAGCATCGATCCCTCGCGGCCCTCTTCGCACAGGGAACGATGTGGCTTGAGGGGTCCGGCCTGGTGGGTCCACACCTCGATGGTCTCCAGTGCCACGAGGTGTCGGCGACGGTCCACTGAGCGATCTGCCTCGCCGCGCGGGCTTCCCGGGGCCCTCCCGCCCGGGCGCTAAGGCCTGGGCTCGCTCCACCTACCCGAAGGCGAAAGCCCGGGCTGGGTGGGCGAGCCTGTGGAAGTCTGCGAACACCCAATCCGACGTGAGGAACTTGACACCGTGACTCGAATCAAGCCGATTTATTCGCTCATGGTCGCCGGCGCGCTGCTCGTGGCCCTGGGCCCCGAGGTCTACGCCGCCTCCGAAGAGGCCGCGCCCTCCGCGGCCACGGAACCGACTGCGACGGCCGGCGATGGTGGGGATGCCGAGGCCGCCCTCCCGTCCGAGGACGAGGCGGTCTACGAAGAAATCGTCGTCACCGGCGGGCTCATCGAAGACTCCCTGCAGGACACGCCGGAGAGCGTTGCGGTGTGGAATTCCGACACCATGACCGACGCGGGTCTGGGGGAGCTCCAGGACGTCTTCAACCAGACGGCCAACGCCTACCAGGTCGGCAACGGCGAAGGCTTTGGAATCCGCGGCATCAACCATTCCAGCGTCGGCACCGGCGGGATCGGGGAACTGGGGAGCTACTACGTCGACGGCGTGGCTCTGACCGGCCTGGCGAAGCGCATCGGCCCGTCGCAGCTCTGGGATGTGGAGCAGGTGGAGATTCTGCGGGGTCCCCAGACCACCAACGTCGGCCGCAACGCCTTGGCGGGTGCCGTCGTGCTCACCACCAAGGAGCCGGTCTTCCAGAACGAGAGTCGCTGGCGCTTCGGCCTGGCGGAGGATGCGACCTGGGACGCCGCCGGAATGGTGAATACCCCCCTCGGCGAGAGCTCGGCCCTGCGCATCACCGCCGAGTCGTGGAATTCCGACGGTTTCATCAACAACCCGACCCGGGGTGAGGACGACTTCGACGCCCGGGAGTACCTCACCTTCCGCGCCAAATACCTCTACCAGCCGCAGGGGACGAGCGATTTCGACCTGCTGGTGACGGCCCAGTACGGGGAGACCCGCCGCGGCGACGACATCGTCGATCTCGCGCTGGGCGAGGATCGGATCAACTCCTCCAACATCGACACCTTCGTCGACAACGACTCCCTCCTGCTGTCCGCCGAGATGCGGTGGAACCTGAACGACCGCTGGCGGCTGCGTACCATCTCGTCGGTGCTCGAGTCGGACACCCTGCAGACCGTGGATGACGACCAGGGCCCCGGCGGCGGGAACGGCTTCAGCACCCGCGATTCGGTGGACGACAACTGGGCCCAGGACGTCCGCTTCGAGTACTCTGGGGAGTCGAGCCGCGGCGTCTTCGGCCTCTTCTACACGGAGGTCGACATCGCGGGGCGGACCTTCGGCGAAGCCAACGTCTCGGTGGAGGAGCTCGGCGTGCCGGCCTTCCTCCGGCCTTTCTACCCGGAGACGGTGCGCATCGGCCTGAACTCCCCCTTCGACATCTTGACCCGGAACTTCGCCGCCTTCGGACACTGGGACTGGCAGCTCGCGGACCGCTGGCGGGCCTTCGTGGGGGCGCGGTGGGACAACGAGAATCAGCAGGTGGACGAGTCGGTGACGACCATCCCGCTGTCGCTGGACGAGCTCCCGGACACCACCTTCCTACCGCCGCCGATCGCCGCCGCCATCGAAGCCGTCAACGCCGCCCTGCTGGCTCAGGCCGGCACCACCGAGAGCGATACCGACACCGACTACGAGGCCTTCCTGCCGGAGGCCGGTCTCAGCTACGAGTGGAGCGATACGGTCACCGCGTCCCTCTTCTACAAGCAGGGATATCGCGCCGGCGGCGCTTCGGTCACCCTGGTGGGTCGCCTCAACGAATACGACCCCGAGACCCTTGACCTGGCAGAATTCTCCGTTCGTTCCGCGCTCTTGGATCGGCGCCTGACCTTGAACACCAACGTCTATGCGGGGCGGTGGGAGGACCAGCAGGTCAGCGTCCAGCAGTCGGACAACACCTTCGACTTCCTGGTCGTCAACGCAGGGGAGTCAGAGATCTACGGCTTCGAAGTCGACTTCAGCTATCGCCCCCAGGCGGCTTGGGATCTCTACGGTTCCCTCGGTTTCGCCAGCACGGAGTTCACCGACTTCCAGAGCGCAGACCTGGGTGAGCTGACCGGAAATCGCTTCTCCCTCGCCCCGGAATGGACCGCTGCGCTCGGGTTTAACTATCGGTTCGGCGGCGGTTGGTTCGTGCACGGAGACGTCGGGTACCAGTCCGAGGCCTTCTCTTCGGTGGACAACGAGGACGAGTTCATCGCCGAATCCCGGACGCTGCTGAACCTGCGGGGCGGCTATGAGACCGCCCGCTACTCGGTCCTCGGCTTTATAGACAACGCCACCGACGAGCTGTACCTTACCTCTTCGTTCCGTGGCGGGCCGAGCGGCCGAGCCGGACGCTACGGCAACCCCCGTCAGGCGGGGGTGCAGATGGTTTTTCGTTTCTGATATTCGAAGGCCCGGGTCCGTATACCGCGGTGTGATTCCTAGGTGCGGAATGCCGGGGAAAATGGAAGGGGCGTCGATCCTACGGGTTCGACGCCCCCAATCCTTTGCGGGATCGCCGTCCAACCTGATCTCGGCGACGGGGTTCCGAGACACAATCGAGGTGAAAGCATGCGTTCGTTCCACTGGTTCATGACCCTGGCCCTGATGGTTCTGATGGTGGCCTGCGGCTCTCCGGCCCCCGAAACGGCAAACCCCGACGAGTCGACCCCCGCCGCGGCTCAAGATGATGAGCCGGAAGCGCCTCCGGCCGAGGAAGATCCCCTGACCCCTGGGGAGCAGGCCAACGCCGACTTCAGCGACAAGGTCTCCGGCCCCGAGCTGTTGGCGGCGTTGCAGCAGGGCGGGCACGTCATCTATTTCCGGCATGCCCAAACCGAGAAGGACTATGCGGACCAGGCCGACCCGAACATGAGCCTGGATGACTGTGAGTCCCAGCGCAAGCTGAGCGAGGCCGGCATCCAGGATGCCAAGGACATCGGCGCAGCCTTCAGCGCGAAGGAAATCCCCGTCGGCAAGGTCGTCACCAGCGAATACTGCCGCGCGTGGAAGACCGCCGAGCTGGCCTTCGGCGAAACCTACGAAAAGGACCCACGGCTGAACTTCCTGCCGTTCGAGGAGTATACGGAAGAGCAAGTGGAAGAAATGAAGGCGAACGTGACGCCCCTCCTCGCAGCGGCCCCGGAGGCCGGATCCAACACGGTCATCGTAGGGCACGACGACCTCTTCGAGGCGGCCACCGGAATCTATCCGGAACCGCAGGGGATCGCCTACGTGGTGACCCCCGACGGTGAAGGGGGCTTCGAAATGGTCGCCAACATGCTGCCTGGGGAATGGGCCGACCTTTGAGATTCAACCCTAGCTAGAGGCCTCGATGATCGAGCTGACCGGGATCGAGAAGTCCTACCGGATGGGCAAGGCCCGTCTCAAGGTTCTGCGTGGAATCGACCTCTCGATCCAGGCCGGTGAGATGGT
>JBCDIS010000146.1:0-17567 GCA_038748685.1 Acidobacteriota bacterium | reverse complement strand
GTTCGGCAACTGAGCCCGCCCTCGGCCCGACCGTGGCTCTTCACGGCCGGGCCACCCCGCCTCCCCCTCCCCGCAGCGTTCCCACCCCTTCGGCGACCGCCTTCCCCGTTCCCCCGGCCCCGCCCTGGCGACGATCCGAACCGTTGTACGATCACGCCAAGGTAGAGAGCCCCAGGCGACCCACCGTCGCCACCCACCATCGTTTACCCACGGGGGATTCGGATGAAGATCGTCTCCGTCGGCGGCGGCCCCGCCGGCCTGTACTTCGCCATCTTGATGAAGAAGGCGTTTCCCGAGGTCCAGATCTCCGTCTATGAACGCAATCGTCCCGACGACACCTTCGGCTGGGGGGTGGTTTTCTCCGACGAAACCCTGTCCGCCTTCGAAGATGCCGACGCCGAGAGCTACGCCCAGATCACCGAGAGCTTCGTCCACTGGCAGGACATCGAGACCTTCTACGCCGGCACCAAGACCGTGTCCACGGGGCACGGCTTTTCCGCCCTGGCCCGCAGGACCCTGCTCCAGATCCTCCACCGCCGCTGCCTCGACCTCGGAGTCGATCTGCGGTTCGAGCAGGGGGTGGAAAGCCTGGACGACCTCGCCGCCGCCGACCTGATCCTGGGCGCCGACGGCGTCAACAGCTGGGTCCGGGGTCAGCTGGCGGAGCACTTCCGCCCCGAGCTCGATTGGCGGGCCTGCCGATTCACCTGGCTCGGCACCGACAGGCCCATGGACGCCTTCACCTTCCTCTTCGAGCCCACCGAGCACGGCCTGTTCCAGGTCCACGCCTACCCCTTTGAAGGGGGTAGCGACGGGGGCAGCGGCCTCGGCACCTTCATCGTCGAATGCCGGGACGAGGTCTGGCGCCGCGCCGGTCTCGAAGGGGCCTCCGAGGCGGAGACCGTGGCCTTCTGCGAAGGGGTCTTCGCCGACTTCCTGGACGGCCACAGGCTCCTCTCCAACCGTTCCATCTGGCGCCGATTCCCCACCGTCCGCTGCGCCACCTGGCACGCCTGCGGCGCCCTGGGCCGCGGACCCGGCAACGTGGTGCTGCTGGGGGACGCGGCCCACACCGCCCATTTCTCCATCGGCTCGGGGACCAAGCTGGCCATGGAGGACGCCGGCGCCCTGGTGGCGGAGTTCGTCCGCTACGGTTTGGGGGACATCCCCAAGGTCCTCGGGGAGTACGAGGAGAACCGGTGGGTCGACGTCCTCAAGCTGCAGAAGGCGGCCCAAACCAGCCTGGAGTGGTTCGAGAACTCCGAGCGCTACCAGGGCCAGCACTCCCTCCAGCTCTCCTTCAACCTAATGACCCGGTCGAAACGGATCACCTACGACAATCTGGGGGAGCGGGATCCCGAGCTGGTGAACCGGGTCACGTCCTGGTACGCGCAGCAGGAGCGACCGGTGGACGGGGGTTCCCCGGCGCAGGTCGGGGCCGAGGCCCTGCCGCCGATCTTCGTTCCCTACCGCATGCGGGACCTCGAGCTCCCCAACCGGATCGTCGTCAGCCCCATGTGCCAGTACTCCGCCGAGGACGGCCTGGTGGGGGACTGGCACATGGTGCACTACGGCAGCCGCGCCATCGGCGGCGCCGGCCTGCTGATCACCGAGATGACCGACATCGAGCCGGAGGGGCGTATCACCCTCGGCTGCGCCGGACTTTGGAATGCCGAACAGCAGGCCGCATGGAGGCGGATCGTCGATTTCGTCCACCGTCAGTCCCAGTCCAAGATCGGGGTTCAGCTGGCCCACGCCGGTCGCAAGGGCTCGACCCACCATCCGTGGGATCGGGACGGGGACTCGCCGCTGACGCCGGAGCAGGGGGCCTGGTCCACCATCGGCCCCTCGGCCCTGCCGCTGTATCCGGACTGGCCGGTGCCCAGGGCCATGGACCGTAGCGACATGGACCGCATCCGCGACGCCTTCGTCGCCGCCACCCACCGGGCGGAGGCCGCCGGTTTCGACCTGGTGGAGATCCACCTGGCCCACGGCTACCTGCTGTCCAGCTTCATCTCGCCGCTGTCGAACCGGCGGGACGACGACTACGGCGGCAGCCTGGAGAATCGGATGCGCTACCCACTCGAAGTGGTGAAGGCGGTGCGGGGGGCGTGGCCGTCCCACAAGCCCCTGTCAGTGCGCATCTCCGCCACCGACTGGCTGGAGGACGAGGGGCTGGGCACCACCGCCGCGGAGTCGGTGGTTCTGTCCCGCCAGCTGCGGGACGCCGGCTGCGACGTGGTGGACGTGTCCACCGCCGGGAATTCCCCCGAGTCGTCGCCGGAATACGGCCGCATGTACCAGGTCCCCTTCGCCGAGAGGATCCGCTACGAAGCGGGGGTGCCGGTGATGGCGGTGGGGGCGATCCTCGGGCCCGACCACGCCAACACCGTGCTCGCCGCCGGCCGCGCCGACCTGGTGGCGATGGCGCGGCCCCACCTCCACAACCCCTACCTGACCCTGCACGCGGCGGAGACATACGGTCACTGGAACATGCGCTGGCCGGAGCAGTATCTGGCCGCCCGCCCCCGTCCGCCGAAGGGCGCCCAGCGAAAGTCGGAGTCCCGATGAGCGAATCGGTGGAGCGTGGGCCCGAAGGCGGCCGGTCCGGCGACGACGCGGCGGCCCGGGGGCCCGAACCCACGGGGGAGCTGGCCGCCCCAAGCGGGCCGCCGCCGCTGTGGCTCCGGGTCCTGCGCCATCCCCTGAGCCGCCTGTCCCTGGCCACCGTGGCCCTGGTGGGGTCCCTCATGGTCACCACCCTCCTGGTGTCCTCCTTCGCCTCAGGCGCCGCCCGGAGGACCCCCGTCGGGGCCCTGCTGGGCATCGCCGCCGCACACGTCGCCTACCTGCTCTACCTGCGGCTGGTGGAGGGGCGGCGGGCGACGGAGCTGGGGGTCCGGGGAGCGTCCACGGAGCTGGCCCTCGGCCTGCTGCTGGGGGGCGGGGTGCTGACGGTTTCGGTGACAGTGCTCTGGGCCCTCGGCCTCTACGAGGTGGTGGGGCTGCGGGCCTGGTCGAACCTGGCGATCCCCCTCGGCATGGCGATGTGGGCGGGGTACTTCGAAGAGCTGCTGTTCCGCGGCGTCCTACAGCGCATCGTCGACGAATGGCTCGGCAGCTGGTGGGCCCTGGTGCTGTCGTCCGCCGCCTTCGGCTTCGCCCACCACTCGAACCCGAACGCCGACCTATGGAGCTCCACCGCCATCACCCTGGAGGCCGGTCTCATGCTCGGCGCGGCCTTCCTCCTGACGCGGCGGCTATGGCTGGCCATCGGGCTGCACGCGGGCTGGAACTTCACCCAGTCCGGGCTCCTCGGTGCGGCGGTCTCCGGCCACGACATCGAGGGTCTGGTGGAGGCCCGCTTCACCGGTCCCGCGATCCTCACCGGCGGCGACTTCGGCCTCGAGACTTCGGTGATCACCGTCTCCCTGGCGATCATCCTGGGGCTGGTGCTGCTGGTGATGGCCCACCGGCGGGGTCACGTGGTGAGCTGGCGCCAGCGGCGCAACGAGCGCCGTGCCGCCCGCCGCGCTGTGGAGGCCCCCCGCCGGGGCGAGGACGAGCCTCAGTAGATCGTGACCCCTCAGTAGATCGTGACCCCTCAGTAAATCGTCACCAGGTCGAAATCGACCTGCCGCGGGACGACCCCCTCCACCACCGATGGCCCGTGTCGGTCCCACAGCCCCAGCTCGATCCGCTCGGCGGACCGGGCGGCGTTGACTAGACCGGTAATCGACGCCGACTGGCCGTCCGCCCACAGGTCGAGCCTTCCGGGGGCTCCGGAGTGCCACCGTACGTGAATCGGCACCACCGTCGAGTTGGGGACGTCCAGCCAGGGGGAGGCCACCGGGAATCCGGAGCTCTGAAGGGCGATGGCTCGAACGTGGGTCCCTTGCCAAAGGTGACGGATCTGGAGGATGAAGGCCGGCTGGGGGTTGGGGCCGTCGGTGCCGGCGGAGAGGATCGTGTAGCTCTCCAGGTGAGCCAGATCGGCGTCGCGGAGGTCGAGGAGGAAGGAGACGGCGAGGCGTTCTGGGGGTGTCGGCAGCGAGCGGGCGATGGATACCTTCGAGTTCGAGCCGAGGTCCGCCGGCCGGGCCGCGGAGGTCAGACCGCCGGACATTCCGCCGCCGGAGGCGACGACCCGCATCGGACCGTCGGCGGTCCACGGGGTGGGCCAGGTGCCGGACTCGAAATCCACGACCCGTGGGGCGGCCGGGATGCCGAAGCGGGTGAAGGAGGCGGTGAGGTCGTCGAACTCAAGCAGGGGGGGCGCCCCGCCTCCCTGGATCCCGAGGCCGCCGAGGACCAAGTCTGCGGTCGTGGGGCCTCCGTTCTGGCTCGGCAGCCGGTCGACGTGGCTCACGTTGGGTCCGTCGACGGCGAAGAGCAGGCCGGTGTGCTCGAAAGCGGTGCCCCAAGCCAGGGTGCCGTACCGTATCCGCACGATCAGGTCCGTGCTCGCCGGCACGCTGCGCCAGGGGGTGTGGCAGTGGGGTAGGCAGCCGAAAGTCCCGTGGTGGAACCGACCACGGATCCAATAGTTGCCGTCGACGGCGCGGGTCTCCGCGGTGGCGATGGGGATTCCCGCGGTGTGGCGGAACTGGAGCAGGGCGAAGGGGGCCTGCATGTTGGCGGGGGGGACCTGATCGTCCGGCGGATCGAGGTTGACGAGGGCGTCGCCCCCCATCTGGTCGGTGCCGTTGGGGGTCGAACTGTCGATGACTCGGCGGGACAGGCCGCCGCCGGCGACGGTGGAGAGTCTCCACGCCCCCGGGGCCTCGTTGGACAGCCAAACCTGGGCGCCGTTGCCGAGCTGCGTCCAATCGGTGTGGAGCCCCGCCAGGCTGCCGCCGGCGCCGTCGAAGTCCTCGGTGTAGCCGTCTTCGATCAGGGGGACGGTGGGGACAAAGACGAGGTGCCAGGGAATCCCGCGGCTGCCGAAGCCCGCCGGCACCAGGCTGACCCGATCACCGCCGGCGGTCCAGAAATCCGGTCCGGGTGTGTAGGTGGTGCCGTCCCAGGTCCCGAAGTCGGGGGGGACCGCCACCGCCGTCGACACCGGCCCGGGGCTGCCGTTCAGCATCAGGCCGAGGGGCGGCGTCACCGACTCGGTCCCCGGGTTGATGTAGATCTCACAGGTGGTGCAGGTGGAGGAGAGGCCGTCGGCGCCCCCCGGCGCGGCGGCGGCGAGCGCCAGGACCACCGACAGGGCGAGGGTGAGGGCCAAGGGAAAGGGAACAGGGATCGTGGGATATCTCATGTCGTCACCTCAAAGTAGGGATTTCGAAGACGCATCCTGCGTGTTCTGAAACCCAGGCGGAATCCGTCCCGATACTGGCTCATTCCACCCCTGGATCCCTCGCCAATCGGTCTGATCGAGGGCGGCGTCCGCTAGTCTTGGCCCGTCACAGCTTTGGATTTCCGGGAAAGATTGCCATGGTCACCACCACAGCCCCTGAGCTCGCCGCACCCTCGGAGACGGTGCAGGCCCGCCGCGGGGGAGCGCCCGGAGCCGCCCCGTGACGGTCCAGAGGTGGGGTGAGGTCCGCGCCGTCTTGGACGAGGCGCTGGACCTGCCGGCGCACGCGCGGCGGGAGTACGTCGACCGGGAGTGCGGGGATCCGGAGCTCCACCGCCTGGTGGTGTCCTACCTGGTGGCCTACGACGACGACGCCACCTTCGAGGGGCAGGGCCCGGGGGCCGCGCCGTTGGCGGATCTCGCCCGGCAGCGCTTCGACGCCGCCCAGGGGGTGGACCTTCCGGCGGGCCACGGCGTCGGCAGCTATCGGGTGATCCGCCGCCTCGGCCAGGGGGGCATGGGCACCGTGTACCTCGCCCAGCGGGGGGACGACGCCTACTCCAAACAGGTGGCGGTCAAGCTGCTGCGGTACGCCTGGGCCGGTGACGAGCAGCTGAGTCGGTTTCGGCGGGAGCGTCAGATTCTGGCGGACCTGGAGCACCCGAGCATCGCCCAGCTGCTGGACGGCGGCAGTACCCCCGAAGGTCAGCCCTACCTGGTGATGGAGTACGTCGACGGTCGCCCGATCGACGAGCACTGCCGGCGGGAGGAACTGGGGCTCGACGCCCGCTTGGCGCTGTTCCAGAAGGTCTGCGACGCGGTCCAGTTCGCCCACCAGAACCTGGTGGTCCACAGGGACCTCAAGCCCAGCAACATCCTGGTGACGCCCGCGGGGGAACCCAAGCTGCTGGATTTCGGCATCGCCAAGATCCTCGGCCCGGAGCGCTTCGCCGAAACCGTCCTGCCCACCCGCACCGGCCTGACGCCGATGACCCCGGCCTACGCCAGTCCGGAGCAGGTGCGGGGCCAGGCCATCACCACCGCCAGCGACGTCTACTCCCTCGGGGTGCTGCTCTACCAGCTGCTGACGGGGGATCTGCCCTATCGTTTCGAGGGGGGCGACCTGGACGCCATGGTGGAGGCGATTTGCCACCACGAAGTGCGGACGCCGTCGAGTCGGGTGGTGCGGGTCCCGGAGCCCAAGGACATCCCCGCGGAGGCTGGGACCCTGCGCCGGCGCCTGCGGGGGGACCTCGATGCCATCGTCCTCAAAGCGCTGGCGAAGGAGACGGAGCACCGCTATGCCACGGCGGAGCAGCTGGCGGACGACATCCGTCGGGTGTTCGCCCGCCAGCCGGTGCGGGCCCGCCGGGGAACGCTGGTGTACCGGAGCGCCAAGTTCCTGCGGCGGCATCGGCTGGGCCTGGCGGCGACGGCGGCGGTCTTCGGGGTCCTGGTGATCTCCATCCTCGTCCTCTTGGACCAGCGGCGGGCGGTGATGGACGAGCGCAACCGGGCAGTGCGGGAGCGCAACCGCTCGGAGACCGTCACCCATTGGATGGTGGAGCTGTTCGAGCTGCCGGACCCCGGCCGGTCCCTCGGCAGGCGGGTCACCGCCCTGGAGCTGCTGGACAAGAGCAGCCTGTCCATCCGGGAGGACCTGGCGGCGGAGCCGGGTCTGCTGGCGGAGCTGCTGGGGACCCTTGGGGAGACCTACGCCAACCTCGGGCAGCTGCCGGAGGCGCGGGAGCTGCTCAGGGCCTCCGTGGGTCTGCACCGTCGGGGGGGCGAAGACCTCGACCGTTCCGGCCTCGCGGATCGCCTCTATCAGCTGGCGGAGGTGGTCAGCGACCAGGGGCACCTGCGCACCGCCCAGAAGATTTCGCGGGAGGCGCAACTGCACGCCGGCGCCGCGGACTCGGGTGCCGACCCCGGGCGGGAGGCGACGGGCCTCACCCAGCTCGCCCACATCGAATCCCTGCTGGGGCGCTATGGTCCGGCGGAGGAGCTGTTCCAAAGGGCCCTTCTGCTGGCCCGCCGAGCCGGCGACCCGTCGGCCCTGGCCCTCACCCTGGAGCGCTACGCCGAAGATCGCCAGGCCCGTGGATTGTCGCGGGAGGCGACGGCGATGTACGAGGAGGCGCTGGGGCTCCGCCGCGACGTCGACGGCGGCGGCCACCCCTCGGTGGCCCTCCTGGAGGGAAGCCTCGCCATCGTCGTCGAGGGTCGGGATCCGGAGCAGGCGGAGGCCCTTTTCCGCGGCACCGTGGCGCGGCAGCGGAAGCTGTTCGACGGCCCCCATCCGGCCCTCGCCACCACCCTCAACAATCTGGCCCTGCTCCTCCATCGGCAGCGGCGGTTGGACGAGGCGGAGAACCTCTTCGACGAATCCCTCGCCATGAAGCGGGCCCTCTACGGCGAGACCCACCCCAAGATCGCCACCACCCTCAACAACCTAGGCAACCTGGCCCAGCGCCGGGGGGAGCCGGACCGCGGTATGGAGCTGATGGCGGAGGCCCTTCGGATCTACGCCCAGGAGGTGGGGGAACGGCATCCGGACTACGCCTTCTGCCTCGCCAACCTGGGGCGCCTGGAGGTGGTCCGGGGGCGCCGGGACGAGGCCCGGCGATCCCTGGAGACGGCGCTGGAGGTCATCGAGGGGACCCTGGGGCCCGGCCACGGTCGGTGCGCCCCGATTCTGAACAACCTCGGGGAGCTGGCCCGGCAGGGGGGCGAGGTGGACCGCGCCCGCGGCTACTTCGAGCGGGCGGTGGAGGTCGCCCGGGGGGTGGAGGGCAGGCACCCCACCCTGGTTTCGGCCCTGTACAACCTGGCGACCCTGGAGGCCGCGGCCGAGGACCCAGCCGCGGTGGCGAGGCACCTCGAAGCGGTGCTGGAGGAGGGCGGGGAAGGCCACTGGCTGCACAATTTCGCCCTCACCCGCCTGTCCCGGGCCTACCTCGACCTCGGTCGCGACGCCGAGGCGGAGCGGGTGGCGGCGGCGGTCCTCGGGGCCTGGCGCCGCGCCGGGGAGGACGGGGGCCGGTGGGCCCTCTCGGCCCTGCGCACCCGGGGCCTCGCCCTGGCTCGCCTGGGGCGGACCGACGAAGCCGCCGACCTCCTGGGACGGCGCCTGGCGAGGCTGGAGGCCGCCGGAACGGATCCCGGGACCTTGGCGGTGGCGCGGGAGGATCTCGACTCGTTGACGGAGCCCACTCAACGGGGGACCCTGGACAGGCCAGGGGCTCCGGCGCCGAGATAGGATTCGCCATGGATTTCGAAGTGACGACGCTGCTGCGACGGTGGAACGGCGGGGACCCCGCGGCGAGGGATCGGCTGGTGGCGCTCATCGGCTCAGAGCTGCGGATCCTGGCGGCGTCGTACCTGCGGGGGGAGCGCTCCGGGCACACCCTCCAGCCCACCGCCTTGGTCAACGAGCTCTACCTTCGGCTGGTGGACCGCCGCCAGGTGGAATGGCAGGACCGACGGCATTTTTTCGCCTTCGCCGCCACCACCATGCGCCGCATCCTGGTGGACTACGCCCGCCAGCGCAGGGCCGACAAGCGGGGCAGGGGGGACTCCGCCGTGACCCTCCAGGACCACGCCGCTTTGACGTCCCAGCGGGAGGTGGATCTCCTCGATCTGGACCGCGCGCTGTCGGAGTTGGAGGCGGAGGACCCGCGGTCCAGCCGGGTGGTGGAGCTGAGATTCTTCGGCGGCCTCACCATCGAAGAGGCCGCGGAGGTGCTGGGCCTCGGCGCCGCCACCGTCAAGCGGGATCTGCGGGCGGCGAAGGCGTTCCTGCTACACCGGCTGAAGGCGTCCCCGGCGGCCGCGGAGCGAGGGGTCCAGGGGGCGCCGGAAGACGGCCCCTGAGCCCCGGGGCAGGCCGTCGCGGCGGCCCAGGTGCTGGGCCTCGGCGGACCCGCGGGATTCGGCTATCATCCTGGCGCCCGAAGGGGGTCGATCCGCCCCCGCCTACCCAACGGAGACGACGTCATGGCCTTCAATCTGCGAAATCGTCACTTCCTCAAGCTGCTCGACCTCTCGGCCCAGGAGATCCACTTCCTCCTCGACCTGTCCCGCGACCTCAAGCGGGCCAAGTACGCCGGTGTGGAGCAGCCCCGCCTGTCCGGCAAGAACATCGCCCTGATCTTCGAGAAAGCGTCCACCCGCACCCGCTGCGCCTTCGAGACGGCCGCCTTCGACCAGGGGGCCCACGTCACCTACCTCGGCCCGTCCGGCTCCCACATCGGCTACAAGGAGTCGGTGAAGGACACCGCCCGGGTCCTCGGTCGCATGTACGACGGTATCGAGTACCGGGGCTTCGGCCAGGAGCGGGTGGAGGCGCTGGCGGAGTGGGCCGGCGTGCCGGTGTGGAATGGTCTGACCGACGAGTACCATCCGACCCAGATCCTCGCCGACGTCATGACGATGCGGGAGCACTGCCCCAAGCCCCTCGGCGAGATGTCCCTCTGCTATCTCGGTGACGGCGGCAACAACATGGGCAACTCGCTGATGGTGGGCTGCGCCAAGCTGGGTATCGACTTCCGCATGGCGGCGCCGGAGAGCTGCCGGCCGGCGGCGGACCTGGTGGCCACCTGCCGCGCCCTCGCCGAGGCCTCCGGCGGCTCGATCCTGCTCACCGACGACGTGGCCGACGCGGTCCGGGGGGCGGACTTCCTCTACACCGACGTGTGGGTCTCCATGGGGGATCCGGAATCGGCCTGGGAAGAGCGGATCCGCCTGCTCAGCCCCTTCCAGGTGAACTCCAAGGCCGTCGAGCTCACCGGAAACCCCGGGGTCAAGTTCCTCCACTGCCTGCCGGCTTTCCACGACCGGGAGACCACCAAGGGGGAGGAGATGTTCCAGAAGTACGGCCTAGACGGCCTCGAAGTGACCAACGACGTCTTCGAGTCCGAGCACTCGGTGGTCTTCGACCAGGCGGAGAACCGGGTCCACACCATCAAGGCGGTGATGGTGGCCACCCTGGGCCACTGAGGCCCGCCGTCGTCCCGGCATCGAGGCTCACCACTGGACCGTGCCCCGGAGGGGGGCGCGGTCCGTCGCCGCACAGCTTCCCCTGTTCACCAGCCGCCCTCGGCGCCCAAGGGAACGGCTCACTCCGTCTCAGGTAAGGGGTTCGGTTCGGTGATCGCCGCCAGTAGCCAGACCAGGGCGATCAGAACCAGGCTGTGGACGATCATGCTCGCCACGTCCGCGATGTGTTCACCGCCGAAGATCAGGCCGACCCCGTTCATCGCCAGCAGCAAAAAGGTCTGCAGGCCAGCCCAGAAGCGGGGTTGGCGGCCGGTCAGCACATTGCCGGCGATGAACACCTCGACGATTCCGAGGGTCACCACCGGAATGACGTTCGGAAATCCCATCGGCTCGAAGACCGAGGCGATGATAGCCAGGTGGTCCGGACAACGGCCGAGTAGCTTGCACCATAGACCGTTGTACAGCCAAACCAAGGCGACAGAGGTGCGGGCCAGGCGGATGGTGATATCGATACGCATGGCACCAGTATAGCGACGCCGAAGAGAGTGGTATTTGCAAACGACTCGCGCTGCTTGCGACATGGGGCTCTAGCAGCAGGCCGGAGGAGCACGGCTGCTACGCGGTGGTCGGCTTCGCCTCCCTAGGAAGCTCAGCGGCCAGCGTTCTGCCGCTGACTCCACCTCGTTGATGAAGTCCTTCTTGGCGGCCTGGTAGGCGGTGGCATCGGTCGCGTGAGCCGTGGCCAGGCGCCGCTTCAGGTTTCCGTAGCGCTCCGCCTCCGCCGGGTGGGCCCGGAGGTAGTCGCGGAACCGCAGGTGCCTCGCGACGTGGGGACTACCCGCGGGGTAGCAGTGGACATGGATCTTGGGTTCCGGCCCCATGGCGGGCCTCGAGAAGTAGCGGCGGTTGGGAATGCCGTACTCGCCCCGCGCGTCGTAGCCCCGTGCTTCCAATAGGGGGGCGGCGCGGTCCACCTCCGCCAGGTCATGGGTTTCCACCAGCACGTCGATCACCGGCTTGGCCCACAGGCCCGGCACGCCGGTGCTGCCGATGTGGTGGACCCCGCGGGGATTCAGCTCGGAGCGGAGCCGACGGGCCTCCTGCTCGAAGAGGGCCGGCCAGGCGGGGTCGTAGGGAACGATGGCAACGGTCTTGGCGATGGAGCTCAAAGGGATGGACCTGCTGGGCAATTTGGTTAAGTGGGGGACGGGCCTCCGGCGGCGACTGGCGTCCGGTGGCGGTTGTGGTGATAATCCGCTGCGAGGAGGCTCGCCATGGACCGCCGGATCGACACGTCAGCGGAGCTCGGGGGAATCGACCCCGACGACATCCGGATTTGTCTCGACGGAGCGGAGGGCGCTCCCCACGTCGAAGACGTTACGCCCCCCATCGCCCAGGCTGCGATTTTTCCCCGGCGGACCTTCCGCGGCCTCCTCGACGCGCTGTCGGCGGAGCACCGCAACGCAGTCTATACGCGGGGCCAGAACCCGACTGTGGAGGCGGTGGAGCGTCAGATCGCCGCCCTCGAACGGGGGGAGGTCTGCAAGTGCTTCGGCTCCGGCATGGCGGCGATCCACGGGGCGTTCTTCGGCCTCCTCGAAGCCGGTGACCACGTGCTCTTCGTCAACCAGATCTACGGCCCGGCCCTCCAACTGGCCCAGCACCTGGAGCGCTTCGGCATTACCCACGACGTGATCCTGGATCTGGATCCGGCGGCGGCGGAACGGGCGCTGCGGCCTTCGACGCGGCTGATCTGGTTCGAGAACCCGGGCACGATGACTTTCCGCACCCTCGACGTGGCGGCGCTGGCGGCCCTCGGCCGTGACCGGGGTATCTGGACCGCCATCGACAACTCGTGGGCGACTCCCCTTTTCCACAAACCCCTGACCCTGGGGGTGGACCTGGTGATGCACGCGGCATCGAAGTACATCGGCGGCCACAGCGACGTGATCGCCGGTGCGCTGGTGGGCTCGGCGGAGCTCATGGAGCGGATCTTCTACCACGCGTTCCTGCTGGCGGGGGGCATCCTCCATCCCTTCGACGCCTGGCTGCTGGGCCGGGGCCTGAAGACTTTGCCGACCCGCATGCGCCAGCACCAGGCCGACGGGCTGGCGGTGGCCCGTTTCCTGGCCTCCCACCCCAAGGTGGCCCGGGTCCACCACCCGGGGCTCGGCGGCACCCTGCCGCCGGACCTGCTCGGGACTTCAGGGCTTTTCGCATTCGAGCTGGAGTCCGCCGACTTCGCCTCCGTCGAGCGCCTGATCGACGGCCTCGAACGGTTCCGGATCGCCGTCAGCTGGGGGGGCACCGAGAGCCTGGTGATCTCGCCGAATCGGGGGGACAACGGGGACGCCCTGCGGCAGCAGGGGATCTCACCGGGCCTGGTGCGTCTATCCGTCGGCCTCGAGGGGGCGGAGGCGCTACGGTGGGACCTGGAACGGGCGTTGGAGGGGGTTTGAGAATGGGGAACGGCGTTTTGAGCCCGCGTCGGTCTCTGAGCCTCACCGAGGCCCTGGCGCCCGTCGTGGCGATGGGGGTTCTCTTCGGGGTGGGCACGCTGCTGCAGGACTCTGGGTCCGAGCTGCTGGTCCTGGTGATCCTCGGCGCCGCGGCCGTCGCTACGGTTTCGGCGGTCCGGGTCGGCGGGACCTGGGACGACGTGCAGCGCTCCGCCGGCCACAAGCTGACGGGGGCGCTACCGGCCATCTTCATCCTGCTGGCCATCGGAATGCTGATCGGGACGTGGGTGCTGAGCGGGACGATTCCCGCCATGGTCCACCTCGGTCTCCAGCTCGTCGATCCGAGGTTCCTGGTGCTGACGGCCTTCCTCGCCACCGCCGCCATGTCCCTATGTACCGGCACCTCCTGGGGCTCCGCGGGGACCCTCGGCGTGGCCCTGATGGGGATGGCCCAGGCCCTGGACGCGCCCCTGGCCCCCGTCGCCGGGGCGGTGGTTTCGGGGGCCTACTTCGGCGACAAGCTGTCGCCGCTCTCCGACTCCACCAACATCTGCGCCATCGGGGCCGGCGCCGACCTCTATCGCCACGTGCGGCACATGCTCTACACTGCGGGGCCGTCCTTCCTCCTGGCGTCGGCGGTCTACGGCTTGACGACCCTACCCGCGGAGGACGGCGGGCTGCCGGCCCGGGCGGCGACCCTGATGGCCGACATCGAACGGGTGTACGCCTTTGATCTCTGGCTCGCCCTGCCGCCCCTGGTGGTGCTCGTTGGAATCGTGGCGCGGATCCCAGCCGCCATCGCCATCACCGCGTCGTCCGCGGCGGCGGCGGCGGTGGGGGTGTGGCGCCAGGGGTTCAGCCCAGCGGACGCGACGACGACGGCGGTGCGGGGATTCGACTCCTCGATGACCGCGGCCCTCGGCGTCGATCCCGGGACCCTCGGGGAGGGTTTCCGTGGCCTGGCCAACCGGGGGGGACTCGAGTCGATGGCCGGGGTTCTGCTGGTGGTCCTGGCGGCCTTTCTCCTGGCGGGGGCGATGGACGTGTCGGGGGCCCTGGACCTGTTGGTGCGGCGGCTGCTTGAAGCGGCCCGCGGGACCTTCGGCCTGATCGCCGCCACCATGGCGGCGGGGGCGACCACCATCGGCCTCACCAGCCACGGCGGCGTGACGGCGCTGATCGTCGGCGGCCTTTTCCAGAAGGCCTACGCCGACCGCGGCCTGGCTCCGGAAGCCCTCTCCCGCACCCTCGAAGACTCCGTGACCCTGGTGGAGCCCCTGATGCCCTGGACGGTCTCCGCGGTGTTCATGGCGACCACCCTCGGGGTGGCGACGGTGGAGCTGGCGCCGTGGGCGGTCTTCTGCTGGGGCGGCCCGCTGTTTTCTTTGGCGCTGGCCGCCACCTACGACCGCCTCGGCTTCGGTTTGCGGCGCCTTGCGGACGACCCGCCGAGGCCGGACTGAAAAGGCCCCGCCGGCCGAATGGGGCCGGCGGGGCCCGGGGCGTCAGCCGACGACGTGGATCGTCGCGACGTCGGAAGCCACCGGCACCGGCTTGCTACCGAGGAAGGCCGAGCAGGACACCACGAGGTGGGTCTTGCCTTCGGCGATGGCGCGGGCATCCTTGCGGACCGAAGCGCGGCCGGCGACGGCGGTGATGTGCCCCATCCGGGTGGAGATTCGGAAGGGCGTGCCGAAATCGCTGACGCCGGCGCGGCCGGTGGCCTCGGTGTAGCCCGGGAGCAGCCGCTCCCCCACCTTCCAGAGACTCTGGGCGCAGCCGCGGGCGCCGGCGGGTTCGGGGGTGGGGTCCGGGCGGGTGAGGGGTGTGCCTTCCCCGTGGACGAAGCCGTCGGACTTCACCCGTCCCAGGCTGAAGGCGTCGACGGTGGTGTCGCTGTTGTTGGCCAACTCCGCGGCGGTGGGGGGCTGTTCGAGATCCATCTCCACCACCCGGCCCCGGTCGTTGAACCAGACCTCGGAAATGAAGGTGTCGAATTCCACCTCGTCTTCGCCGCACTCACCGTCGTTGTAGAGCGTGACGATGACGTCGAAGTTGTCACCGACGTTGATCTCTTTCTCGGTGGTGATTCCGTTTCCGCGGGCGTCCAGATTGACAACGGCTCGAAGCATGATCTTCTCCCATTTTGAAAAGGTTTATTTGCGATCCGGCCCTCAGGGTGGGTCCTCTTGGAATCGTCCGGATCGCAAAGTACAGGGTGGTGTCGGGGGAAAACGTTTCGTCCCAGCGGCAAGAAAGGAAAACGCCGGCCCTTGTGGGACCGGCGTCGGATAGGGGAACGGATCAGCGGCGGGGGCCGCGGTGGATCAGCGACCGGGGCCCAAATCCGGCGGCTCGGGGATGACGGGGCGCTTCACCGGGGTGCGTTGGAGCTGGTCGAGGAGGATCTCCACGGCCTTCTCGATGCTCGGGTCGCCGCCGTCCGCCAGACCCTCGGGGGTGTCGAAGATCTCGACGTCCGGCTCCACCCCTTCATTCTCCACCACCCAATTGCCCTCGTCGTCGTAGATCCGGAAGGTGCAGAGCTGCACCATGCCGCCGTCCGCCAGGGGCGGATTGCCGTTGAGGCCGATGAGGCCCCCCCAGGTGCGGCTGCCCACCAGCGGCCCCAGGCCCTGCTGGCGGAAGAAGTACGGCAGGGCATCGCCGCCGGAGGAGGAGTAGCCGTTCATCAGCATCACCTTCGGACCGTCGTGGGCGAAGTTGGGGGTGCGCATGGAGTCGATGTCCCGCATCGCCCAGTAGGCCATGTTCTTGCGGGTGAGGTATTCGATCATCCGGTCCGGGATGAAGCCGCCGCCGTTGTAGCGGTCGTCGACGATCAGGGCGTCCTTGTTCGCCTGGCCGTAGAACAGCTTCTGCATCATGCGGTTGCCGTCGATGGCGGTGTCGGGGAGGTGGATGTAGCCGATGCGGCCGCCGGACAGCTCGTCCACGAGGGCGATCCGACTCTTGACCCAGTCGATGTAGCGGAGGTTCAACTCGCTTTCGATGGGCCGCACCAGAACCTCCCGGGCGCCGTCGCGGCTCGGGCGGTCGTTGACGGTCAGGGTAACCACCCGCTCCCCCTTGCCCTCCAGCAGACGGAAGGGATTGTCGTCCGTTCGGAGCTCCTCCCCGTCCACCGCCAGGAGGTAGTCCCCCTCGTCGACGTCGACCCCGGGCTCGGTCAGAGGGGAACGGAAGTCGTCGTGCCAGTTCTCTCCGGAGTAGATCCGGGAGATCCGGTAGCGGCCGCCGTCTCCAGCCTCGAACTCGGCCCCCAGCATGCCGCCTTCGATGCGCTCGACGCCGTCCACCTCGCCGTTGGCGACGTAGGTGTGTCCCGCCGCCAGCTCGCCCACCAGCTCACCGAGGATGAAGTCGAGCTCCGACCGATGGCTGACGCTTGGCAGCAGCGAGCGGTAGCGCTCGCCGAGGGCGTCCCAGTCCATGCCGTGCATGTTGGGGTCGTAGAAGAAGTCCCGGGAGATGCGCCAGGCGTCGTCGAACATCTGTCGCCACTCGGCCCGCGGATTGATCTTCATCCGCAGGCCCGAGAGGTCCAGCTTGCCGTTGCCGCTGGCGCCGGGTTTGGCGTCCACGAGGTGCATGTCGCCGTTGGGGCGGGTGTAGAGGATGGTCTTGCCGCTCGCCGACAGCTCGAACTCGGCCACGCCGGAGGCCACGGTCTCGGCCTTCCGCTTTGACAGGTCGTAGCGCTGGAGGTCGAAGGGTTGGCCGTCGCCCTCTTGCAGGAAGTAGACCGCGTCGGCGGTGGCGGCGAGGCCGCCGAAGTTGCCCGGGGGAACCCCCGGGAGGGCGATGGTGCGGTCCGCGAAGCCGAGGGGGTCGATGGCAAGGGTTTCCGCCCCGTCGTCTTTGCCTTCGCCGTCTTCGTCGCCGTTGCCGTCGTCGGAGGCGCCGGTTTCCTCGTCGCTGCGCAGCGGAAAGAGGGCCGGGGCGTCGGGGTCGAGGGCGGCGGCGTAGACGCGGGTGGCCCGGTTGTAGATGTAGTTGAATTCGAAGGCGCTGAACTCGAGGTTGAAATCTCGATTCGAGAAGAAGAAGAGGTACTTCCCGTCGGCGCTCCAGGTGGGCGCGAACTCGGCGGTGAGTCCGTCGCCGAGGCGGTAGGTCTTGGCCTTGTCGATGGAGTAAAGGGAAATGCCGAGGAGGCGGGAGTCCTCCCGAACCCGCTGGTAGACGAGCCAGTGGCCGTCGGGGGAGAACGAATAGCCTGCGAAATCGCCGCGGTGGGCGGAGTCCGCTTCGGTTTGCTCACCGGTGGCGACGTCCACCACTATCAGTCGACGCTTGCGGTCGGCGTAGGCGAGGCGCTTCGAGTCGGGGCTCCAAACCGGTGCGAACCGCCACACCTCGCCGTCGTTCGTGAGCTGGCGGGGCTCCCCGCCGCTCCTGGGCAGGAGGTAGAGCTCGTACTCGCCTGATGCGTCCGACAGGTAGGCGATCCACTGGCCGTCCGGCGACCAGGACGGCGAGTGCTCGCGGACCCCCTGGCTGCGGGTCAGGTTACGCGTCGGCCCGTGCTCCGCCGGCACCGAGAAGAGGTCGCCCCGGGCGTCGAAGACCACCCGTTTGCCGTTCGGGGAAAGGCTGGCGTCGCCGAGATTGTCGGAAACGTCGTCGAAGGCCGGCACGGCCCCGGGGCGAGCGCCGCCGACGCGGATTGGAATCGGCGATACCGCCTCGTCCGCCAGGGACATCCGGTACAGCCGGCCGCCGCGGGTGAAGACGACGTTCTCGGGTCCGAGGCTGGGCCATAGGAGATCCCACTCGTT
>JBCDIS010000145.1:0-17695 GCA_038748685.1 Acidobacteriota bacterium | reverse complement strand
TTTTCGTGGGTTTGGCGGTGTTGGTTGCTCCCGGGCCCCCCCCGCCCCCGCGGGGGGGGGGGGGGGCCCCACGGCCCCGGACCTAGGGGGGCAGGATCGGTGGTCGTCGGCGCCAGCTCGAAGCTCGCCGGCACGGAAGCGGATTCAAGGGACGGCCCGGAGTCGGTGGTGGCTTCGTGGGAAGCCTCCGTTGGCGCCTCGACCCTCGACGCCCTGGGCTGCTTGTCCGGCGCCGGCCCAGGTTGCAGACGAGGCCATCTCGTGATGACGTTCTGAAACCAACGGTCCGGGGTCAGGGGGAGGTTTCCGCGCAGCTCGACGTCGTCTCCTACCTGAGTCAGCTCCAAGGTTCCATCAGCCTCCCCCCGGGGGTAGGGGAACGAAACCTTTGGCTCGTCCGGGGTCAGCTGACACTCGACGGACCAGTAGGGTTTTGAATCTCCGTCAAAGAATCGGACCCAAACGGTCACTTTTCCGGACGCGTCACGTTTCCAGGTGACCCGGGTCGGTGCTTCCACCCCGTCGTGGTCCTTCGCCAATGCCCTCTGGCCGATATCCAGGTCGGTGACGGAGTCTTTTCCTTTGCCAACTTCCGGTCCCGTAGCTTCCGTTTCGGCCCCGCCGACGACATGTCCTCCGTCGGACTTGGTGTCTTCTGGAACCGATTCGCTGACAGGGGGGGCATCCTGATTCGCGACTCGATCGTGCACGGCGCTTTCCTGAACCTGGGAGTCCCCGGAGTCGGGCCGGTCGGCGTGCTCGCTCGGCCTCTCCGGGTCTTTGTCGGCCATCAGGGATCCAGCCCGTCGGCGGAGAGGATCTCGAAGCGTTTGGGCTTCACGAACTTGCCTTTGATCCTGACACCCACCCCCTCGAACTCCTGAATTCGATGCCACCAGTAGTCGTTGTTGTCCATCAGCAGCAGCACCAGATTCCGGACCTGCCGTTCCCCCGCCTCCTCGACCAAGCGATTCATAAGGCCGGCGAGGCGCAGCGGTTTGTTGTCTCTCCTGAGGTCAGCGGAGGTGATCCGCCAGACGTAGTTTCCGGCCTCGACGGCGAACGTCGAGGTGGGAGGGGGCGGCGGCGGAGGCGGCGGTGACTTGGCTGCCAGTGCCAGGCCGTTGGGGCCGTCGAGCATGTTGCCGGAGAGGGTTCTGGTGATCTCACCGGTCGTGGGATCGATACGGATGACCTTGCCAGCGACATAGGCCGCCGCCAGGATGCCTCCTTGCGCATCCAAGGCCAGCCCCCTAAGCCCCCAGACTTCCGAGGTCTCCCAGATCGTCGTCGCCTTTCTGCTCCGGACGTCCACACGGAAAATCCGGGTCTTCACCTGATCTGAAACGTAGACGTTGCCGCTGGCGTCGACGACGACTCCGACCGGATTGCCGCGGGTGACCTCCAGGGTTCGCTTACAGTCGGACAACCGGAGCCGAACGAGCTTTCCTTCGCCCGTCCTGCTCTTGGGCCCAGGGGCATAGTCGGCGACGAGCAACTGCTTGTCATCGGTGGTGAAGGCCAGGCCGCGGGGCGACGCGAAACGTTGTCCGTCGCAGACAACTTCGTGCCTTCGTGTCTGGGGATCGATCCTGACGATTTGACCCGTCCCCGTATCCGACACGTAGATCAGTCCACGGAGGTCGAGGGCCAATCCATAGGGTTCCTCGAGAATAGCGCTGCTGTACCTGTCCGTGATGCCGCCCTTGGAGTCGAGGCGAAACACCGTACTCGCCTTCTCGTCCGCAATGAGAATGTCGCCCCCGGAGTCGATCACGACGCTACGTGGGAACTCGAGTGGAGCCCCCTGCCACAGGCGTTGCATCGGTGGCTCCGAAGGGGCGTTGAGATCGACCGAGAGGACCGCAACGGAGATGGGGTCGGCGACGATGAGCAAGCCTTCGTCAGAGGCGGGCAGAGGGGGTGAGGCCCAAAGGCCTAGCGCCACCAGGCCGAGGATTTTCCACGGTTTCATTTCAATTTCCTTTCTTTATGGAGTTCCAACCTCGGGTCCGTCGAGTTGATGTGGAGTTCATCTTCCGGAGCTAGATCGCCATGGGTGACGGGATTCGGTTCCTTGCCCATGTGACGAAGGCGCCAGTTGGGGCCCAAGAGGGTGATGACTGGGTTCTGGTCTTCCATCCCTACCTCGGCCTCTTCCAAGTCGTCCATGGGCCGTTCCCTTCGGACTCAAAGAAAAGTCTGGGGTCGTGCCGACGGGGGATCGAAGACCAGGACGTCGGCGCCGCTCATCCCCCCGGGCCGAATCCACCGAACCGAGACTTCCCGCTGACCGACGGGCACGTCGTAGCTGGCCGCCCTCGACTCTTTGAACATCTGGGGCATCGGTTGGTAGGGGAACTCGCGGGAGTACTGCCGCAGCGGCGAGCCGTCCCCCAACGGTTGAACGACGATGAAGAAGAGCGTCGGAATGATTTCGACCGCATTCGTCGATCCGAGGTTGATGCCTTCCTTGACCAGCACGGGGCGCCCACCCACCTTCCAGATGGACCGCAGCGTCGCCGGCGGATCGGTGGTGTTGCGCACCGAGATCTGACTCGCTTTCCGTGGAACCTCGGACCTGGACAGGTGAAGAACCGGCCCCTGATTGTGGTTGTTGGTCACCGTGTAGAGCTGGTTGGCGTGGACGTCGACGGACCGTGATTGGCATAGGGTGTCCTGGTTCTCCACCGCCAGCTGGAGGTCCTGGACGTCGAAGAGGAAGGGCTGATTGCCGCCGTTCGGTGCGGGGTTGAGGACCTGCCAGGGGGTCAGGACCGCATTGTCGGAATGGCGATCTATTGCCGGCACGAGAAAAACCAGGACGATCTGCCCGGTGCTCTCGGTCAGTTGGTTGGTCAGCCGAAACCTGATCTGGTTCCTCATGGTGGATTCCTTTTCGCTCGCGGCCGTTGACGCCATTGAACAGGCCGCCGATCCGTGGATCGCCCATGCCCCTGGCCCGTTCTCAGGATCGTCCAGCGGCGATTGGGCCGCAGTTCAAGACTGGGTCTGGGTGCCGGGTTTCTGGGCTTGGTGCGCAGAACGGGTTCTTTTCGGTGCCTTGCGCGCGGCAGTCTTGGCCTTGGGCTCGGACCGGCTGGCGGACTTTCTTTTCGGAGATGCCTTGGATCGATCGGATCGCGGGCCCTTCTTGGAAGGAGCGACCGCACCGGTTGCCGTCTTCTCGGCGGGTCCGGCCTTCGAGGGCCTCTTCGCGGCCGCAGCGGGGACCGGGTCGGCGGACTCTGGAGCGAAAACGAGGTCAGAGCCGGATCCCCCATCCGCCGCGTCCTTCCAGATCACCGAGACCTGTTGGGTCCTGTGGGGATCGACGAAGTACGAGCTCGCTGGATCATCGAGCTCGGAGGGAGTGAAACGCTCTCGATCCGAGGACGGTGCCACGCGGAAGATGAGAAGGTTCGAAACCATTTCGAAACTGGCCCGTTGCCCGCTCGCCAGTGGCTCCTCCATGATTGCTGAGAATCCGCTGTACCACCGGATTCTCAAGGGGCCGTCGGTACGGTTCTCAACCACCGCCCCTGGGTGCTCCGGGTCCCCGGGAACGCGCTCGAGTTGGGGGCCGTGGTTCCGCTCACGGACGGCTTGGAAGTGCTCTCCGGGGGCCGCGTACTCGATCCGCGACCGACTGCCGCCGAGCTTGTCTTCGATGGCTTGAACCTCCAGGCCGCCCCGATACTCGAAAATCTGTACTCCGCCGCCACTCGGAGGCCGAAGGCTCTGCCACGCGAAGAACTCGGCGGCCGGTGGAATCCGGGTGGGTCGCAGAAAGACCTGGACCTCCTCCCGCGTCGGTTTCGAAATCGCGTTCTGGACCTTGAATCGGATCTTGCTCATCTTCAGTTCACCTCGAAAACAATTCGCTAGGCCAGCGGGGTCAAAAAGTGCCGCCCGCCCGCGTGGGCGGGCGGCTCGGAGCAAGAGCCTCAGAAAGCCGGGGCTGAGGGTGGGTCAAAAGTCAGCACATCGGATCCGGCATGGCCACCCGGGCGGGACCAGTTCACCGACACGCTGGTGACGCCCGGAGGGATGATGTATCGGGTCTCACCGGAGAACTGCTGCAGCCGGTAGTTGAAGCCCGTTACCGTGGGGATGGCGACCATGAAGAACAGGGACGAGGCCAGCTCGAAGGACACGGTGTTCCCGAGGTTGAGGCCGCCCTCCGAGACCACCGGGTTGCCGTTGACATACCAGTAGGACTCCAGGGTGATGGCGGGGTCGGTCCGATTGGTCACGGCCGTCACCGCCGCACTCTGGGGGGACTCGTTGGTCAGGTTGAGCACGGGCCCCTGGTTGTTCTCGTTGGTCACCGAGTAGAGCTGGTTGGCGCCGACGTCGATCAGCGACGACCGCGATCGCGTCGCCTGGTTCTCGACCGCCAGCTGGATCGTGTCCTGGAAGGTGAAGGGCTGACTTCCGCCGTTCGCGGATGGATTCAGAATCTGCCAGGCGGCGAAGTTGAAATCCTCCGCGTCGGCCGCGTCGGTCGGGGTCAGGAAGACCAGCACGCGCTGACCGGTGTTCTGGGTGACGTTGTTGGTGACCATGAAGTCTACGGTTCGGGCCATGGTTGCTTCTCCTGTAACGTTTCTAACGGTTGTCGAACATGGATCGGACGAACTTCAACGGAGGACCCCGTCCAGATCCAGCGCTTCCTCTCGCCAGTCAGAGGCTGGCCAAGAAAGAAAGGTTTTTGAGGTCCCTGCCCTAGAGACGGGGTGGACTTGCAAGTTGTGAATTTCGAGACCCCGCGTCGGGCCGGCGTCGAGTCCGGCTTGGGCCAGGGCCCTCCACAGGCGTGAGCACGATGGGTCGACCGCCGTCGCCCCCTGGGCGTGGGCGTCGGCGACGGCGTACCAGTGCAGGCTGCTGGATCGCCGGCCGAGGCGCCCGTAGGCAGCTCCGAGAAGCAGAGCCGCTGGAGTCGACAGCAAGTAGCCGTCGTCGATCGAGGGGCGTCTTCTCCAGCCCTCCTCGAGGGCGGAGATGGCGCCCACGGCGTCCCCCTGCCGGACCAAGACTCGGCCCAGGGAGAACCAGACGGCCCCGAGCTCGGGACTGATCTCGGTCGCTCGGCGGGCCAGCTCCCTGCTGCGGGCGGGTTCGGTGTCGAGCCGCGCAAGACCCCACGCCACCGCGGCGATCACCAGGGGGTCGTTCGGCATCATCCCCAGGATGTCGTCGAGGTATCGACCCGCAGCGTTCGGCGCTGCGGTGACCGAAGGCAACAGCCGGCAAACCTGCAAAGCCATTCGACGCCGCTCGGCTCCTGCGGTGAGTCCGAGGTCGACCTTGGCTAGGGAGTGTGCGGCCTTCAGGTTCTCGCCTTCGGAGTGGAGAAAGCGGCTGTAGTGCAACCAGCCTTCGGGATTCCAGGGTTGGACCTCGACGAGATCCCGGAGCGCCCAACTCCGTTCACCCCGCGCCAACTCGAAGGCCGACTGGCACCGAACAACGTCTGCCCGCTGCCCCGCCAGGCGCTTGGCTGCCTTTAGCCGGCTCCGAACGGACTGACCCCTCCGCCCGGCGAAGTCTCCGCTCCGACAGCGGTGACCGAGCCAGTGGACCAGGGCGAGGTGGTTGCCGCCGTCGATCTCCAGGGCGCGGGACACGCGGCGGTACGCCTCCAGGGTGAGGCCGATGGCCTCCAAGGGCCCGTGGCTGAGGGTCAGGGCCCCTAGGTCGTCGGGGTCGATCGCCAGGGCCGAGTCAAAGGCATCCTTCGCCTTCGTCGCCTGGCCCGCCTCCCAGTAGACCTGGCCCAACGCGACGAGCGGAGCGGTGTCTTCCGGGGTAGAGGCTCGGGCGTCACCCAAGGCTTCGATCGCCGCCGCGGTCCGGCCACGGGTCTTTGCGGAGAGGGCCCGCAGGTAGTGCTCGTTCCTCTTGAGCAGGCGCCCCGCCCGGGTCAAGATCTCGACCGCTTCGGCCGCCCGGTCCATCAGCTCCAGGGCCGAAGCGAGCTCTAGCCAGGCATCGAGGCGTCTGGGTTGCCTTTCCACCACCTTCCGGTAGTGGGGGATCGCTTCCGCGGGTTCCCCCGCCTCCACCAGGAGCCGTGCCAGCTCGAGGTGTCCCTTCCAGCCCCGTTGGTGGTCGTGGTTGTACTTCTCCAGGGCCATGCGCCGCCGTTCCGTCGGCCGACGGACCGGCTCGTGGAACGCGACCACGATATCTTTCCTACGGCCCGCGGCCGACTCCACCGACGCGGCGCGAAAAGCACGGATCGACCAGGTCGAAGCCACCGGCCCGGGCCTGTTTTCCAGGTCTCCGCGGACCCCCCCCGGGTCCCGTGAAGGTCCGCGCCGGGCTGGCCCCGCGTTGCCGGTCCGGTATTCCTCCAGTCGGTCCCGCAGGATTCGCCTGGCGAGCTGGATCCGCTTCCGGGCCGCTGCCTGGCTGATCGCCAGGTGATCGGCGATTTCCCGGTAGCTCGAACTTCGGATCCGCATCCGCAGGGGATCCTGAAGCTTGGAGGGGAGGGCCTCTATGCTGCGCTCCAAGAACAGGGAAAGCTCACCGGCGAGGTAGTTGTACTCGGGATCGTTCTCTTCCCGAACGATGGCCGATCCACTCGTACTCCTGAGGCTGTTCTCTCCGACCTCGTCGAGGCTTTCTTCGCCGCGTCGCTTCCGTTCGCGGTGAAGATCCATGCAGACGTTGTAGGTCAGCCGAAGTAGCCAGGTTCGAAGGTTCGCCACGCCACAGAGCTCGGCCGCGGCTTTCAGGAAGACTTTGCTGGCCGCGCGACTGAGGGCTTCTTTTGCATCCTCCTGATGTCCCCCCATCCAGTTGAGGCACCGGCGGTACAGTTCCGGTGAGAGCCTCTGCCACACCTCTGTCACCGCCACTTCACGCGGCGACAGGGAATATCGATTGGATAGAAAGCTCTCAAAGGCTGCCCCTGGAGGAACCCCCCCTCCACGCGGCCAGCCATCGACGGCGTCCACCTCTCCGACACAACTCATAACCTCTCCCCTTGGGCCAACGGAACCTCAAGCTTTGGGCCATGGAGCCACAGGGCTCCCTTTGCATCGGTCGAACCACGAACGATGCCAACTTCGCGATCAACTGGGACCGGCGGCTTGTCCTACCGGGATCGTTGGAGAGACGTCAGGGAAGAGGCTTTGTGAAAATTTGATTCAAAGGGGAACGGTGCGTTCGAGAGAAACGCTGGTGGGGCGAGGCCCAAATCGTCGAGGAACTACAAGGCAGGTTGCCGAGTGGTGACACCAACATGAAAAACGTTTCATGCGGATCCGAGGGGCTTCGGAACTACCATGGAGCTGCCTTCGCAACGACGCGGAGGGGGGAGCCATGACGATCCAACCCATCGAATATGACCGGCCGGTTTCGGCCTGTGCAAAGCACAATCTGCGCGGATTGGGCCATACCGTCGCCGTTTTCCTGGGCGGTCTGGAAGGGCTGGTGAAGACGGCGATTGCAAGCGGCGCCGGCGGAGGTACCGCGTGACGAGTCTCCTGGCCTTGGGCGCCACTCTTTCGTTGCTGATCGGGCTCGCCGCCCTCGAATACCGAAGCCATCAGCGGGCCGTCGACCGAATTCCCCACCGGATCCACGTCAACGGGACGCGGGGCAAATCGAGCGTGACCCGGCTGATCGGGGCGGGCCTGCGGGCCGGCGGGCTTCGCACCCTCACCAAGGTGACCGGTACGTTCCCGAGGCTCATCCTCCCCGACGGTTCGGACGTTCCGATCTTTCGCAAAGCCGCCGCGACGATTCTCGAACAGCTCGACATCGTGCAGTTCGCCGCCGAAAACAAAACGGAAGTCTTGGTGATCGAGTGCATGGCGCTCGATCCGCAGTTTCAACGGGTGACGGAGGAGCAGATGGTGCGGGCAACCCTCTCGGTGCTCACGAACGTGAGGATGGATCATACCGACGTCATGGGCCCGGACCTGACGTCAATCGGACGCTCCATGGCCAACACGATCCCGAAGGGGCGCGTCGTCTTCACCGCGGAGAACGACCATCCACAGCTGGTGGAGGCCCTCGCCGGGGAGCGGGGCGCGGAATCGGTGCTCATCTCGGGGCAGGACGTGGGGCCCGAGGATATGGAGGGCTTCTCCTACATCGAGCACCGGGAGAACGTGGGGCTCGCCCTCGCGGTCTGCTCCGAGCTCGGGGTCGACCGGGGGACGGCGCTGCGGGGAATGTGGCAAGCGATACCCGATCCCGGGGTCCTGACGCGCTCGACGGTCCGGCGGGACGGCAAGAGGTCCACGCTCTTCAACGCCTTTGCCGCCAACGACCCCGACTCTTCATGGAGGATCTGGCGAATGCTGAGGTCCGGCGATCATTTACCCGGTGAGCGCTTTGTTCTCCTCAACAACCGGCCGGACCGCAAAGATCGCGCCGAGCAGCTGACGGAGCTGATCGCCTCACGCCTCGCGGGGGATGCCGATCGCATCCTCGTGATGGGCAAGCCGACCGGGGCCGTGGTCCGCAGCCTCCGTAGCCAAGGCGTCGCCGAGTCACAGATCCTCGACCTGGGCCATGCCCAACCGGAGGCGGTGCTGACGGCGGTCCTCGACGCCACCCGAGAGGTGAGTAGCGTCTTCGCCATCGGCAATACGGGCGGCGCCGGCGCCGCAACGGTCGACCTCTTCGTTCGGGAGGCCGGCCGTGGTTGAAGTGGCCATCACCCTCGGCCTCGTGGTCAGCCTGCTCGCTTACGAGGCCTTCGGACTCGCCGCCGGGGGCCTCATCGTGCCCGGCTACCTCGCCCTGCAACTCGGGGACCCCGGGAGGCTGATCGGGGTACTGCTCGCGGCCCTCGCCACCGCCGGGATCGTCAAGGGGATCGCCCGCTTCACCTTCGTCTTCGGGCGGCGGCAGCTGGTGCTGTCCGTCTTGATCGGGTGTCTGCTTTCGATCGCCTCCCGCCTCTTTTTCTCCTTCGACATCGGTCTGACCACCACCGAGCTCCAGGCGGTCGGCTGGGTGATTCCCGGTCTCATCGCGAATTGGTTCCTCAAGCAGGGGGTCGTTCCCACGACGTGTGCCCTGGTGATCGCCGCCACCGTGGTCCGCCTCCTCGTCATCGTCATCTTCGGCGGCGCCCTCTTGCCGAGCTAACAACGATGGAAACAGCCAAGCTTTCGCCCCGATCCCTGTGGACCCTCGTGCCCCTCGCGGCCCTCGCCGTGCTGATCCTGCTCGTCGTCGAGGCGGGTAAGCGGGAGGTCCGGAGCCCGTGGTACGACGACATGTTCGAGGCCGCCGAGCTGTCCGCCCGGGCGGCCGAGCACCTGAAGGCGATCCGCCTCGAACGGGGCATCTTCGTCGACCCCGTCAATGACCCGACGGAGAGCGCGCTCATCGGGCAGGAGTACACCCAGATCACCACCGACAGGGGATACCTGGACGCCAAGCTGGCGAGCTTGGATCCCAATTTTGCCGCGGTCGTCGTCGCCATGCTGCGGGAGCTCGGCGTCGGTTCGGGGGACTGTGCGGCGGTGGGACTGACGGGATCCTTCCCGGCCCTCAACCTCTCCGTCCTGGCGGCCCTCCAGACCCTCGGGACCCGCGGTGTCGTCGCGGCGTCGATCGGCGCTTCGAACTACGGCGCCAACGACCCCTACTTCACCTGGTTGGACATGCAGGGTGCCCTCGTCGCCTCGGGCCATTTTCAAGCGATGCCGACCCTCGCCTCCATCGGCGGCGGCAACGATACCGGCCGCGGGCTCTCCCCCCGGGGTCGAGCCCTGGCCCGCGAGGCGGCGCAGCGCGCGGAGGTCGCGCTGCTCGAAAGCCCGCGCCTCGAGGGGAGCGTGAGCCAGCGCCTCGCGCACTTCCGCGCCGGCTGCGAAGGGGAACCCGCCGTCTACATCAACGTCGGCGGCGGCGTCGCCAGCCTCGGACACTCCGCCAACGGGGCGCTGATCCCCATCGGCGCGACCCTGCGGGTGCCGCCGCGGAACTTTCCGTTCCGGGGCGTGCTGCTGAGGCTCAACGAGGCGGGGGTTCCCGTGGTCCACCTCACCCGTCTGGAAGAGCTCTCCGCCCGTTACGGCCTCGCCGCCCTCCCCGACGCGCCCCCGAGGCCGGGGGAGGGGGACGTCTTCGGTGAGGTGCGCTACGGCTCAGCGGCTCCCCTGACCTCCCTGGCTCTCCTGTTGGGGCTCCTCGTCGGCCTCAGGGTGCTGGATCAACGGGCCCACAAGCTCAGTACCCCCGATCCCCAGAAGGGTGCATGAATCATGAAGACCCTAGTTTGCCTCATACTCAGCCCTCTCCTGGTCCTGGCCCTGCCGGCGACCCTCGGTGCGCAGGCGATTCCCATCTTCGTTTCGGGCCAGGACCGCGACTACGTCCCGCTGTCCCAGGAGGACTTCACCCTCATCACGGTCCGGGGACCCGGCGAGCTGCGGCTGATCAGCCGTCCGCGGTTCAGGCCTGACGCGGGCGAGACGCACCGCTTCGGGCTGGTGGTTCGCGTCAACGGCGGAGCGGCCCAAGAGATCGTCTACGAGGACGTCGAACGATCGACCACCGCCATGTTCCGTGATGGGCGCCTCGGGGTCCCGGGTCGACTGGTGGACTACACCCTGCGACTGGCGCGGGGCTACCACAACATCGAAGTGAGGGCGGCCCAGGCGAGCCCGCAGATCTACTTCCGCCACCTGTTCAAGCCGAAGCGGGAGCGGCGTCGCAGCTGGGTGCCGCTGACCCCCCTGCGCACCCCGGAGCTGGTGGAGCTCGTCGTGCGGGAGACCCTGGTGCCCTACTACCGAAACGCCGCTGGCGAGGGCTTCACGCTGGACGTCATCGGCCCCACCGAGCTGCGGATCTTCACCCGCCTGGAGAACACCCCCGAGATGCGGGGGCGCATCCACTACCGGCTGCAGATCCAGCAGGATGGCCAGGTCGTCAATACCTACCAGCTCGGCTCCCGGCGCTCGGAGGTGGCCCAGTACCACCGGGAAGATGCCCTGGTTCCCGGCCGCGCCGTCGAGGTGGTCGTGGCGGTTCCCGAGGGAAAGCACCGCTATGAGCTGCGCTCCATCGACCCCGACAAGCCGACGTTCCTCGCCCGCTTCATGCTTCCCCGGGAAGACCTTTCCCTCACGGCGGACTGAGGCGATGATGTTCAGATTCTCCCTCCACCTTGCTCCCCTGCTGGTCGCCTACCTGCTGGTCGCCCTCCTATTCGTGGGATCGCCGACGCTGGCCGAGGATCTTGCGCCGACCGAGCCGGTTCTGCGCTCCCTTTTCCGCGCCGTTGAAGGTGAGCCGAAGCCCTACCTACGGGCCGAGGTCGGACGGCACTTCGAGTTCCCCTTCTGCGGTGAGGGCCGACTGGCGATCCACAGCCGAGCGATGCTCGAGCCCCGAGTCCGGGCTGCCCGCTATAGCCTGACCTATTCCTTAGACGGACAGCCCGAGGGCGTGACCCGTCGCTTTCGCGCCGAGCGCACGGAGTCCGGTCGCTTTGGTCCCGACCTGCGGGCCGGCGGCCTGCGCTCCATCCCCCTCGACGTCGCCCGCGGATGCCACACCCTGAAGCTGGCCCTCGACGCCAGCACCGAAAGCGTGGTCGGACTCCGCGTCACCTTCGCCGAGCGTTCGCCCACCAAGAGGGCCTGGGAGGGTGCGCAGGTCCACGGTGGTCAGGACGCGACGGTCTGGGTCGGCGACCGGACGACCCCCTATCGGCGGCTGGCCCCGGCGGAGACGCTGAACCTCCGGGTCGTCGGCCCCGCTTGGGTTCGGCTCCTCGTGCGGACCGCGGGGGCGGAGCCCGGGGTCCATCGGCTCGACGTCCAAGACGGCGGAGAGCCGCTGCGGAGCTACCTCATCGAGAGCCGGCCCTCGACCCGGGCGCGCCCTGGGGGCGATCCGACGTCGATCCTCAGTCGCGCTGACGAGGTGACCTTCCCGGTGGGTCCCGGCGACCACGACCTCGGGGTGCGTTCCGCCTCCGGCGTGGATCTCCTGGTCCGGGCCCAGGTGGCCGCCCGTTCGGCGGGCGAACGGGGCGAGTCGCGGTGGGCCACCCGGGCCCGCCTGTCGCTGCTCTACGACGACAACATCCTCCGCTACTCCGAGAGATTCATCGCGCGTTTTGAGCAGGGGCGGGACCCGGATCGCTTCCGCGTCAGCTCCCTCGACGACTGGATCCAGAGGGTCGAGCTCAACACCGAGCGAACGTTCCGCGGCCTGGCCGGGCGGGAGGCGGGGATCGAATTGGGCTTGGAGCACCGCGCCTACCAGGACAACAGCATCAAGGATTGGAGCCAAGTGTCCCTCGCCTGGTCCCAGCAGCTCGCCCGCGGGAGATCGTTCAAGCTCCGCGCCGCCTACCTCCCGGACTTCTACGTGCGGCATCTCCGCGACTCCGATCTCACGGGAAGGGTGGGCCGCCCGGAATCGTTCCAATCCTTCGACTTCTCAAAGCGGGAGCTACGCGCCGAGTACCGTCAGCCGCTGGGCCGCTCGTCCAACCTGCGGGCGCACCTTGGCTTTGCCCAATTCGACCACAGCGACGCCTTCCGCGAGTTCGACAGCGACAATGGCTTCCTCGGAGCTCGCCTCGATCACCGGATCTCTTCCTCGACCCGACTGTCCTTCGCCGCCGAGTGGACGCACTCCGAGGCCCGGGGGTTCGACGAGGCCGGCGAGACCCGCGCCACCTCCGACGACACGGACCCGACCTACCGCCAGCTCGATCTCATGACCGCGGTGCGCTTCCAGCTCCCCTCTCGGAAACGCCAGCTTCTCTTCTTCCAGGCCGAGGTTGGCCTGCGGGACTACACGACGAGCAAGCCCTCGTCCCTCGCGCCGTTACATTTCGGCCGTGAGGACGAGCTGCTCCGGATTTACGCCTCCTGGCAGCTCGACCTGAGCGACCGTTACACCCTCACGGTCTATGCCCAGCGGCGGGAACGCAGCTCCACCGCCCCCGTAGAGCTCGATGTCGGAGTGGAGAAAAACTACGATCAGTTGGAGCTCGGCACCCGGTTGGCGATTCGCTTTTGAGCCGCGTTCCGGGGTCAGAAACGGGCGGGGGAGAACGCCTGGGCGTCGATGTGGGTCGGACGTTCCTGGATCAGCTCGGCGATCAGCCTCCCGGTACCCGTCGCCAGGGTGAGGCCGAGCATGTTGTGACCGGTGGCGAGGAGGGCGTTGTCGAGCCGGGGTACCCGGCCGATGATCGGCAGGCTGTCCCAGGTCATCGGTCGCCAGCCGAACCAGGTTTCCTGCACGTCCCGACCCTCGGGGGCGATGAGGAACGGCCGGGCCGATTCCCGGAGCTGCTGGATCCGCTGCGGGGGGATGGACGAGTCCCAGCCGACGAACTCCATCATGGATCCGATGCGAAATCCGTCGTCGAACGGCGTCACTCCGATCCGGCGCTCGGGAAAGAGCATGGGGTGACGGGGACTGATTTCGGGGCGGCCCATGGTGACGGAGTAGCCCTTGCCGGGCTCCACGGGGAGCTCGCAGCCCAGCGCTGCGGACCAGCGGCTCGACCAGGCGCCTAGGGCGAATACGAAGTGGTCGGCGGTCATCTCCCCTTGGGAGGTCTGAATGGACTCGACCCGGTAGCCAGAGGTGCGCAGACCTTCGAGGCCGCAATCCTCCACCAACTCGACGCCGGCCCGCGACAGGTGAAGGCTCCAGTCGTTGACCAGCTGATCCGGCCGGACTGAGCCGTCGTGGTCGTAGATGTAGGCCCCCGCAAGACCGGGTTTGAGGGCGGGGTCGAAGGCGTGGAGCTCGTCTCCTTGGATGCGCCGGGCCGTGACGCCATAGGTCTCCGTCAGCAGCGCATCGGTCCGCCCGAAGGATTCGAGGCCCCGCTGCCCCTGAAAGACATAGGCGAGGCCGTTCTCCTTCCACTGCCCGGCCGCCGGCAGCGCTTCGAACAGCGCGTGGTACTCGGCCAGCGACGATTCGAGGATCGGCAGCAGGCGATGGCCGGCTTCGAGCATCTGCCGGTGACTGCAGCGGCGGGCGAACTGTAGGAACCAGCGGTAGAGGCTGGCCCGCATCTGCGGCCGGATCCTGAACGGGGCCGACGGGTTCAGCAGGGAGCGGAGGCCTTCCCACAGCGCCCCAGGCTCGTTGAGGGGTAGCACGTGGCTGGGGCAGATCATGCCGCAGTTTCCGTGGGAGCACGCGCGGCCGATCCCAGCGCGGTCGATCACTTTGACGCGGTAGCCGGCCCCGTGGAGATAGTGGGCGCAGGCGAGCCCGATGATGCCCCCTCCCACCACGATGACCGTCCCGTAGCGGGTTTCGGCGCTCACGAGATCACCCCCATAGCCGCCCGTCAGTCGGCCTTCCCGGGCCAGCCGTCCCACCAGTTTCGAAACTGGCGCCACTGCGACTCGAGGAAGGCGCTTTGGGACGGGCTCAAGGCGTCTGTGGGGTGGATCTGGTGGGCGTAGACGGCGTGTCCTTCGAGCACCATCAGGCGCTTATAGTGGAGGACGAGGTCCGGCCCCTCGTCGAAGGTCGAGAGGACCTTCAGCGCGTCGTCCAGCTCTTGGGCCAGCCCCAGGGCCACACCGTCGCCTCCGGCGGCGCGCCGGCAGAGCTCGACGAGTCGCAGCACTTCCTTCGGTAGGGCGTTGCCAATGCCTGTGATGGCTCCGGTGGCGCCGCAGCGAACGAACCCGTGCACCACCGTGGTGTCGACGCCGACCATCAAGGTGAGGCTCGGGTCGCCGCTGGTGATGTGCTCAGCGGCGTAGGTCAGGGAGTCGGTGCCGCCGAACTCCTTGAATCCGACCAGGTTAGGGTGGTCGCGGCGCAAATCGAAGAAAAGGTCCGCCTTGGTCTCGAATCCATAGTAGGGACTGTTGTAGATCACCGCCGGGGTGTCGGGGGCGGCCCCCAGGATGCCGGCGAAGTGGGCCCGCTGGGCGGCGGCCGAGGTGCCCCTGGAGAGCACCCTGGGGATGACCATCAAGCCCGCGGCCCCCACCCCCTCGGCGTGGGCCGCCAGCGCGGCGGCCCGTCGCGGATTCTGCGCGCCGGTCCCCACGACGGTGGGGACGCCCTCGGCGATCAGGCGTTCGACCCCTTCCCTTCGGACCCCGTCGTCGAGCAGGGGCCAGTCCCCCATCGACCCGCAGTAGACGACGGCGCTCATACCGGCGTCGATCAAGTCTCTCCCCGTTCGGACGAGGGCGTCGAAGTCGACCTCCCCCGCCGCGTTGCACGGGGTCATCAGCGCGGGCATGCAGCCGGTGAACGTGTTCTCGTCTTGGCTCAACGTGTTGCCCCTCAGGCCAGAGCTTTGCGGCGAAATCGCCGTGGAGGTCGGTGTGTTCGGACCGAGCCATCCTAACTCCGCGGGGCTTCGGGGTCTCGGCGCCGATCCCATTCTCGACTTGATTTCTGGCACAATTCGGCGATGGGAACGGAGGCCAAGAAGTCGACTTCGGTCCGAGGGCAGCTGGCGCTTCTGCTCGAAGGGCTCGCCGAGCCCTTCACGGCCGAAGCGCTGTTCGACCAACTGCCGGAGACGGTGTTCTTCATCAAGGACGCCGAAGGGCGCTACCTGTGCGTCAACGAGACGTTGGTGGCGAGGTCCGGTCGAAGGAGCAAATCGCAGCTTCTAGGCCGAACGCCGTCGGAAATCTTCGGTGAGACTTTGGGTCGGGGCTACGAGGCCCAGGACCGGGAGGTCCTACGTCTGGGCCGCCGTTTGATCGGGCGACTGGAATTGCACGTCTATCGGGCCCGGCGGATGGGGTGGTGCCTCACCCACAAGCTGCCCCTGCGTGGCGCCGAGGGGCAGGTGGTGGGCCTGGTGGGGGTGTCCCGCGACCTGGCGGCGCCGGATCTCAAGGACTGGGATCTCGGCCAGATCGCGGCAACCCTAGACGCGGCCAAGGCGCGGCTCGAGGCCCCCCCTTCAGTCCGGGAGATGGCGTCTTCGGCCTCCCTCTCGGTCTATCAGCTCGATCGACGCATGAAGCGCCTGTTCGGCCTGTCGACGGGGCAGTGGTTGCTCAAGCTGCGGGTCGAGCACGCCTGCGAGAGGCTCGTCGAGACCCGGCTGCCGATCGCGCAGGTGGCGCTGGACTGCGGCTATGCCGACCAGAGCGCCTTCGCCAGGCAGTTTCGGCGTACCACGGGTCATACGCCCTCCGAGTTCCGGCGCCTGCAACCCGGCGCCGCGTCCCGCTGAGGCCCCCTGGAGTGGAAAAGGGAGAACCTCCGCGCCCGTCCGCACGGAGGTCGAGGTTCCCGACGGAGGTGACTCAGAGGCAGTTGGCGGCGCGGGCCGTTTAGCTGCCGCTGTACGAGAAGATGCACTGGAGGCTGGTGGGGGACGACCCCGAGACTGAGCCCACCAGCTGGCTGGCGCCGAACCGGGCCGTGCCCGCCCCCGAGTTCGTGACCGCCTCCGCCGTGCTTTCGAAGTTGGACTGGTTGCTGTCGAGGTTGGCGGAGAAGAGGAGCTGGGTGGCTCGAACTTCGATGTGGGGGGTGCTGAACGGTTTGGCGATGAAGGTCGAACCCGAGACCTTGGCCCGGGCATTGCCGGTCAGGAGGAGGGCCACGGAGCGGGTATCGCTCATCGACGTGAAGGTCGATTCTTTAATGTCGATATCGGTGTTGCCGGTGGAGAAGAGGCCGAAGGCATACGGGTTGATGGTGTGCCGACCGAGGGTTCTTCTCCTGTAGCAAAAAGCAACAGCGGTGCCAGGGAAAAAGACTTGTTTTGAGACCCCTCCTCGACCTTCGAGGGGTGTCGAGTGTCCCGTTCGGAATGTCGATGCCGGTGTCGAGTGTCCCGTTGAAACCTTCTTCGGGAAGTCAGCATGACTTTCCCCGCGGGTCGCTAGAGCATCACGGGTTTGGCGAGGGAGCAGTGCTTCTCGAGCATGAACCGGGCGAGGGCCGGGTTCGCTCGCTGGCGGTCGAGGATCAGATAAAGCATGAAACGGTCGTATCGGAGAAGGGGCCGGATCAAGTGGTACTCATCCCTCAAGGTGATCAGAAGGTCCTCCACCGGATTTGCATGGGCGACGCCCCGGAGCAGGTTGAACCTGACGTCCGACTCGCCGTCGGCGTCGGCCTCGGGATTCGCAGACGCCACGCGGGCCGCCCGATCGAGGTGGGTGTCCACCAGCGCCAGGTGCTTTGCCCCCTCCAGGGCGAGAAGATCTTTGAAGGCGGTATCGAGCTGCTCGACGCAGAACAGGGGCAGCGAGTCCGGCTCCACCTCCGACTCCGAGGGGGTGTCCCAACCGGTCGGCTCCTCCTGCTCCGCGGGGGCCAGGGGATCCTTCCCTTCCCTGCGAGCCTCGTCTTCCCGGTGGGCCGCTTCCAGAATGATCTGACCCAGGGAGCGCTGGATCCTCGGCTCGTCCCCGGGGGGCATGTAGAAGAGCCGCATCTCGGCGGTGGGCCACCTCAGAATGGTCTCCGCCGCCCGCTCGCCGTTGGCCTCGGAGGTCCAGGCGTCCACCAGTTTGCCGGAGCTGAAGACCAGATCCCCCCGGCGATCGCCGTAGTGCATGCGCAGGAGGCAGGATTTCCCCTCTAGCTCTAACATCTGGGCGACGCCGATTGGACTGAGGTCGCTGAGGTTGTTGTCGTAGCCCTCCAGCGCTCGGCGGCAGAGCGTCACGAACCGGGAAGGCTGGATCGGCTTCTGAAAGCAGATCACGACCCCGAGGTCCCGCAG
>JBCDIS010000144.1:0-17962 GCA_038748685.1 Acidobacteriota bacterium | reverse complement strand
CTTCGAAGGCGGCGGCCCTCTGGCGTGGGGCCACGTCACCGGCGTTCCCGGCTGCCTGCCGGCGGCCCAGCTCGACTGCGGCGATCCGGTGGTCCGAGGCGACACCAACGGCCCGGGGACCACCCGGGTGCTGGAGAACTACCCCTGCCAGCTCGCCGGTCCCCAGAGCGGTCCCGAGGCGGCCTACCTATTCGTGCCCCCCGCCAGCGGCCAGGTGGACCTGCTGCTCGAAGGGCTCGACGCCAACCTGAGCCTCAACGTGCTCACCGGCTCACCCTGCGACGCCGCCAGCTGCCTGGCGGGCTCCGCGGCGTCGGGCACCGCCAACGAGTCCCTGAGCTTCCAGGCGGTGGCGGGCACCGAGTACTTTGTGGTGATCGATGGCAACCCGGGGGCCTGGTCGGAGTTCACCCTGACCCTGACCTGCCCGAACTGAGGCCCTAGAGCACCTCCAGAAGGACGCCGAGGACCCTCGCTTCCTCGGCGTCCTCCCCCACCTCGACGGCGGGGATCCCCGGGGCCAGGGCTTCGAGGCGAACCCGGGGCGTTTCGTCGTTCGGGCCTCCGGCGGCGGTCCCCCAGACGCGGACGACGTAGGACTCGCCGGTCTCCGGATCCGAAACGCCGTGGACGAGGACGATCTGGCCCGGCCGCGGCGGCCGGGGATCGAGGCGGAACAGTACAGCGGCGCCGTCCGGAATCCGTGGTTCAAGGGCCGGGCCGTGGACCACAGAAGCGAACGTCCGCCGATCCACCCGAGCACGGCCGCCGGGGACCACCCACTCCACGTCCTCGGGGCGGGACCGGGCCGGACCCATGGGATCTCCACCGTCCTCCAGGGCACTGGCGAACCACCCCGCCGCCTCGCCGAGGTCGGGGTAGAAAGGCACGGCGTCGACGAAGGGACGAACGCCATTCGCTGGAAGGCGGTCCGGCAGCTCGGCGGCGGGTTTCGGCGGCGTGCCGACGGGGAAGTACCAACGCTCCAGCATGCCGGCGGTCACCGGCTGGGCGTCCCGCCGGGCTTTTGAGACTTCCCCTTCGAGGGCTTGCCAGGCCTCCACTAGGCGGGCGGCCCGACCCGTCACCTCCCCCCACGCCCGGTCCATGGCCTCAGGGGCGAGGCCCACCCGGTCGAGGTAGCGCGGGTCCGTGACCAGCACCTCCGGCAGGGGCTCGGTGGCCCGCTCCACGAGATCCGCCAGGGGCGGCCCGTGGCGGGCCTGGGCCGCCGCCGCCCCGGCGCCGAAACCGTAGTCCAGGGGCTCGTCGAAGAGGCCGGGATTACGGGCCCGGGCCAGGTCGACGCAGGCCGCCTCCGTCAGCAACTCCGCGGTGGCCCCCCGCAGCCGGACCGCCGCGTCCCGGCGACGCTCCGCCTCCACCCCGGTCATCCCGGCCAGCACCCGCCGCCGCTGGCGGGAGAACGTCGCCGACGCCTCCGCCTCCTGGCGGGGGGTCCACGGCCCGGGGCCGGGCCCCAGCAGCTCCGCCATGCCGTCGACGATCTCCGCCGAGTCCCCCCGGGGGCGCAGGAAGAGGCTCACCGGCGCCGGGTTCCGGCTGCGGTAGAGGCCGATGCCCACGGGGCGATCCAGCGAAGGTCCCCCGTCCTCAGGGTCGCCGGTGGACGGGACCGAAGGGGGATCGAGGGCGTCCAGCAGGCGGTGGAACAGGGGCTGGCCGTAGGTCAGCAGCTCGACGCTGTAGGGATACCGGTCGAAGACCTCCGGGCGGAAGGTCACGGGGTGGGCGTCGCCCCCGAAGCGCAGAAGATGGACGCCGTCGATCCCGTTCGGCGATGGATCGAACGACGCTCCTGGGGTCCGCCTCAGCACCGCCTCGATCTCCGCCGGGCCCACGGGGCTCGCAGCGGGGGTCGGGGCGTTGGGGGGCTCCCCCTCCGGAGGGGTCCCCTGCTCGGGGGATTCATCCAGCCGACGACGCAGGTCGGCGACCCTTTCCCGTAGCTTCCGCCGACGCTGAAGGTGGGGCCCCATGGCCAGGTCCTTGAGGGTGTCCCCCACCCGGTGCAGGATCGGCTGTAACTCCCCCACCACCTCGCGGAACCAGTCGATGCGATCCGCCAGGCGGCGGTAGACCTCCGCCTCCACCGTGTCGGCGTAGAAATAGTTGCGGATCCAGACCTCACCGTGGACCTGCCCCAGGCGGTCGATGCGGCCGATGCGCTGCTCCACCCGCATCGGATTCCACGGCAGATCGACGTTCACAAGCACGCCGCAGGTCTGGAGGTTGAGGCCCTCACTGGCCGCTTCGGTGCACAGCAGCACCTGCACATCGCCCCGGCCGAAGGCCGCCTTGAGGGCTTCCTTCCCTTCCGGCATCCACCGGCCGTCCCTCAGCACCTCGCCCCCACGGCCGCTGTAGCAGGCGACCCGGTAGAGGGGCCGTAGGCGCTCCCGGAGATGGTCCAGGGTGTCGACGTATTGGGTGAACACCAGCACCCGGTCCCGCTGGCGGAAGATGGCTTCGAGATCCACTAGCAGACGCTCGACCTTCGGCTCCGGCCCCAGGGAACCCAAGGCTTCTAGAAACGTTTCCAGCTCCTCTACCTCTCCCTTGGCGCCGGCCCCCGCGGCGGCGAAGAGGTCCCCGGACTCCCCGATGTCCACGGGTCTTTCCAGCTCGGGGTCCGGCGTCTCCGAAGGGTCGAAGAGCTCCCCCTGGGGGGCCGTCCCGAGGAGCACATCCCGCCGGCGCTCCAGGCTCGAACGGATGGCGGCGAAAGAGCTGGTGAGCCGCCGCCGGTAGACCGTGACGACAAACCCCAGCCCCGGCCTTCGGGCCTCGTACCGCTGGTAGACCCGGCTCAGGTAGTCCTCGATCCGCCGGTAGACGCGGCGCTGCTCGGCGTCCAGCTCCACCCAAACGTTCTCCGGACGGCGCACGGGGATCGGAACGTCCAGCAGACCCTGGTCACGGTACATCCGCAGACGCCTCCGGGTGTGCCGCCAGGCGGAGGAGTCGAAGGCGGCCCGGGAGGACGCGGGATCGTCCTCCACCGCCCGCACCCCCACCAGGGCCAGGAGGTCCCGCACCTCGCCGGGGTGGATCTGCATCGGGGTGGCGGTCAGGAGGTAGGTGCAGCGACTCCGGCCCACCAGCCCACTCTCCTCACGGAGCGCTGTGCCGGCCACCGCCGACGGGTTCCCCGCGGGGCCCGCCAGCAGCTCCATGAGGCGGTTCGGTCGACCGGCGCCCTCCCCCGAATGGCGGCGCCGGGCGTGGTGGGCCTCGTCCACCAGCAGGAGGTCCCACGGCTCGGCCCCCAGAAGCTCACGGCGATGGCGGCGGAGGCGGGCTCCGTGGGTGGACGCCAGCAGCAGATCGTGGCGATTCCACGGATTGGGGTCGTCCCGCCCGGCCACCTCCCGGCCCCGCACGTCGAGGAATCGTCCGCCGTCGAGACGCGGCACCCGCAGCGCCAGCTTCTCGTGCAGTTCCTCCTGCCACTGCCGCAGCACCGCCTTGGGCACCAGCAGCAGGGCCCGGCGGACCCGGCCGGAGAGCACCAGCTGGCGCAGCGCCAGGCCCGCTTCGATGGTCTTCCCCAGGCCCACCTCGTCGCAGAAGAGAAAGCCCTGGGGATAACGGGCGACGGTCTCCCGCACCACCCGCAGCTGGTGGGGCCACGGCTCTACCGGAGCTGTGATCAACCCCAGATCCGCGGCACCCGGCAGACGGGGGGCCTCCCGCAGGAAGCGGCCGGCCAAGCGGTCCTCCTGGCTCGGAACCGATTCGGGGTCGGTGGCGGTGGATGGGGTCACCAGGGCGCGCTGCCTCCGTCGTCAAGGGGGGCCGGAGCTTACCCCGAATCCCTTGCGCCCCGGCCGCGGCTGTTGCGAACCCCGGGTCGGCGTCGCCACATGGGTAGACCCGTCGACGCCCCGAACCGACCCCGAGGATCCGCCATGCTCGAACGCCCGACCCTCCGAACGCCCCGCGCCTACCCCGCCCCCGTCTCGACCTGGGGCCTATCGGCTCTGTGGATGGCCCTGGCGGTCACCGCTGCCGTACCCGCCCATGCCGGCGACGCCATCTTCGCCGACGACTTCGAACGGGGGGACCTCGCCGCATGGTCCCAGGCGGTAGGGGGACCGCCGATCTCCCCCTGCGTCGAGGGGCCGACGCTGGATCTGCAGCTGGAGGGTTCCATCGCCCCGGCGCCGCCGGGCCCCTTCACCGAGGTGACCTGCCTCTCGATGCACAACGATCGGCCCTTCGAACGGCGCCGGGATACCGCCAACTCGGGCATCTCCCTTTCCCGGGGGCTAGGGCTCACCTCCGCCGAACGGCTGGTCCTCGTGGGGCCCAACGGACGTCGCCTGTCGGCCCAATTCGACGTCCTCTCCCGCTGGGGCGGCCCCCTCGACGACGACTCCCTGCCGATCCGCTGGCTCGGGGTCTCAGTGCAGCCGGCGGTGGCGCCGGAAAGCCGAGCGGTCTACGCCCTGCGGCTCTACGACGACGAGCCACCACCCCCCGTGGACCTCTACGCCGCCACCGTGGGCCCCGCGGCGGGGGGATTCGAGGTCGACACCGGCGTCGCCACCTTCACCCTCGACCCGACGAACCCGGCGCTGCTGACCCGGATTGAGATCGCCCCCCTCGACGACGGGGTCGGCCGACAAACGGTCTATGCCCACAGCCCCGGCGCCGGCCCCGCCATGGCCTTCGATCCGGGGTCGGGGGAGATCAACCTCGGCACGGGGGTCCCCGGGCAGGTGGTGGTGGACCCCGGTTCCTTCGAGATCGTGGAGGACGGCCCGGTCAAGGTGGTGGCGTCCCTGCGGGGCCACTTCTCCGCCCCCGGCGGCGGTAGTCTCTGCACCGCCGTCACGCCGGCCTACGAGCGCTTCGGCTACACCGCGGTCTTCACCTTCCACCGCGCCAGCCGCGACGTGGACCTGCAGTTCCAATTCCGCAACGAGTGCTCCGACGCCGCGGCGCCCCCGTGGCGGGACGATTCGGTGGAGGTGCGCGATGCGTCTTGGCGGTGGCCCTTCGAAGGCACCGTTCCGGCCCCCCGCACCGCCTTCCACGGCGGCGGCGGTCCCCTCGTATCGTCCAGCGCCGGATTCGACGGCGTGACAGTGGTGGAGCAGCGCAAGGGGGCCGGCAACCCCTGGCAGCGCCGGGCCCGGGTCACCCGCGACGGAGCGGACCTCGAAACCGGAACAGCCTTCGAGGCGCCGTTCGTCGCCGTGCAGGGGGGCGGGTTCCTGGCCGCCCTGCAAATGCCCTGGATACGATTCCGCGAGCCCCAGGCCCTGGCGGTGGACGGCGCCACCCTCGAAGCGCGGTCGATCTCGGAGACGACCCGGATCGGCGAGGGCAAAGGGGTCTGGAGCCAGCAGCGCCTGCACCTGGCGTCGCAGCAGCTGACGGCGCCCCTCGGCGGCCCCGAGGCCTGGCTGGAGGATCGGCGGGTTCGGGGGCGGGCGGCCCTCGAACGTGGGCTCCTCGTCCACGGACCCCCGGACCACCTCGACAGCTCGGCCCTCTTCGCCCCCATCGCCGGGTCGCCGGCGGTGTCGGCCCCGGAGGCCTACTACCGCGCCAGTCTCGACTTCATCCACCAAGAGACCCTGCGCCCCGGCGGCCAGTGGGACCGCAACCGGACGTTCGGCTCCCAGCTCTGGCCGGACATCCAATTGGACCCCTTCAGCGCCGCGCCGACCCCCGCCGACAACGCCGTCCGCTCGAACTATTGGAACCCCCTGGGGGCCGAGCTCTGGGAGTGGCTGCGCACCGGGGAGCCGGCCTGGGCCTGGGATTTCGCCCTGCCCCAGGCATGGCACCACGCCTTCGCCAACTTCCTCAACCTGGGTCACGCCAGCCACGGCAACCGCAACGGCTTCTCGGTCGCCGGAACCGGTACGGGCGAGGGGGATTGGAACCGAAACGGCAATCTTTCGAGCGACGATTACAACTACAACATGGGCATGCAGCTGGCCTACACCCTGCGGCCCAACCTGGCCCTGCGGCACCGCTTCGATCAGGCGGGCCTCACCGCCCGCGACCGCTACAGCATCCCCTGGAGCCAGCAGGGGGATCGGGAGCCCTTCGTCAGCGCCGTCGACCTCAGCCGCGGGGTCATCCAGCACTTCGAGCACCTCGCCAACTGCGCCGAGTTCAGCCCCGGACAACGGGGGCGGGACTGCCACGATCGCCTGATGGAGCTGGCCACCGAGCTGATGGCCGACAACGCCAGCTCCGGGGTCCTATGCGGCGGCGACCTCCCTGACTTTGCGGCACCCTGCTCCACCCCCCAGCAGTTCATGCTGAATTCCCACATCTATCACTTCTTCCACCGCCTCTACCTGAACTACGGAGACCTCGGCGGCGCCCTCCGGCGGGCCCTGGTGGAGACGCCCCGGGCGTTCTACCAATACGGCATCCCGAAGGGACCCGACGGCGTCTCCATCGACATCGCCGCCCCCTGGCCCAACGGCATGGACTGCACCCTGACCACTGGGGGCGGTGCGGTGGTGGGCTGCACCGGCTGGACCGGCGGTGAGCCCACCTACCTCGAGAACTTCCCTCAAACCGTTTCGCTGCTGCTCATGGCCCATGACCTCGACCCTTCCGCGGATCTCTGCGGGGTCGCCCGCGACGCCCTGGAGTCGCTGACCACGGCGGGGGCCCTGGACGGCTACCTCTGGGACGGCGCCGGCTGGTGGAAGGGATCTGCCCAGATGATGCAGGGTCTGGTGTTCGCACCGGGCCTGGCGGAGACCTGCGCCGACCCCTAGGCCGCAGGTCTCACCAGGAGACCTCGAGCCGATCGGTTTGTTCGAATCCTCGAGTCCGACTCAGCTGACTTTCGACGCCAGAACGTCGACCGGCGAGATGCTCGGAGGCTCGGACAGAAGCTCTTCCGCGTTGGCCATCAGGGCCTTGGCGATCTCGCCTTCGAGGTGTTGCTGTCGGTTGTCGGCGTTGGCGAAGGCGTCCACGACGTAGAACGTGGTCTCATCGGCCCTCATGGCGAACCACACGGGGGTGAAGTCTTCCGCTTGCGCCAACGGCAGGGCGCCTGCGAGGAACTTGGCAACGTCTTCGGCTCTCTCTTCTTTCGCAACGATTTTGACGATCAGGGAGTGGGTCAACATGGGAATCTCCTCAGGCTCTGACATGGATTGTGGATGCTTGCTTGCACCCGGCAAGAGAAGACTATGGATCGGCTTGATCCCGCGCGAGTGTCGCAATCGACAACAATGGTAGTATTTGCGACATGCGGATCGCGATACTCGTCCTCGAAGGGGTCTTCGACACAGGACTCTCACTGCTGCTCGACACGTTCTCGACGGCCAACGAGCTCTCAGGCGAACTGATAAAACGTCCGCCATTTCTTGTTCGCCTTGTCGGCGTCACGGAGTCCGTCAGCACGCAACAGGGCTTTCAAATACCGATCGAGCCCGCCTCCGAGATCGAAGTCCCCGACTTGGTGGTGTCACCGGCCCTCGGCGAGAAATCCCCGGAACTGCTAGCCAGGGCCCTCGAGAGGAGAGACGTGCGGGATGCCGCCGACCAATTGACCGCCTGGAGCGAATCCGGCGCCCGCGTGGCCGCGGCGTGCACGGGAACCTACCTCCTGGCGTCGACGGGGCTGCTCGACGGCCTGCAGGCGACCACGACCTGGTGGCTGGGACCTGACTTTCGGCAGCGGTTTACCTCGGTGGAGCTAGACGATACCGAGATGGTCGTAGAAGCACAGGGGCGGGTTACGGCGGGAGCAGCTCTAGCCCACGTCGACCTGGCGCTCTGGTTCGTCCGAGAGCATAGTCCTGCTCTGGCTCGAACGACCTCGAAGCACCTTCTCGTCGATGGACGTCCATCCCAGGCGGCCTATGCGATGTCGGATCACTTGGCCCATTCCGATCCGATCGTCGAGAGATTCGAACGGTGGGCCCGTCAACACTTGCAGGATTTTTCAATGGCGTGCGCCGCAAAGGCTGTGGGCACCAGCGAACGGACGCTGGAACGTCGACTCCGCAAGATCATGGGTCTGACGCCTATCGCCTTCGTGCGTCGGCTGCGGGTCGAGCGTGCCCTGTTCATGCTCGAGACCACCGATGACAGCGTCGAGAAGATTGCCGCTGCGGTCGGCTATGGCGACGGCGTGACGTTGAGAACCTTGCTACGTAGTCAAACGGGGATGGGGGTTCGCCAGTTGAGACGACGTCAGCTTTAACTACCGGCCCTCGACAAACTAGGGAAGGGCCGAGGAACGCTTCCCGCGGATTCAGATCTCACTTCTGCGGGGTGATCGCCGTCAGGGTGTCGGTGCCCAGGTGGCGATCCCCCTGGTGGGTGTACCAGGCACGCTCGCTGGGGAGTCGCATTCCGGCGGCGGCGAGCTCGCCGCTGAGCACGATGTACTCGCCGTCCCCCTTGGCCTCGTCGTGGTAGAAGCGGTAGCCCACCATCGCCGCCGTGTCGCGGTCGAAGTACACGTACCAGATGTCCTCACCCACCCCGGGATCGTAGGTCACCCGCAGACCGTAGACGGGCCGGCCCTGAAACGACGTCACCTGCACCTCCGGATCGATGTGGGCCCCAGGGTCCCGAAGCTTCATCGGCAGGCCCCAAAGGTAGGTGTAGTAGTTCCGCAGGAGCTCCACCCGACGGCAATCCCACTCGGACTCGGCGGCGGGCGGGGCGCCGTCCACCGTCGCCGTACAGCGGTCGCCGTTGATCGCCCCCTCCAGGGCCGTGCCGTCGTCCCGGACGATGGAGAACCATCCCGCCGGAACGTCCACCTCCACCCGGGTATCCCGCACCGACCCGTTGGGCCGGGTCTCCCGGTATTGCAGGCGGTGCCCCCGCTTGAGGAATCGGCCTTCGGGGTCGTGGTGAACGATCGAGCGCTCCAGCACCTCGTCCGCCGTCGGGGGGGATGGGGCCTCCTCAGCCCCCGAGGGGGCACTCGGTAGGGCGAGCAGGGTCAGGAACACGGCCAGAGCCAGGTCGGCGGGGGCGGGGCGTAGGGACATGGCGGACCTCCAGCGTTGGTGAGAAGGGCATCCTAGCCCGGAAACCGAGGGCGGGCCAAGTATCGATAAAGAAAGGTTTATCGAGAAGATCACCGAACGTTCACCCGGCCTTCACAAAGGATTTCTACCCTGGAAGGGTCAGTGGTCTTCGAGCGTCCCGACGAGAGCTGCAAACTCAACGAACGGAGATCGGAACCTTGCGAGCCGCCCTCACCGAGCTGAGCTTCCAACGCATCTCCCAGATGGAGCTTCCGGTCTGCCGCTTCTGCCACGAGCTGAGCGGTACCCACGTCCGGAGCTTCTTCTCCCTCGTCAGCCGGGTCGGTGACGGTCACTATCTTTACCTCGTGCTCGGGGGCCTGCTGGCCTTCCTCGGCACCGGCGCCCTGCCGGTGGTGCTCCACGCCCTGGCGGCCGCCGCCCTCTGCCACGTGCTGTACAAGGGCCTGAAGAACCGGACCGCCCGGGTGCGGCCCTTCGCCTTCGCCGAGGAGATGGCGGAGAAGGGTTTCGATCTCACCGTCCCCCCGCTGGACAAGTACAGCTTCCCTTCGGGTCACACCCTCCACGCCGTGACCTTCTCCCTGATCGTCGGCACCCACGTGCCGACCCTCGCCTGGCTGCTGGTGCCCTTCGCCGTCCTGGTGGCCCTGTCCCGCCTCGTGCTCGGCCTCCACTACCCCACCGACGTGCTGGCGGGAGCCGCCCTCGGCGCGTCCATCGCCTTCGCTTCCTTCCAGATCTGAACCCCGGCTGCTCGGCCCGGGGGAGGGCCCACCTTGAAGATTCTTTTCATCTCCGACGTCTGTGCGCCGCGGGTCAACGGCGTGTCCACGTCCATCACCACCTTCCGGGACGAGCTCCAGAAGATCGGCCACCGGGTCGATCTGGTGGCCCCGCGCTACGGCGACGAGCCGGATCAGCCGGGGGTGACCCGGGTGGGGGGCTGGCGGGTGCCCTTCGATCCCGAAGATCGCATCATGAGCCGCCGGAGGGTCTTGGCGCTGCGGGACGACATCGCCCGCGAGGGCTACGACCTCATCCACGTCCAGACCCCCTTCGTCGCCCACCGCGTCGGCGTCACCCTCGCCCGCGAGCTGGCCATTCCGGTGGTGGAGACGTACCACACCTACTTCGAGGAGTACCTCTTCCACTACGTCCCCTTTGCGCCGAAGCGCTGGATGCGGCGGATCGCGCGGCGCTTTTCGCGGGTCCAATGCAACCAGGTGGACGCCGTCGTGGTGCCGTCCCGGGCCATGGAGGAGGTGCTGGCGGGGTACGGCGTCGAGACCCGGATGGAGCGCATCCCCACGGGCCTGGTGCCGGAGCACTTTCGGGGCGGCAACGGCGCGGCGTTCCGCGAGCGCTACCGGATCCACCAAGGGCGCCCCACCCTCGTCCATATCGGTCGCCTGGCCCACGAGAAGAATGTCGACTTCATCCTCCGCACCCTTCGCCGGGTAGCGGACCAGGTCGCCGACATCCTGCTGGTGATCGCCGGCGAAGGGCCGGCCTTGGAACACCTGAAGCGCAAGGCGGTGGACCTCGGCCTCGGCGACCATGTGCTGTTTGTCGGCTACCTGGACCGCAACAAGGAGCTCCTCGACTGCTACCGCGCAGCCGACGCCTTCGTCTTCGCGTCCCGCACCGAAACCCAGGGTCTGGTGTTGCTGGAGGCCATGGCCCTGGCGGTGCCGGTGGTGTCCACCGCCGTCATGGGCACCCGCGACATCCTTGAGCCGGGCCTCGGCTGCCTGGTGGCGGAGGAAGACGAGGAGGACTTCGCCCGCAAGGTCCTCTCCCTGCTGCGCCACCCCGACCTGAGGTCGAAGCTGCGGCGGGAGGCCCGGGACTACGCCCTCGGCCAGTGGGACGCCGGCACCATGGCCCATCGGATGCTCGATCTCTACGGCGAGCTGATCGCCGCCAGGCCCTCGGGCCTAGCGGCGGTGGCGTGAGCACTGGGAACGCCATGCGAATCTCCCTGGTGACCGAAACGTTCCCGCCGGAGGTCAACGGCGTCGCCCGCACCCTCAAGGCGCTGGCGACGGGCCTGGTGAAGCGGGGCCACGACCTCGACGTCGTACGGCCCCATCAGGGTCGGGGCGAAGACTCGGCGGCCGCTCCGCCGTGGACCACCCGCACCGTCACCGGCGTCCCGATGGGTTTCTACCCCGGGCTTCGCTTCGGCCTGCCGGCACCCCTGGCCCTGGCGAGACGGTGGAACCGACACCGCCCCGACGTGGTCCACATCGCCACCGAGGGCCCCCTCGGCCTGTCGGCCCTGGCGGTGGCGAAGGCGATGGGGGTCCCGATCTGCTCGAGCTTCCACACGAACTTCCACGAGTACGGCGACTTCTACGGCTACGGCGGCCTGCGGCGGCTGGCGGTGGCGTTCCTGCGGGCCTTCCACAACCGTACCCAACGGACCCTGGTCCCCAGCCCCGACGTGCGGGACGCCCTGGACCGCCGGGGCTTCGAGCGGCTCGAACTCCTGGGCCGCGGGGTCGACACCGAGCTCTTCTCCCCCACCCGCCGCAGCGACGCCCTCCGCCGCAGCTGGGGTGCCGGCGGGGACGACGTCGTGGCGGTTTTCGTCAGCCGGCTGGCCCGCGAGAAGAACCCCGCCCTCGCCGCCCGCACCTTCGCCGAGCTGACCCGGCGGGTTCCCGGCTGCCGGGCGGTGGTGGTGGGGGACGGGCCGGCCATGGCCGAGATGCGGCGACGAATCCCCGAAGCGGTGTTCTGCGGCATGCGCCGCGGCGAGGACCTGGCGGTCCACTACGCGTCGGCGGACCTCCTGCTGTTCCCGAGCCTGACCGAAACCTTCGGCAACGTCCTCACCGAGGGCCTCGCCAGCGGCCTCGTGCCGGTGGCCTTCGACTACGCCGCCGCCGGGCTCCTGGTGACCCCCGGGGAGAACGGTTTCACCGTACCCCGGGGGGACGCCGATGCCTACGTCGAAGCGGCGGTCGCCGCCGCGGCCCTGCCGGCCCCCCGTCGGTGGGAGATAGGGGCCCGCGCTGTGGCCACCGCCCGTCTCCAAACCTGGGGACACGTGGTGGCGAGGTTCGAAGAGATCCTCGTCCAGGTGGCCCACGGACCGGCATCCGCGCCGGCCGGAGCGGTGCTCCCGGTGTCCCCCATGGACCGCGCCGGCTGAGGCGCCCCGCCGACCGCGCCTTCGTTACGCTGCGATCCTGCGCCCCGCCCCGTCCTAGCCCGGCGATCGTCCGCGGACCGGCGATCATGCGCGGCCCGGTGGTACATTGGCGCCATGATCCGGGCCCGCCACCCCGCCCCCTACCCCCGCCTCGGGCTGCGCCGGGCGGTGGCCCTGCTGGTCCTGGGGCTCATCTGGGGCTGCGGAGGACCCGCCGTCGACGAAAGGTCGAGCCTCTCCGATGGCCGATCCGCCGCGCCGAGGGACGTGATCCTCGTCACCGTCGACACCCTGCGGGCGGACGCCCTGGGCTTCGCCGGTCACCCCCGCGTGGCGACGCCGGTGCTCGATGGAATGGCGGCCCGCGGCCGGGTGTTCACCCAGGCCCGGGCCCACAACGTGGTCACCCTACCGTCCCACGCCAACATCCTCACCGGACGCCTGCCCTTCGAGCACGGCGTGCGGGACAACGGCGGTTTCGTCCTCGGCGAAGACCAGCCGACCTTGGCGACCCTGCTTTCCGAAAACGGCTTCGCCACCGCCGCTTTCGTCGCCGCCTACCCCCTCGACGCCCGCTACGGCCTGGCGCGGGGCTTCGACGTCTACGACGACGTGGACTTGGCGGACTACGGGGAGCTGGTGGGGGGCCTGCCGGACCCCCGACGGGGCTGGGGGGAACGCCGGGGGGACGAGGTGGTGGCGGACGCCCTCGACTGGTGGCAGCGCAACGACGCTTCACCGCGGTTCCTGTGGCTGCACCTCTTCGATCCCCACGCCCCCTACCGGGCCCCCGCCCCCTTCGCCGGCCGCCATCCCGAAGAGCCCTACTACGAAGAGGTGGAGGCGGTGGACGCGTTTCTGGAGCCGGTGGTGGCCCTCCTCGATGCCGAGTCTCCGCCCCTACTGCTCTTGACCTCAGACCACGGCGAAGGCCTCGGAGAGCACGGTGAGGCCACCCACGGACTCTTCGCCTACGAGGCGACCCTGGCGGTGCCGCTGGTGGTTGCCGGGCCGGGGGTCGAGCCGGGGCGGGACGACCGACCCGCCCGTCACGTGGACCTTCTGCCGACGGTCCTGGGCTCCCTCGGGCTCGAAGCACCCCAGGACCTTCCGGGACAATCCCTCCTCGGCCCGCCCCCCGCCGCCGAAGCCGCCGACGTCTACTTCGAGTCCCTATCGCCCCACCTCAACCACGGCTGGGCGCCCCTGCGGGGCCTGGTGCGGGACGGCCGCAAGATGATCGAGCAGCCGCTGCCGGAGCTCTACGACCTGCCCGCGGACCCCCGAGAGACGGACAACCTGGCGGACCGGCAGCGACCGGCGCTGCGGGGGCTGATGGCGGACCTGCCGACGGAATCCCGCTGGCCCCCCGAGGCGTCGAACCTCTCGGCGGAGGAGACTGCCCGTCTGCGCAGCCTCGGCTATCTGTCGAGCCGGGGTGCCAAGAAGCGGAGCTTCGGGCCCGAGGACGACCTCAAGAACCTCGTGGGCGTCCACCGGGATCTCCAGGAGATGGTGCTCCGTTTCCACGAGGGGGACCTCGAAAACGCCGAAGCTCTAGCCCGGGGCATTCTGGAACGAAGGGACGACATGCCCCTGGCCCACACCTTCCTCGCCCAGACCCTCCTCGCCCGGGGGGACGCCGCCGGGGCCCTGGGGGTGATGGAGAACGCCGTCTCCCGCGGCGTGGCCGAGATCGAGCTGCGGCGGGAGCTGGGTATGACACTGCTAGGCACCGGCCGCGCGGCGGACGCCGCCGAGGTGCTCGAGGCCCTCGCCGCCGACACCAGGGACCCCCTCACCCTGAACAACCTGGGCCTGGCGCTGGCGGCCTCCGGCCAGACCGCCCGGGGGGTCGCCGTGCTCGAAGACGCCGCCCGGGAGCACCCCACGAACGCGGCGACCCGCGAGAACCTGGCCTACGTGACCCTCGGGGCCGGCGACCCCGCCGCCGCCGAAGCCCACGCCCGCGCCGCCGTGGACCTGGCCCCGGATCGGGCCACCGCCTGGAACAACCTGGCCCTGGCCCTCTACGAGCAGGGGCGTCGCCCGGAGGCCCTCGACGCCTGGCGCGCCGGCATCGCCGCCGATCCGTCCCACACCGACTCCCTCTTCAATCTCGGCGCCGTCGCCGCCGAAGACCCCGCCGATCCGGACACCGCCCGCCGGGCCCTCCGCGCCTTCCTCGAATCGGACCCCAACCCACGGGATCCCCGAACCGCAGAAGCGCGGCGTCTCCTGGTCGAACTAGCTCGCTAGAACAGCTCAGCCTGGATACGCTTGTTGGACGGGCTCCTCCCGGTGCGCCGCTGGCCCGCCTTCTCCCATCACCGGGGCCGAGTATCGTCTCTTGACGGATCGGAGAATGTGAGTCGTCAACTGCCAGACGTCACGGCAATAGACCGTCGGATTGAGAAACTGATTCTCTGCGCTGTAGCGGTGCGGAAGGTAGCCTCCGCCGCAGATATCGCTCAGCGAGCATTCCCGGCACTCTTGACAGAGTCCTTGCTGGCCGGCGATCGCCTGCTGGAAAAGCGGCTGTTGGTAGACCGACTCCAGCGGACTCTCGAGAATGTTCAGACCCAAGCTGGTGAAACCATCACCGCAGGCCTTCAAGGAATCTACCGGCTCGATGCTTCCGTCTGAATCGATGCTGGTGATCGAAACCGGGTTACCGCCCAACGAGTCGAGGCCACCCCGTGCGCCGAAAATGTTTTTGACCAGCTGCTCGAAGTAGCGGATCCTGACGTTTGGATAGTCGTTCTCCCACCATTCGTCGAAGATAGGGATCAGGTAATCGGCAAACGGCGTCGCCCCCTCCGCTTTGTGCCCAGCGGGGGGGTTGTCCCAGTTGTGGTCGAGCGGCCAGAGGAAGTCCATCGCCGGAACCCCCAGGGAGCGGAAATGCCGATACGTGTCGAGGCCATCGGCTTCAGGGTCGATCACGCACAGCACGGCACCGAACGCCGCAGGATACTTCAGAAGAAGCTTCAACCCGCGCTCGACGTCTCGGTAGGAACCTCGACCCGCAAAGTTGACCCGGTACTTGTCGTGGACCTCTGGAATTCCGTCCATGCTTATGCCGACGGTGATGCTCTCCGAGGCGAAGTATTCGACCCAAGCCTCGTCCAGCAAGACACCGTTGGTTTGTGTGGTGAAGACACAGCGAACCGCATCGCCACCGATTCGCCGGAACGTATCGACCGTAGACCGGTACCAATCCAGACCCGCCAAGAGCGGCTCTCCACCGTGCAGCGAGATCGTGAGCTTCGGGACTCCTTGCCGGATCGCCAAAGCCACCGCCTTCTGGGCCGTTACCTCGACGATTTCCTGAGACATGATTTTCGGCTTCTCGCGGAAGCTGAAATCCCTTAGATTGAACATGTAGCAGTAGGGGCAGTTCAGATTGCAGAATTCTGTGGCCTTCAAGAGGTAGAGATCGATCTTCGGCTGAGCCGCTGCCAGATCTTCGAACTGCATCCTTAGAGCCCCCATCTGTCTCATCCGTCGTGACATCGCTTCTCTGGCGAACCGACTCGAGATTTACCCCAATCGGCGCAAGAGGCCGGGATCGGTCGACCGATCCCGGCCTTGGGCGAGCACTTGTGCCCCGTTCGACAAGTCCCTTTAGAACTCTTCGGCCCTTCGAGTCGCCGGCTGCGCTGTTGCCAGCAAGACGAGGTCCTCGAAGACTCTGGAAGCGCCTTGTCGATCGGGTCACTAGAGCATCGGCGAGTCCGTGTGGGTCACCCCGTCCGTGTGGGTCACCCCGTCTGTGTGGGCGCCACCCGAAACGTCTTCCAAGAGATCGTCGCTGAGCTCCCCTTCGGCAGCCAACTCACGCAGGGAATCGATCTCGTTGGACACCTTCTCCTGGTCTTGCTTGCTCTTGCGGTCGGCCATGACCTTCTCCTTTCACCAGTCCGAAAACCGGTACGTGGGTTATCCCGTTCACACCCAGGGTCCATTACCCCGAGAGATCTCGGCTTCTAGATCGCTCGACCCCGCTCGTCCCCTGATCTCGCCTCGCTTTGAAGCGAACAGACAGGTAATGCGGTTAATTTTTCTGCATTATCGGTGTCTTGAATTAAAAGTACACCTTATTGGCACAAATATCAAGACACAAAGTTCGCAGGCTGCGACATACAGCTCTCCGGTGCCCTCTTCCCTGACTTCAACGGGGTAGGTCGCCCCTAGCGAGACGGGGCAACGCGCGGAAAGCACCTGTGCGGGCTGTTGGGCGCAGGGAGGGGCTAGCCCTTCAGGGCTGTTCCGGCGCTGTCCCGGCGGCGGCGCCATTCGCGCCGAAAGGCTTCGAAACCGGCGGCTTCGACGTCGTCGTCGGGGACCTTTGGCGACGAGCTTTTGTAGAACGCCTCGACCCGGTCGGAAAAGGCGCACACCGCATCCCCCCAGGACGCCAGCGACACTTGAGCTTCGGCCCCCCCGGCGTTACGCAGGGTCACGGCCCCTTCCCCGTGGACCACCTGCCAATCCACTCCGGAGGAGCATCCGACGATGACGACGTCGGCGTCCGGGGTCGGCCCTTCGTAGAGTCCGTGCCCGCAATGGGGCACGAGGTGCTCTCCCACCGGCGACTCGGGGGTGTGGTCCGACTCCAGAGTACGGAGCAGATGAAGCGCCGCGGCGCTGACGCACTGTTCCCCGTCCGCCGGATCCGCCAAGGTGACGCCGCCGATGGCGACGGTCACAACGCCGTGGGCGCAGAGATCCTTCTCTTCGTCCATCCCGTCGAGCCAGTGCAACCCGTCGACCTCGAGGACAAATCTCGATTCCGGCCCGGCTCGCCGGGCCGTCAGCCGGCCCCCGGCTCCAGGATCTGACCTTCCTCGTACATCGCCTCGATCTCGACGGAGTACCGCTCGGCGATGATCTTGCGGCGGGGCTTCAGCGTCGGGGTCAGCTCCCCGCCGTCGACGCTGAAGCGACGCCCGAGGACGCGGAAGTTGCGGATTCCTTCGACCCGCGCCAGCCGCCCGTTGGTGGCGGTGACGCCCTTGCGAAGGGCGCCCAAGGCCCCATCGTGGGTGGGCACCTGCGAAGCTTCGATCCCGTGCTCGGCGGCGAAGCGGGCGGCGGCTTCTTCTTCGACGGTCAGGAGGGCGGTGAGGAAACGGCGTCCGTCGCCGACGACGAATGCGTCCCCCACCAGGTCGAGCTCCTGGAGCTTCGCCTCGATGGCCACGGGGGCGACGTTCTTGCCGCCGGAGGTGACGAGGATCTCTTTCTTGCGGCCGGTGATGGTGAGGAACCCCTCCGCGTCCACCTTGCCGAGGTCGCCGGTGTGGAACCAGCCGTCCTCATCGAGGGCCTCGGCGGTGGCGGCGGGGTCTTTGTAGTAGCCGCGGAAGACGTTCGGCCCCCGGAAGAGCACCTCGCCGTCGTCGGCGATGTGCAGCTCGACGTCCGGAATCACCGGCCCGACGGTGCCGAGCCGGGTTTGGCCATTCCGGTTCCAGGTCCCCGGGCCGGTGGTCTCGGAGAGACCGTAGACCTCGTAGATTCGAACCCCGAGGCCCGAGAACATCTCCAGGATCTCACGGCGGATGGGGGCGGCGCCGGTGGCGGCGATGTGGGTCCGGCTGAGGCCGAGGCGGCGGCGGATCTTCTCCAGCACCAGGCGCTCCGCCAGGCCGTGCCGGCGGGCGAGCCAGGCCGAGGGCTTGCGCCCGTGGTCGAGGGCGTCGGCGTGTTCCCGACCCACCCGGCGGGCCCACCCCAAGAGACGCCCCTTGATCCCGGAGACGTCCGTCAGCTT
>JBCDIS010000143.1:0-18355 GCA_038748685.1 Acidobacteriota bacterium | reverse complement strand
CGGCATCCCCTCCGCCGGCCTCCCCTCCGCCTCCGGCGGCCCCACCCCAATACTCCGCACCGCCGCCCGCCGCGGCCGCAAAACAGGGCCTCCCCACCTGGGCCAAGGTCGCCATCGGCTGCGGCTGCCTGATCATCCTCGCCGGGGTGGTTCTGCTCTTCGGCACCGGCTGGGCCATCAAGAAGGGCGCCGAAGAGGTGCAGCAGAAGGTCGAAGAGCTGGAGCAGGGGGGCTCGATCACCATCCCCACCGGCGAAGGCGGCGTAACCATCGGCGGTAACGAGGACGGTGAGGGCTTCAGCATCAAGACCGCCGAGGGTGAAATGACCATCGGTGGCGCCGCGAACCTCGACAACCTGCCGTCCTGGGTCATCCTCTACCCGGAGGCGTCCGCCGAGGGCGGCGGCCTCTCCACGACCCAGGGCAACAAAGCGTCCGGCGGATTCACCGCCACTACCGCCGACGACTCCGAAACCGTCGCCGCGTGGTACGAAGACAAGATGAAGGACGAAGGCTTCACCGTCGAGAAGAGCACCATCTCCTTCGGCTCCATGAACCAGATCATCCTGGCGGGGAAACAGGACGGCAGGACCATGAACGTCGCGATTTCCACCGACGATCAGGCGACCGGCACCACCATGGTGATCAGCTACGACGGGACGATCTGACGACCGAATTCCCTAGCCGAAACCGACCGACTTGGAGACAGGCCGGGGCCCCCAGGCCTCGGCCTTCTTCGTTGAATGGGGTCAATCGGCGGTCACCGCCACCGACGTCGCCGGCAGACATCGAGCGTCGTCGCAGGGCTGGTAACGGAGGTTCAGCTCGGCGCTTCCCTTCAGCGCTCCGCGGATCTCGAAGACGTCCCGGTAGACTTGGGCGGACAGGCCGTCGGCGCCCCGGCTCTCCGGGGGATAGTCCTCCCCCGCCGGATAGGTCACATCCCGCAGTTCCGCCCCCGGCGCTGACACCGAAGTCGGCGTCAGCCCCTCGAGCCCGGGTTCATGGGCGTAAACGTGCCATCTCTTTTTCAGGGTCACTTCTAGCCGGAACGGCCGGAAGCCATCGGCCCCCTCGTCGCCCACTTCGAGAACGGGCTTCGCCAAGCGCCTGGCGGCCTGCTCCACCAGGTTCACCACCGTCGCCCGGGTCGCTTCTTCGTCACTGGGGGCCGCCACGAGTCGGTGATACTCGGCCACCGCCGTGGCCATCATCCGTGCCCCCTCCGGCTGTTTCTCGGTGAAGAGCGTGAACGCCTTGAGGGTCTTCTCGACCTCCGGTAGCCAGCGGTCGCGGTCACCGCGGCGGGCCAGCTCCAGCAAGTTGAGGGCGGCGACGGCGTTGGTGGCCGGCAAGGCGCCGTCGAAAATCTCCTTGGAGCGGAACAGCAGATCCTCGCTCTCGGCGGCGATGAAGAAACCGCCGTCGACGGCATCCCCCAAGCGCGCCACCTGCTGCTCGGTGAGGTCCGCGGCTTCCTCCAGCCAGCGGTCCTCTTCGGTGGCGTCGTGGAGGGCCAGGAGCCCCCGGACCAAGAAGACGTAGTCCGGCAAGAAGGCCTCGAACCTGGCCTCGCCGGCACACCAGCTGTGGAGCAACGTGCCGTCCGCGCTCCGGAGAGTGGAGAGTACGAACTCGGCGGCCCGGCGGGCCTGATCCACCATCCCAGGACGCTCCAACATGGCGCCGGCGGTGGCCAGGCCGGCGATGGCCATGCCGTTCCAGTCGGTGAGGACTTTGTCGTCCACCAAGGGCCGCGGGCGCTGCTCCCGGACCTCCAGGAGGCGGGCCTTGAGGGGCTCCACCTGGTCCAGCAGCGCCGACACCGGCATACGGCGGCGCTCCGCCTGCTCCCCCCACGAAAGGGGTCGATGCAGGACGTAGTACTCACGGTCGAAGACCGGGGGGCCGTCGTATCCGTAGAGGGGCGCCAGGAAGCCGGCGTCCTCGGGCCCCAGGGCGTCCGCCAGCTCGACCTGGGTCCACACGTGGTAGGCCCCCTCCCGGCCCGCGACTTCGGCGTCGATGGCGCTCCACAGCTCTCCTTCGGGGCCGGTCATCTCGCGGCTGAGGAACCGCGCCGTCTCGATCAGGACACGGGCGTGCTCGGCGTCGCCGGTCTGGCCGTAGCGCCGGGCGTAGACGTCCATCAGGAGCCCGTTGTCGTAGAGCATCTTCTCGAAGTGGGGGACCTTCCACGCGGCGTCGGTGGAGTAGCGGTGGAAACCGCCGGCGAGCTGATCGTTGAGGCCGCCGCGGGCCATACCGTCGAGGGTGCGGTCCAGCATCTCCGCCGATTTGGAATCGTCCCCCGCCAGCTCCAAGAGCAGGAAGAGGTTCGCCGGCGACGGAAATTTGGGGGCCGCGCCGAAGCCCCCGTGGCTGGCGTCGTAGCGGTCCACCAGCGATCGCACTGAAGCCTTCGTGATGTCGGCCGGGGCCACATGGTCCAGGGGCTTGCCCCGCTCCTCCAGCATCCGCCGCATCGCCGACGCCATTTCGCGCCCCTGCTCCTCCACCTCGCCGCGGCGGGTCTCCCAGGCGTTCTGCATCGAGAGCAGGACGGTCTTGAAGCTCGGACGTCCTCGCCCATCGGACGGCGGAAAGTAGGTGCCGGCGAAGAAGGGCTCAAGGTCCGGCGTGAGGAACACCGAATTGGGCCACCCCCCCTGCTGGGTGAAAATCTGGGTCGCCGCCATGTAGATCTCGTCCAGGTCCGGCCGCTCTTCGCGGTCGACCTTGACGTTCACGAAGTGCCGGTTCATCAGCGCCGCGGTGCCGGCGTCGGAGAACGACTCCCGCTCCATGACGTGGCACCAGTAGCAGGTGGCGTACCCCACCGAAAGGAAGATCGGCTTGTCCTCGTCCTTTGCCCTCGACAGGGCCTCGTCCCCCCACGGGTACCAATCCACGGGGTTGTGTTGATGGAGCCTCAGGTAAGGACTGATCTCCCCCGCCAGACGGTTGCTCCGACGCCGGTCGGCCCGAGGACCGGCACCGCCGTCGCTCACGGGCTCCCCCAGATGGCCACCTCGAAGCGACCGTTGGAGTCGGCGGCCCCCCGCAGCATGCTGGCGCTGTTGAAAACCAGGGCGATTTCGCCGGTTCGGCCGACGGCGATCAACCCGCCGTCCCCCGGATCCAGCTTGCCGATGGCTTCCTGGGCCGCCGCCTCCACCGAAAGGCCTTCGTACTCCACCAGCGCCGAGACGTCGTGGGCGATGTTGTTGCGGATGAACTGCTCGCCGATGCCGGTACAGGAAACGGCGACGGTGGCGTTGTTGGCGTAGGTGCCGGCGCCGATCACCGGCACGTCCCCGACCCGGCCGAAGCGCTTGTTGGTGAGGCCGCCGGTGGAGGTGGCCGCCGCCAGGTTGCCATCCCTGTCGAGGGCGACGGCGCCGACGGTCCCCCGCTTCTCATCCTCGGCGCCGGCGGCGGACTCCCGCTCCAGGGCCCGCTGCAGGGAGTCGTACCTGGACTGGACGAAGAAGTACTCCGGCTCCACGGTTTCGATCCCCTGCTCGGCGGCGAACTGCTCTGCACCGGCGCCGGTGAAGAAAACGTGCCGCGACTCCTCCATCACCGCCCGCGCCAGGTCGACGGGGTTCTTGATCGTGGTGACCCCCGCCACCGAACCGCAGTTGAGATCGCGACCGTCCATGATCGCCGCGTCCAGCTCGTTGCGCCCTTCGTGGGTGAAAACAGCCCCCTTGCCGGCGTTGAACAGGGGCGAATCTTCGAGGATCCGCACCACCTCCTGGACGACGTCGAGGCTGGGGGCGCCCTCGGCGAGACGGTCCCGCCCATGCTGGAGGGCCTTGCTCAAATCGTCCAGGTACCCCTGCTTCCTCTCCTCCGACAGGTCGTCCGGCAGGGCGCCGGCTCCGCCGTGGATGGCGAGGGCGAAGTCCAGTGGGGCGGCGGTCTCGGTCGCCCCCTGGGCGTCTTCCGATCCCGGGTCGATCCCAGGGGCGGGGGCGGTGCAACCCGCCAGCAGGACGACTGCGGCGGCCACTGCGAGGATCCCGTGGGATCGCCGGAGGGACCCGCGGCGAGGCGGGATGTGGGCGGCGGACGGCGAAGGGCGTCGGGGCATCGGAACTTCCTCCTGGGGGTCGATGGGGTCTGCCAGCTGAGTCTGGGTGAAGGCATCGGCGCCGTCAAGCGGAACCGGTCGAAGTGCTCTTGGGCTCCCCTCCGCGGCTCAGACCCGACGACTGCCGAGCCCCCAGAGGAACAGGGCCAGGGCCGCCGTGGCGGCGGGCCGACCGAGCCTCCACCGAAACCGACCAAAAATTGTCCGGAATTGAGTCCAATTCCTCGACCCGTACGAAAGCAAGCGGTATCAAACAACTCCGCTCGTCCCCGACAGGCTCACAGAGCCACCGACGGAGTTGCGTAAACTCAGACTGCCACTGGAGATTTGAATGACCAAGTCCATCCCCTTTGCTCTGGTTGCCGCCGCTTTGCTTTTGGGTTCCCTTCCGATCCACGCCGACGACTATTCGGTCGGCTTTCTCCCTGACGGTCCCGCGATCACCAAAGCCGATGTCACCGCAGCCCAGAAGATGTGGGGCGACGCCGTCGTCGCCATCGGTGAAGCCGGCGACAACGCCCCGGCTGTGGCGGAAGGGGCTGCCCGCGCCGCCTATGCTTTCGACCTCGGCCCGATCCAGTTCAAGCCGACCCTCGCCGCCGAAACCCCGTTCCGCCCGAACCTCGAAGGCGCGCTGAGCTACTTCGTTTCCGGCAACAAGAGGTACGCGGAAGACAAGGGGTTCGCCCTCAAGCCGTGGTCCAAGGTCCGTTTCGACAACGACACCCTGAAGTTCCACGGCAACGTCGCCATCGCCATGGGTCACTACTACTTCACGGGCCCCGACGGCACCGAGACCAAGGTCGAGTACACCAAGGGCTATGTGAAGACCCCCGACGGCCGCGTCCTGCTTTTCCTCCAGGACTCGTCGATGCCCTACTCCCCGTGAGGCCTTACTCCCCTTGAGACATCGCCCCGCGGCTCGAACCGTGGGACCCGTGTCGATGCATCCGGCGGCGCCCACCGCGGTCCCCCAGACCTGAGGTCCGCCGGATCCAAACAGCAGAGCCCCCGTCTTCCATCCTTCAACGGAAGTCGGGGGCTTGGCTTTTGGGGGCGGACCCCTGCGGCGGCCCCAACGACTCCCCTACTTGGCCGCCGCACGCGAAGCGTCTTGCCCCGCCATCCACGTGTCGGTCCGGCACGTAACTTCGAGACTTGACAACTCATTTTTTGATTAGTCAAAATAGAACATCGACCAAGGCGGACTTCCGCCAACCCGACCCTTGCAACCGAGACGAAGCCTCGATGCCCCATCCACTCCGTTCCCATGGGCCTCGGCGGTGACGCCGATGCCCCAAAGGTCCAAGACATGATCCGTCCCCTGAAGACCTCCCCGCCCTCCGTCCTCCTCCTGACGACCTGCATGCTCCTCCCCATGGCGGTGGTCGCCTGCGCGCCGCAGGGGCCGGAGGCCGAAGACATCGGCGAGGGCGGCCCGCTACAGGTGGTCGCCACCACCGGCATGATCGCCGACACCGCCACTATCCTGGCGGGGGATCTGGCGGAGGTCACCGGACTCATGGGGCCGGGGATCGACCCCCACCTCTACAAGGCCAGCGAGAGCGACGTCCGCAGGTTGGCGGAGGCCGACCTGATCCTCTACAACGGCCTCTTCCTCGAAGGCAAGATGGGGGACATCCTCGTCAAGATGGCGCGGCAGCGTCCGGTGGTGGCGGTGTCCGAGGCGGTGCCGGAGGACAAGCGCCGGGAGCCGCCGGAGCTCGAGGGGCAGTACGACCCCCACATTTGGTTCGACGTCGCCCTTTGGGCTGAAACCCTCGATCCCATCACCGAGGCGCTGGTGGAGCTACGGCCCGAGCACGGGGCAGAACTGCGGAGCCGGCGGGACGAGCTCCGGGGCCGGCTTCTGGACCTCGATGCCTGGGCCAGGGGGCGGATCGAGGAGATCCCGGAGGAGCGCCGGGTGCTGGTGACCGCCCACGACGCCTTCGGCTATTTCGGCGACCGCTACGGCCTCGAAGTGGTGGGTATCCAGGGTGTCAGCACCCTGGCGGAGGCGGGCCTCCAGGATGTCCAGCGGGTCGTCGACCTGGTGACGGATCGGGGGATCCCCGCCATGTTCGTCGAGTCCAGCGTGCCCCAGCGGACGGTGGAGGCGGTCCAGGCGTCCTGCCGCGACCGCGGCCACGACGTGGTCATCGGCGGCGAGCTCTTCTCCGACGCCATGGGGGCCGCCGGCACGCCGGAGGGCACGTACGAGGGCATGGTGCGCCACAACGTCGACACCATCGTGGAGGCTCTACGATGACGCCGGACGGCGCCCTGGACCTGGCTCAGACCGCCGAGGAGCGGGCCCCGGCGGTGGAGATCCACGATCTGACGGTGGCGTACCACACCCAGCCGGTGCTCTGGGACATCGACCTGGAGCTACCGGAGGGCCAGCACATCGCCATCGTCGGCCCCAACGGCGCCGGCAAATCGACCCTCCTCAAGACGATCCTCGGACTCATCAAGCCCCTCACGGGCTGGGTCGAGATCTGCGGCGCCGGCTACCGCCAGCGACGGTCGTGGGTGGCCTATGTGCCTCAGCGGGAGAGCGTCGACTGGGACTTCCCCACCAGCGCCCTCGGCGTGGTCACCATGGGCCTCTACGGCCAGCTGGGGTGGTTCCGGCGCCCCGGCAAAGCCCACCGGGAGAAAGCCTTGGCGTGCCTCGATCACGTCGGCATCCGGCACCTGGCGGACCGCCAGATCAGCCAGCTCTCGGGGGGGCAGCAGCAGCGGGTGTTCCTCGCCCGTGCCCTGGCCCAGGAGGCGCGGATCTACTTCATGGACGAGCCCTTCGCCGGGGTCGACGCCACGACCGAACGGGCGATCCTCCACCTGCTCCAGGAGCTGCGGGCCGAGGGCCGCACCGTGGTGGCGGTCCACCACGACCTCCAAACCGTGGCGGAGTACTTCGACCACGTGGTGCTGCTCAACATGCGTCTTGTGGCCTCCGGACCGGTGGCCACCACCTTCACCCAGGAAAACCTCCAGCGCACCTACGGCGGTCGCTTGACGGTCCTCACACAGGCCACCGAGGATCTTCTGAAGGCCCGGGCCCTGGACCCCGCCCTCCAGCACCGGGGCCCCCAACCCCGCGGCCCGAGGGCCAAGGGCTAGACCGATGGTGGAGCTGGATTTCACCGCCCGCAACGTCCTTCTGGGCTCGAGCCTGCTGGGGGTCGTGGGGGGCGTGATCGGCTGCTTCGCGTTCCTGCGCCGGCAGAGCCTGCTGGGGGACGCCCTGGCCCACGCCGCCCTACCCGGGGTCTGCCTGGGCTTCCTGCTGACCCGCAGCAAGAGTCCCACGCCCTTGTTCCTCGGGGCCCTCGCGGCGGGCCTGGTGGGGGCCCTCGCCATCCTCGCCATCGTCCGCTGGAGCCGCCTGAAGGAGGACACCGCCATCGGCATGGTGCTGTCGGTGTTCTTCGGCATCGGCATCGTGCTCCTCACCCATATCCAGAAGCTCCCCCTCGGCAACCAGAGCGGCCTCGATAAGTTCCTTTTCGGCCAGGCGGCGACCTTGATGCCGCGGGACCTGCGGGTGATGGCGATCCTCGGGGTCTTCGTCCTGGCGTCGGTGGCGCTGTGCTTCAAGGAGCTTCAGCTGCTCTGTTTCGACCGCGACTACGGCGGCGCCCTCGGCTTTCCGATGCGGGGTCTCGAGGTCTTCTTGACCCTGCTTCTGGTGACCGTGGTGGTGGTGGGCCTCCAGACCGTCGGGGTGATCCTCATCGTCGCCACCCTGGTGATGCCGGCGGCGGCGGCGCGGCAGTGGACCGAACGGCTGGGGGTGATGCTCGTGCTGGCGGCGGTGCTCGGTGGAGGGTCCGGTGCCGCCGGAGCCCTGGCCAGCGCCGCGGTTCCGCGCCTCCCCACCGGACCGGTCATCGTGCTGCTGGCCAGCGGGGTCCTGGTGGTCTCGCTGCTGGTGGCGCCGCGGCGGGGAATGGTGTGGACCTGGCTCGAAGACCGCCGGATGGTGCGTCGCATCCTCAGCGAGAACCTGCTGAAGGACCTCTACGTCACCGGCGAGCGTGGGGAGGATTTCCGCACCCGGGTGCCGTGGCCGGCCCTGATGGGGATGCGGGGCCAGGGGGCCGCCGAGGTGCGGCGGGTGGGCCGCCGACTGCGGGCGGATCGCCTCCTCGACACCTTCACCGACGGCGCCCGCCTCACGGAGAGGGGCCTCGATGCCGCTCGGCGCGTGGTCCGCAAGCACAGGCTGTGGGAGCTCTACCTGACCCGCCAGCTGGAGCTGGCCAGCGACCACGTCCACCGCGACGCCGACGCCATGGAGCACACCCTCTCCGAAGAGGCGGTTGCAATCCTCGACGAGAAGCTCGGCTATCCCGAGTTGGATCCCCACGGCCAGCCGATCCCCCGGCTCGAAGGTCAAGTCGCATGAGGCCCGCCCCATGAGTCCTACCTGGGTCATCCTGCTGGTGGCGGCGTGCGTCGCGGCCTCCTGCGCCTTGGTGGGCACCTTCCTGGTGCTGCGCAGGATGGCCCTCCTGGGGGATGCCATCAGCCACGCCGTGCTGCCGGGGATCGCCATCGCGTTCCTCGCCAGCGGCGACCGAACGACCCTCCCGATGGTGATCGGCGCCGCCGCCTTCGGCGTGCTGACGGTCTTCCTAGTGGAGCTTGGGACCCGCACCGGCCGCCTGGCGGAAGACGCCTCCATCGGGGTCGTCTTCCCCGCCCTGTTCTCGGTGGGGGTCATCCTGATCAGCCGCTACGCCGGCCAGGTGGACATCGACCTCGAATGCGTCCTCTACGGCGAGATCGCCTACACCCCCTGGGATCTCCTGTACTGGGGGGACCGGGTCCTCGGACCCCGGGCCCTGGTGATCAACGGCTCGATCCTTGCGGCGGTGGCGACCTTCGTCGTGGTGTTCTTCAAGGAGCTGGAGCTCACCACCTTCGACGCCGCCCTCGCCGCCTCCCTGGGCTTCGCCCCGGTGCTGGTCCACTACCTGCTGATGGCCGTGCTCTCGATCACCATCGTCGGCGCCTTCGAGTCGGTGGGGGCGATCCTGGTGGTGGCCATGCTGGTGGTTCCGGCGGCCACCGCCTACCTCCTCACCGACCGCCTCGCCGCCATGCTCGGCCTGTCGGTGGCCTTCGGGGTGGCGTCGGCGTGGCTGGGCTACGGCCTAGCCCGCTGGCTCGACGCCTCCATCGCCGGAGCCATGGCCTCCATGGCGGGAATCCTCTTTGCCGTCGTCTTCCTCGCGTCCCCCCGACACGGTCTGCTGGCGGCCTTCCTACGGCAGCGGCGGCTGGGGCGCGGCATGGCGGAGCAGCTCCTGATGCTCCACCTCGGGCGGGAGACCCGGGACCCGGCCCACGTGCGGAGGCGATTCAACTGGCGTTCTGCCCAGCTGCGCCGGGTGGTGGACCGCCTGAGCCGCCGGGGATGGCTGGAGGCACGGGAGGACGGCCTCCGCCTTACCGACGCCGGAGCCGCCGCCCTCGAACGCAGCGGCCAGGCCCCCCTACGGCACGCCGTCGACGGCTGAACCGACTTCAGCGGCGGCCAGGGAGCGCTCCAACCACTCGGCGCTCTCCCGCCAGAGGGTGTCGCGGAAGCGGCTGCGGAAGAATCCGAAATGGCCGACGGCTCCGAGGCCGTCGGCCTTGGGATCGACGATCACCACCTCGGAGCTGGCGTTTGGGTATACCGTCGCCATGTGGGCGATGGCCCGGGGCGGGCCGAAGACCGGATCGTCGCGGAAACCGGTCCAGCGGACCCGGGCCCGCAGGCGGTGGAAATGGGGGCGTAGCGGCCGTCCCTCGTCGTCGACGATGTAGTGCTCGCTGCGGCACCAGCGCATCCAGTCCAGGCCCACCGTCTTGGGCAGGTTTCCCATGCCGAGGATCCGGCCGGGAAAATAGCCCGCCACCGCCGAGGCCGCCGGGGCGACGACGTGGAAAAGCCCCTTGTGGAGCCAGCGACGCGGCGCCGGCCACAGGGTCCAGCTGCCCCACTGGGCGGCGACCGCGAAGACCGCCTCCAGGCGGTGGCAGTTCTCCGCCAGGCCCAAGATCTGGCCGCCGACGGAGTGGGCGACGCACAGGTGTCGGTGGTCCGGGTAGGTGTCCGCCACCCACGCGATCACCGACGCCACGTCCCGCTCCCCCCAGTGCCGCATGCGGCCTCGAAAGTCGCGGATATGACTCCGCAGCGAGTCCCCCGTCCCCCGGTAGTCGAACGTCAACACCACAAAGCCACGCTCCGCCAGGTGGCGGGCGTACTTGACGTAGATGCCCCGGGCCACCGCCGTTGCAGAATGGATCTGCACGACGGCGCCGTTGGCTTCGGAGGGCTCGAAGAGGGTCGCTGCCAGCGGAACGCCGTCTCCGGAGGCGAGATCGAAAGAATTCTCCCGAGGCCCCATCCTCACTGCTCTTGGGATTCGCCGCCGTCCGCCGGCTCTTCGCCGGTGAAACGGAAACGCTCCTCCGGCAGGTCCGGGTTCAGCTCGACCCTCTCCACCGCCATCTCTTCGAGACGGGCGCCGAATTCGTGGGAAACCCGGTGGGGCAGCATCAGCCCCTCGACGTCACGGAAGTCGGAGAAGAAGGTCCGACGGGCGAACGGATCCTGCCCCTGGGTGGCGTCGGGAACGGTGGAATCCACCGCCACTTCGAGGAAAGTGCCGGCGTCGAGGTGCCAGGTCTCCTCCCAGCCGTTCTCCAGGATCAACCGGAGATCGACGGTGGGCCGACCGTCCACCTCCCCGGGTCCGAGGAGCTCGACCCGGTGGCCCTTGGCAGCCGCGTCCAGCAGGGGCGGCTCGAAAAGGGACTCCCGCTCCAGCACCGGCACGTAGCCCGGAATCCCCACCCTGGCGGGCTCGTTGATCCCGAACACCCCCACGGTCCACCAAGGGCCGCCGGAATCCCGGGCCTTGACGATAGGCCCGCCGAGGAAACCGTGTTCGATGCGGTAGAGATCGCCCCGTTTCTTCTCCAGGACGAAGGGCTTGACGACGCTGAAGGTGGCGTAGGTTCCCGCCATGCGCAGCGTGTCCACCTTCCGCCACGCCCCCAGGCCGCCGCTGGCTGCGGTGTAGCGTTCCAGGACGCCGTCGACGGTGTCCGCGGCTCCGGCGAGGGCCGTCGACACGGGCCCGTCGCCGTCGGCCCGGGCGGCCGCGGCTTTCGGCGTCGCCCGGCGGGAGATATCGAAGGCGGCGATCTCGTCTTGGTCCCGCACGTAGACACGTCCCCCCGCCACCGTCGGCGGGGTCCACGACCGCCCCTCCATCGCCTGGAAGCGCCCGAGCTCAACGTATCGCTCCGGCGTCGCTTCGACGAGCGCGAGGGTGCCCTTGTCCCCCAGGACCACCAGCAGATCCCCCGCCGCCGCCAGGCTCCCCTTGCCGAAACCCCGGGCCGCCCACCCCGGCGCGCCGTCCTCGACCGCGACGGCCCGGAGGGTCGCGTTGTCGAAACCATAAAAGTGGCCCCCGACCCGTACCGAGTTGCTGAAGTGGTTGCGGAACTTGGGGTTTCGCCATGCTTCCGAAATCTCGAAGCCGTCCCCCGCCGGGTCGACCTTCAGGAAGATCCCTTCCGTCGTGGCGGAGGACACGAGGAAGCCGTTCGGCGGCACGAAGTGGGGCATGGCGAGGATGTCCTGGGCCAGGCCGTGTCGCCAGAGGACGTCCCCCGAGGGCGACAGGGACACAATTTCGTTGCCGGCCCGGCGGTGGAACACCAGCTGCTCCCGACCCCCGAGGCGAACCGCCAGGGGCGATGCGTGGGACGGCGCCCCTTCGAGGCTCTGCCAGCGGATCTCGCCGGTGCCCTTGTCGAAGGCCATCACCCCCCGCTCCCCCCGCCCGCCGACGTCCACCACCAGGAGATCGCCGAACACCGCCGGCGACACTGAGTACCCAAACCTCGGTACCTCGGTACCGAACGCAGCACCGAGATCCCAGCGCCATAGGATCCCGCCGTCCGTGGCCGAGAGGGCCGCAAGTTGTAGATCGGAGGTGGCGAAGTAGACGCGGTCGCCATCCACAGTCGGAGTCATCCGCGGACCGTCGCCGAAGGTTTCGACGAAGCGGGTGCCCAGGGTCGTACGCCAAAGGACCGCGCCGGTAGCGGCGTCGAGGCAGAGGGCGTCTTCCGTCGAGCCGACGGCACCTTTCTCCGCCGCGGCCTCCCCCTCCACCTCGGCGGGCTCGAGCCCCGCCGCCATGGTGTAGAGCCGATCCCCCACCACCGCCATGCCGGCGAAGCCGGCGCCGAAATCCCGACGCCACAAAGCCGGCGGGCCATCCTCACCCCAGGCCCGGGCCAGGTCCTCCCCGTGGGCCACACCGTCGCGGTCCCGGCCGCGGATCTGGGGCCAATCCCCCGCGTCCGCCGGCGGAGCCTGCACCAAGGTCAGGGAAAGGCTAGCGGCAAGGACGAAAGCGAAGGCGGACCGTGGGCCGCGGAGACGCGGCGAAGCGGAAACACGTGGGGCAAAGGAATCCATCGGAAATCTCCTCGAGGGTACGGGACGGCGCGCGGGCGAGGGCAGGTCGACGCGGATGGTACGTTTCGCCGCCCCCCGGGTTCCGGGTCCGCCGGAGGGATCACCGAGGCTCTGACACACCGTCGGGGGCGGGCTTCACGTCGACGGTGGCCGATGCGGCCATCCAGACCCCTCCGTCGATCCGCGCCTCCTCCTCCAGCCAGGTCGCGAAGTCCTCTCCGCGGTAGACCGGCATGCCCGCCACCAGGTCGACGGCGCCCGGAGGCAGCTCCAGCCGTCGAGGGGTCGCCAGGGCAACGAAGAGCCACGGCCCGGGCCGGGCGTCCTGCGGTACCGTCAGCCTCTGATCCGTTCCCATTCTGGACCCTGGGATCGCCCGGATGTTCCCCTCCGGCGTGAGCACGAAGACGAGTCGATGCTCCTGCGCACCGTCGCCGACCGCGAGGTCGAAGGCCTTCGGCCCGGCCCCGACGAGACGCAGGGGCTCGCCGACGACGCCGAGGGCCAGCACCCGACCGGCGATCCCGTCGTAGGTCACCGCCTTGCCGTAGCCCCCGGCTTCGGCGCCGGGCCGGTCGAAGGTCGGATTCCAGGTGTGGAACTCGTCGCCGAGCCCAAAGTAGACCAAGGCCAAGGCCCCGGCGGTGACCAGGGCCGCGGTCAGGAGGGAGATCGGCAGGGACTCTCCGCGGGCGGTCCGCGCCGCAGAGGTGGAGGGTCGCTCGCGGTCTGCTCCACCTTCGGCGGGTGGATTCGATGTCGTCACGTGGGCTCCTTGAGATGCCCCGGCGAAGGGCCGCCGGAGCCCGACCATAGTATCCCCTCGGCGCCGGCGATCTCCGTCCGTGGACCGCTCTGCGAGGGGGTAAGATGCCGCAGTGGGCATACCGCCCGTTCTGGAGAACCCCATGACCCCAACGTCCAGTCCCCGTCGCTGGCGAGGCATCCTCGTCGGCCTGCTGATCGGCCTCATCCTAGGCGTCGTCCTCGTCGCGGTCCTGGCCCCCACCGTGGCCGACATGGTGGACCGGCGCCTCGTCCTGGAGCCGGCGGGGGGACACCCCAGTCCCTACGTGATGCGGTTCGCTCCGCCTTCCGAAACCGCCGTCGCCGACCCCGCTGCCCTGGCCGAAGGCGCTGCCGCGGAGGCCATGCCCAAAAACATCGTGCTCTTCATAGGCGACGGCATGGGTTTCTCCCACCTAGCGGCGGCCCGCGCCGCCCTCGAAGGGCCCGATGGGCGGCTCTTTGTGGAGAGCTTCCCTGTTTCGTCCTGGATCACCACCCATTCCCTGGAACGGCTCTACACCGATTCCGCCGCCGGCGCCACCGCCATCGCCACCGGCCGCAAGACGAGGCCCCGGATGCTGTCCGTGACCCCCGAGGGGGACCGTCTCGAGACCGTCGCCGAACGGGCGCGGGACGCCGGCAAGGCCATCGGCCTGGTGACCGATTCCTATCTCTGGGACGCCACCCCGGCGGCCTTCGCCGCCCACCGCGACAGTCGTAGGGACCTCGCCGGCATCGCCGCCGACTTCGCCGCCTCCGGCGTGGATCTCTTCGTCGGCGGGGAGCATCCGGGGTTCGACGGAGACGACCCCGGGGCCGACGCCATGGCGGCCTTCGGGGACGCCGGCTACACCGTAGCCCGGGACTGGCCCACCCTGAGGGACGCGTCAGCCGGTCCCCTGCTCGGACTGCTGCCCCATCAGGAGGTCGCCCGGGAAACCCCGCCGTCCCTGGCGGAGCTGACCCGCCTCGCCCTCCGGCGTCTCGGCGGCGGCTCCGAAGGCTTTTTCTTGATGGTGGAGACCGAGGAAACCGACACCGGAGCCCACGTGGGGCACCTGGAGCAGGTGGTGGAGGGCATCCGCGCCCTGGACGAGGCCGTCCGCGTGGCGGTCGAATTTGCTGATACCCCCGAGAACGGCCCTACCCTCGTGCTGGTGACCTCCGACCATGAAACCGGCGGCCTGGCCCTGATGGCGGGGAGGGAGGGTCAGCCCCTCAAGGTCCGCTGGGCCACCGGGGGTCATACCGCCGAGCCCGTACCCCTTCTCGCCCGGGGCCCCGGCTCCGGCGCACTGGCCGAGGTGAGGGACAACGCCGAGCTGGGCGTGCTCTTGATGGGCCTGGTGGGGTCACCCGGAAGCCAGGAACCTGAGGATTCAGGGGAGGAGACCGACACCGATCGCTGAGCTTCGGGGACCTCCCATCCTGCCGACGGGGCCATCCGGCCCCGGGTGGCCGTCGTCCCCGCCCGGGCGATCTAGGATCCACTAGCCGAAGTCACGCCATGAGCCAGTCGCCCCCCAAGCCCACCGTCACATTTCCCAAGCCCGACGACCGGGGGACGTCGGGCACCGCCGCTGAAGCCGCACAGTGGCGACGGGTGAGACGGGTCCTGGCCGACGTCTACGAGGTACCGGTGGAGGACCGACCTGCGTTCCTCGAGCGGGCCTGCGGCGACGACCCCGAGCTGCGCCATCAGGTGGAAACCCTCCTTCGCGATTCGGATTCGGAGCTGCGATTCCTCGAGGCGCCGGTGTTTCGGCTCGAAGGGGGCCTGAGGGATCCGGACGACGTCCAGACCGGCCAGCGGGTGGCCAACTACCGGATCCTCGGCACCCTGGGTTCAGGAGGAATGGGGGACGTTTACCTCGCCCAGCGGGCGGATGTCGACTTCTCGAAAACGGTGGCCCTGAAGCTGATCCGCGCTGGACGCCCTTCGGAGGAGAGGGTCCAGCGGTTCCATCGGGAGCGCCGCATCCTCGCCAGCCTCGAACACCCGAACATCGCCCAACTGCTGGACGGCGGCGCCACCCCGGGGGGGCATCCGTTCCTGGTGATGGAACTGGTGGAAGGGGAGCCCCTCGATCGCTACTGCGATCTGGCCCAGCTCGACATCGAGGGCCGGCTAAGGCTGTTCCTCGACGTCTGCGGAGCCGTGCAGTTCGCCCACCAGAGCCTGGTCGTCCACCGCGACCTCAAGCCCAGCAACATCCTGGTGACGCGGGCCGGTGTCCCCAAACTGTTGGATTTCGGCATCGCCAAAATCCTGGGCACCGAAGGCCTCCAGGGAACCGCGCTGACCGGCGAAGGCCGGTCGCCGCTGACCCTCGAATACGCGAGTCCGGAGCAGGTGTCGGGGCTTCCCATCACCACCGCCAGCGACGTCTACTCCCTAGGTCTCCTCCTCCACCTCCTGCTCACCGGCGACCTCCCCTACCGCCTCGACGGCAAAGACCTGGCGTCGGCGGTGGACGCCATCTGCCACCGGGACACGCCGACGCCGTCCTCCAGGGTGCTCTCCGGGGTAGCCGGTACCGCGAGCCCCGCCGACGGCCCCGACCGTCGCCGCCTCGGCCAGCAGCTCCGGGGGGATCTGGACGCCGTCGTTCTCAAGGCCCTCGCCAAGGATCCGGCGCGGCGATACGGCACCGCCGCTGATCTCGCCCAGGACGTCGAGCGGCATCTCCAGGGACGACCGATTGCCGCCCGGCCCGCGTCCCTCGGCTACCGGCTCGGCAAGCTAATCCGACGCCAGAAGCTGGCCCTGTCGGCGGCGACGGCGGTCCTGGTGGTTCTCCTCGGCTCCCTGGGGATTCTCCTGGTGCAGCAGAACCGCATTCTGGAAGAACGGAACCGGGCGTTGGACGCCGGTCAACGGGCGGAGACCGTGTCGCGATGGCTGACCGAAGTCTTCGAGCTTCCGGATCCGGACCGCGCCGTCGGCGGACGGGTCACCGCCCGACAGCTGTTGGATTCGGCGGGGGACTCCATACGCTCGGAGTTGCAGAACCAGCCGGACCTCCTGGCCCGATTCTCCTACGTCCTGGCGAGTACCTACGAGAGCCTAGGTCTGCTGACAGAGGCACGCAGGCACGCCCGGGAATCCCTCCAGCTCTACCGGAGGCCGGACATCAAAGCGGATCCCGCTGACGTCGCCGCCGTGGCTCACCTCCTCGGCGATGTCCTCTCAGACCTGGGACGCTACCGCGAGGCCCAGAAGGCCCTCCGGGAAGCGGTGCACCTGGAGACCGAGAGGGACGATCGAGATCCGGGACGAGAGGCGAGGTATCGAGCCATCCTGGCGATGAACGAGGTCTACCTCGCAGACTATCCGGCCGCGGAAGCGGTGATCCGCTCGGCGGAGGAGCTGGCTCAAGCGTCCGGTGAACGCGACACGTTGGCGATCGTCTACGAGGTCCGCGGCCACCTGAGTCTGGAGCTGGCCCGATGGAACGAGGCCGCCGAGAGCTTCGAGAAGGCGCGGGAGATGGCTTCCCAGAACGACGCCAGGCTCGATCGCCTGGAGGCGTTTCGAGCCGTGGTCGCCTCCCAAACCGAGCCCGACCGTGCGGAGGACCTGTGGCGCAGCGCCGTCGATCGCCAGCGCCTGCGATACGCCGCCCCCCATCCCATCCTCGCCACCACCCTCAACAACTTCGGCCATTTCCTGATGCAGCAGGACCGCCATGGGGAGGCGGAGGTGCTACTGCGGGAAGTGGTGGCGATGAAGCGGGAGCTCTACGGCGCGCGCCACCCCAGCCTCTTCGCCACCCTCCTCAACCTAGGGCTCGCCGTCCTCCCCCGGGACTCAGAAGAAGCTCAACGCCTCATGGAAGAGGCACAGAGCATCGAGATCGACGCCAAGGGCCCCGAACATCCGAGGGTCCACCGCGCGACAGGCAACCTCGCCTTTGTCCACATGCGCCGAGGGAACCTCGCCACCGCGCGGCGGCTACTCGAGGAGGCAACCGAAGGCTGCCTCCGTCTAGGTGAGGCGGCGGTCCATCCCCTGGACATCTACCACTTCCACAATCTCGGCCGCACCCTCAACCGCCTTGGGGAGCCCGAGGCCGCCCTCCCCAGGTACGAGCAGGCCGTCCGGCTGCTACGCCTCAACGGTATGCCGATGCCCATGGCGCCGAAGACCCTCTACAACCTCGCCCTCTTGCAGTCCAAGCTCGGTCGGCCCACAGAGGCCCTCGAGCTTCTCGGGGAAGTCCGCGAACTCCTGGCGACCCGCGGCTGGCCGGATGCGGCCCTGGATCTGCAGGCCCGAACCTGGATCGCAAGACTCCACCTGGACCTGGATCAGCCGGAGGAGGCGGTGCGGGAGGCCGAGGGCGCCCTGGCGGCCTGGCGAGCCACCGACGAGCCCGAAGGAATCTGGGCCACCACCAGCCAGCGGATCCTGGCCCAGGCCCTCCAGCGCCTAGGGCGCCTTGACGAAGCAGAGGCCCAGTTCCGGCATCGATTGGAGACCCTGAGGTCCCAGCCGTCGACCTCCGCCGAGGCGCTGGCCGACGCGGAGCGGGCCCTGGCGGACGTTGCCCGCGCCAGCGGAGCTGCCCGCGCCGGAGGCAGCCACTGACCTAGGGCGGTCGCCGCAGGTCCGCCGGGCGATGGAGAGGTTGCTCCGGGCGGAAGCCAGCTCAGGGGCCGACGCCACGGCCCGCTCCAGCCAGGGCCGCGCCTCCCGGCAGCGGCCCGCCAGCAAAAGGTGGGCACCCCGATTGGAATCGAGAATCGCCGCAGCGGTGGCGTCCGAAATACGCCGAAAATCCGCCGGCCGCCTCCGCGGGCCGGAGGCGTCGAAGGTGACCTCCGTCCCTCCCCACCGGACCGACACCGCCATATGCAGCTCCAGGAGACGCCCCCCGGGAACCCTCGACAGCGGACCGTCGGTGGAGACCACGAACTCCGCGGGAATCCCCAGCTCCCGAGCCAGCCCGAGGAACAGG